>NZ_CP046266.1:4872514-5237528 GCF_009720625.1 Metabacillus sediminilitoris
AGGTTCCTATTTTACAAGTAATCGAGAAGTCGGCAACATGTACCACTCAGGAAAAATTGATGTCCAGCTTTTACCACAGGGGACACTTTCAGAATCGATTAGAGCTGGAGGTGCCGGTATTGGCGGTTATTACACACCTACGTCTGTATCGACAGAGCTTGCGAAGGATAAAGAAATAAGAGAAATCGATGGAAAGTTATACTGTTTTGAACCAGCTTTAAAGGCGAATGTTGCCTTAATTCGCGCACATAAAGCAGATGAGCTTGGCAACCTCATCTATTACAAGACAGCGAGAAATTTTAATCCGATGATGGCGACTGCAGCTGATTATGTGATTGCTGAAGTCGATGAAATAGTTGAAGCCGGCAAGCTTGATCCAGAATTAATTGCGACACCACATCTTTATGTTGATGCCCTTGTCTACAGCAAAAAAATAGTAACAAAAGAAGGGGTTGTAGCGCGATGAACACAATGGTAAAACCAAAAGAATTAATTGCGATGCGTGCTGCAAAAGAACTGAAGGATGGTAATATCGTCAATCTCGGTATTGGTATTCCTACTCTTGTCAGCAAATATATCGAGTCTAAACATGTTTTTTTACACACAGAAAATGGGTTATTAGGTGTCGACGACCTAAAAACGAAAGATGATATTGATCCACTTATAGTGAACGCTGGAAAACTTCCGATTGGTGAAGCAATCGGGGCCTCTTATTTTAGCAGTGCCGATTCGTTTGCGATGATTAGAGGCGGACATATTGATGTTGCTATACTAGGTGCTCTGCAAGTTGATGAAAATGGCTATATTGCTAACTGGGCGATTCCTGGGGAAAACATTATGGGTGTTGGCGGTGCGATGGATTTAATGAGCGGCGCTAAAAAAATTATCGTGACAACAAATCACACGAATAAAAAAGGCGAGTCAAAATTAGTAAAAAGCTGCTCGTATCCTATCACTTCCATTCGGAAAGTAGACGTTATTATTACCGATCTAGCAGTCTTTGAAATGAAGAATAATACCCTTACTTTAATCGAGTTAATGCCAGGTATCCAGCTTGAAGAAGTTCGAAGTAAAACGGAAAGTAACTTTGTCATTGCTGAATCACTAAAGGAGGTCATCCTAGATGAAAAATGATGTTTACGTCGTAAGTGCCCAAAGAACAGCTGTTGGGAAAATCGGCGGTGCATTAGTTAATGTTCAGCCAGATGAATTGTTACTTCCTTTGTATGAAGATATAAAAGCAAAACAGCTGATACCATTAGAAATCATAAATGAAGTCATAATCGGTCAAGCAAAGCAAACACAGGATCAGTCGAATATAGCTCGTTACTCCTTATTAAAAGCAAAATTTCCAGAATCACTGCCGGGATATACGGTAAACCGCCAATGTGGTTCGGGTATGCAGGCGATTCAAAATGCATTCCTAAGTATTAAAACAGGAATGGCAGATGCAATGCTCGCTGGCGGGGTCGAAAGCATGAGTACAGCTCCATATTATATGAGAAAGGCACGCTTTGGTTATTTATCTGGAAATGCTGAATTGCTGGATCCTAATAAAGAAAGCCAGCCTGGCTCTCAGCCTGCAGATATTTATGGAAGATTTACGATGGGACTCACTGCTGAAAATCTTGCAAAGGATTATGAAATTAGTCGGCAGGAGCAAGACGAATTTGCGTTAAACAGCCAAATCAAGGCAGCAAACGCCATTGAAAACGGTGATTTTGCGGAGGAAATTATTCCTGTTTCCATACCACAAAGAAAAGGAGCACCAATTGAATTTAGTCAGGATGAACATCCTAGAAAAACAAGTCTCGACAAACTTGCTAATTTGAAGCCTGCATTTGTGGATAATGGTACTGTAACAGCTGGAAATGCTTCGGGACTAAATGACGGTGCGTCCTTGCTGTTAATCGTGTCCAAGCGAACGATTGATCAATACAATTTAACTCCGCTTGCGAAAATCATTGGTATTGGGGTAAGTGGAGTTACACCAGACCGAATGGGAATCGGGCCTGTTCAAGCTTCTCTAAATGCGTTAAAAACAGCGTCATTATCATTAGATGATATTGATCTCTTTGAATTAAATGAAGCATTTGCTGCACAATCACTTGCTGTCATTAAAGAGCTTGGTTTACCACTTGAAAAAGTAAATGTTAATGGCGGGGCGATTGCTTTAGGTCACCCAATTGGAAACAGTGGTTCGCGCATTTGTGTCACACTGCTTCACGCCATGAAAAAACGAAAGAAAAAATATGGTTTAGCGACACTTTGTGCAGCTGGCGGGCAAGGAATCACGACGATCTTTGAAAACTGTTTTTAAGCAAGGAGGATGAAAATAGGCTCCCCTCATATTCTGCTAAATTGAAAGATTAGATTCATAGCTACTAGAGGGGGCCATACTTGTTCAAAGCCAGACTCTACCAAAAAAGGTAGATAAAAGAAAAACCAGCAAACTATTATGATAAACTAATTTTGTAAACGTTTTATTAGACAAGGAGGAAATGGGATGAAAGTAGAAAAGGATTTGAACAATCACAGCCAACCACCAAATGAATACAAAAAACCAACATCACTAAAGGAAAAATTGTCGATGGTCGGTCCAGGGCTTGCGGTAGCAGCAACTGGTGTTGGAACAGCAGATATGATTACGGCCATTGTCCTTGGTACTTCTTTTGGGATGACATTTGTATGGGCAATCATTATCGGTTCTGTCTTAAAATACTTTTTAAATGAAGGTGTTGGCCGTTGGTATTTAGCAACTGGTAAAACCATTTTAGAAGGATGGCGTTCATTAGGGAGCTGGGCAACTGGATATTTTAGTACTTATTCAATTATTTGGGGTTTTGTTTATGGTGCTGCAGCTGCTGCAACTTGCGGAATGGCAATGGAAGCGATGTTTCCAATCATGCCTATATGGGGATGGGCAATTGTCCATTCTGTCGTTGGCTTCCTTCTCGTATTTAGTGGCAGATATCTACTATTTGAACGAATTATGACCGTATTAATCGCGATTATGTTCATTACGATTATTGGTACTGCTGCATTGTTTTTACCGAGTTTTGGTGATTTTGCGAAGGGGTTCATTCCTACAATGCCAGATGGTTCTTTCATGATGGCGCTTGGTTTGATTGGCGGTGTTGGCGGTACAATTACGATGGCATCTTATGGATATTGGCTGAAAGAGAAAAAGTGGGAAGGTAAAAGCTGGATTTCCGTTATGAGAACAGACTCGAAGGTAGCGTATACTGTTACAGCCATCTTTACAATCGCTTCCTTAATCATCGGTGCACAGTTTTTATTTGGGACAGGTGTAACGCTTAGCGGGGATCAAGGATTACTAACTTTAGCGGAAATGCTAGGCGAAGAATTCGGTGCAACCTTACGTTGGTTATTCTTAATCGCTTTTTGGTCTGCAGCATTTAGTTCATTATTAGGTGTTTGGAATGGTGTTCCATATCTATTTGCGGATTTTATTCGTCTTATGAAAGCACGTAAAGATAAATCCTATGAAAACAAGTCTGTTGAAGAAACAGATCCGGCTTATCGCTTTTACTTAGCTTGGCTGACATTTCCTCCATTGATTCTATTATTCTTTGGTAAACCGGTCCAACTGATTATTATCTATGGTGCACTTGGTGCATTATTTATGCCTTTTCTAGCAATCTCATTAGTTATATTGCTTAATTCTAAAAAAGTTGAAGCCCAGTTTAGAAATAAATGGTTGGCAAATAGTGTCTTAATTGGCTGCGTGATTATGTTTGTGTTCCTTGCTGTTAATCAGCTAATGGGAATGTTTTAATCTTTTATTCAAGAGGCTGTCTCAAAGGAAACTTTTGAGACAGCCTCTCTATTTATTCATTGGTACGTTTGCTATCAATGACCTTTAATTCATCTGTTTCCTCATTTTCAACAAGATGTTTAAGCATCGAAAGCTTGTTATCCCAAAATTGTTCATAAAAGGATAGCCAATGTTTTAGCTCGAGTAAGGCATCAGGCTGAAGCTTGTACCTTTTTTCCCTGCCAACTTTCTCTACACTGACAAGATTTGATTCCAAAAGGATATTCAAATGCTTAGAGACTGCAGTACGGCTCATTGGGAAATGATGACTAATCATTGTCACAGGTAATTCTTGATTTGCTAAAAGCTTTAGCATTTTTCTTCGCGAAGGATCTGCTATCGCTTGGAAAACATCATATTTTTGTGCGGCAGACATTATTCCTCAACTACTTTACGCAGACGGTCGCTGACAATAGAATCCCAGCCTTTGCTCATTCGATCTCTTACAACAGTAAATGTCTCTCCAGCTGGTCCGACAATATCGTTTGGCGCTCCCCAACCAGAATGAACAAGCGTAAACTCTGTTTTTCCATCTAAGTCTTTTAATTCAAATGATATTTCCCAGCCAAATACTCCCCATGAGAATGACAGTCCATTTGGCGGGTTTACTTCCAACACTTTACATGGTGATTTTTCAAATGGTGAATGAATCGTAAATTCATGTCCTACCTTTGGTTCGAAATCATTTGGCATAAACCACCCAGCAATGCCCTCAGAAGTAGAAACTGCTTCCCATACTTTTTCAATTGGTGCATTAAAAATGGTCGTTTTACGGACTTCAGGTAATTTATCTTGATTATTTGTCATGTTTATTGCCTCCATGTTATTTATGTAACCAAAAGGTTTCGTATATATAATACGAAACCTTTTGGTTACATGTCAACAACTAATCGATAATTGCTTCTCTATCCACTGAATAATATCGTTCGTCACTTCTTCACGATTTGTTTCATTAAGCATTTCATGACGCCCTTCTTTGTAAAAAGTATAATCGATCTTTTTAATACCATGCTTTTTGAATTGTTCGATCACACCGATGACACCCTTCGTATGATTGCCGACTGGATCCTGATCACCACTAAAAAAGAAGAATGGTAAGTTTTTATCGATTTTATTTACTTCATTATTTTTATGGATGATGTCTAGTCCTGATAGTAAATCATAATAAAAACCTGTCGTAGCAATATACCCACAATAAGGATCATCAATATACTTCTTGACTTCGTTTCGATCTCGAGTTAACCAATCATATTCTGTTTCAGCATCTGCAATCTTTTTATTGTTGCTGCCAAAAGTTAGTTTATTCATTAAAGGGCTCTCTGTTTTGTTTCCTAATTTTCTCATTTGAGATTTTGCTAGTGTTTTACCGAGCTTTCCCATAAAGCCAGGATTGCCGCCCGTCCCCGAAATAATCACACCATGAATACAGTTGTGATAACGCTGTACAAAGCGTCGAACTAAAAATGACCCCATGCTATGCCCCATCAGAAAAACAGGTGTATCAGGATATTGTTCATGAATAACACAATTGATTTCCTTTAAATCATCTACCGCACGTTCAAATCCATTCTCTTCAGCAAAAAATCCTAAAACACCACTTTTCCCACCAGTTTCACCATGTCCGCGATGGTCATTTCCAAACACAACAATACCTTTTGATGCTAATGAATTCGCAAACTCGTGATAGCGTTTAATATGCTCTGCCATGCCATGTGATAGTTGTAAAATGGCTGTTGGTTTCTTTTTTTCTTCATACCATTTCTTCACAAACACGTCATGACCATCTGACATCCTTAACCATAGATCTTGTTCTCCCATTTGCATCCCCCTCTTATGTACTCACTTTAAAGATCTGTTGGTGTGCCATAATCCAATTCATGTAAGGCAGAAATCAACAAGCTCTATCAAAGTTATTTGTCATATCCTTATATATATGACTATTTAAACGGCTTCCGTCCCTTTTCCTTCATATTAAAATGAATATTTTAAATTTAACTGTGGCATGTGCTTCCATTAATCAGGCAATAATCATGGCTCATTTGAAAGTATGTATCTTCCGGTTTCTCCTGAATTGTACGTAAAAAAACCATGCCTCATTTATAGTGATTTCCCTATAATAAAGCATGGTCTCTTTCACAAATAAGTGGCTTAGTGAGTATGACTTCCCTTTGAAGGATTTGTAATGATGAACTCTTCTCGAGGCACGTAGAAATATTGAATCCAAACTCCGTCAAGAAAGTCATTTCTTTTGTCTAATAAAATGTCGATATCTTTATCTGTTTTTACAATTTCATCATGTTCTGTTGGTGTATCAAGTTTTAGATCATAGTGGGCATGGTCGCCGTGTTGTTGTGTAACAAAAACACGAACCATTTTTCCTGTTGCATCATCGCTATCTAGCATTTTCTTTAATACCTTTGCTGCATTACGGTTTATTTTACACTTCATATTTTTCCCTCTTTTCACTTATTTTTAGAAAGTTCCTCAGCAATGAGTTGATAGGATCGAAGCCTGTCCTCATACTGATGAGTGATCGTCAATATCATCATTTCATCTGCTCCATACAAAGCTTGCAGTGCATGAAGCTGCTGGTTTACTTCACGAGGATTCCCAATAATCATTTTCCTTTTCATCTTATGTATCATTTCTTCTTCTTTTTCAGAAAATGTATATTGCTCTGTTTCTTCTATTGAAGGGATTTTAATCATCTTTTCCCCTTTAGATGACAGTATCGCCCACAAAAATTGACTTAAAGCTAATTTTTCAGCTTTTTCTGTTGTTTCCGCACAAATGACCGAAACAGCAATAATGATATTTGGTCTCGCCAATTTTCCATTCTTTCTAAAATTGTCCCGATACCCTTCAACAATACTCGTTCCATGGTTTCTCATAAAATGTGCATACGCATAACCTGTTCCACATTCCGCAGCTAATAACGCGCTTTTCGTACTAGTGCCAAGAATCCATGGCTGAGGGGATTCCCGCGGCTGCGGTGAAGCGGTAATTTTTGAAAATAGATGGTCTGAGGGAAAATCTTGATTTATAAATCTCAAAAGTTCTTTAACAGATTCGGGATATTTACTCATTTGCTGTAAAAAGTTATCTGATAAGGCCAATGATGCTTCTGCTGAACCCCCTGGCGACCGTCCAATTCCGATATCAATACGCCCCTCAAAGAGTGTAGCAAGCAAATTATGTGTTTCAGCAACCTTGTACGGTTTATAGTTTGGCAGCAGCACTGCTCCTGAACCGATTCGAATTGTATTAGTTCTTGCTCCTATGTACCCTAACATGACTTCTGGAGCAGAGCATGCAAGTCCTGATATATCATGATGTTCAGCAATCCAATACCGTGTGTACCCATATTGCTCACCGAATTGCGCTAATTTAACAGATGCTTCTAATGCATCTTCTGCTGTTTTACCTGAAGAAATCGGTGATTGATCTAGGATACTTATCTTCATAATTTCCACCTTCCATCCTCTTGCCATTATATCAGGTAATTACCTTACTCCCTGCTAATATGCTCTTCATTTCGGACAGTGCAAATCAAAAAAGCGTGTTTAGATTTAAATACACGCTTTTTCTATATTGCTTGGTGAAGTTTATATCCTAGTATGGAAGAAAGCAGGCTTTTATCACGTACCGCAAAACGTCTGGTAAGGACGATTTGACGGTTCAGGAAGTGTGCAGTATTCCGCCTTTTCTGGTGTGTGTGCGTATGGTTGTGCAAGAACATCAAGAAGCTGTTCCATTACACTGAAGTCTTCTTGCTTCACTGCTGCATCTAGCGCCTCTTCCACCCGATGATTCCGAGGGATGACAGCAGGATTGGAGTTTCGCATTAATTCCTGTGAGGATTCTTTGGAAATCTCCTGTCTAACAAGTCTCTCCTGCCACAGCTTATACCACTGATCAAATTCTTCCGTGCCAGACAAAACTGTATTCCTATGTTGATCAAATGTTAATGCACGGAAGGTATTTGTATAATCCGCACCATTCTTCTGCATCATATCTAGGAGATCTTTTATGAGAGCTTCATCCTGTTCCTCTTCGTTAACGATTCCTAGTTTCGCTCTCATTCCTGTCAGCCAGTTATGGTGATATAACTCAGTAAAAATTGAAATTTCCTCTTGGGCAAGTTCGACAGCCTTTTCCTCATTTTCATGCAACAGCGGCAGTAAGGCTTCAGCAAATCGTGCAAGATTCCATCCACCAATATATGGCTGATTTCCATATGCATAGCGGCCCTGAGTGTCAATCGAACTGAATACTGTTGCAGGATCATACGTATCCATAAAAGCACATGGTCCATAATCAATCGTTTCACCACTAATGGTCATGTTGTCGGTGTTCATAACTCCATGTATAAAGCCAACGAGTTGCCATTTTGCAATCAAATCAGCCTGACGTTTGATCACTTCCTTCAGCAAGGAAAGATAGCGATTTTCATCATTGTCTATGTCAGGATAATGTCTTTGCAATGTATAATCAGCAAGGGCTCTCAGTTCTTCAACTGTGCACCATTGTGCTGCAAATTGAAAGGTACCGACGCGAATATGACTGGCAGCCACTCTGGTCAAAATCGCACCAGGCAGTACGGTTTCACGAAGGATGTTCTCACCTGTTGTTACCACTGCAAGACTGCGGGTAGTCGGAATACCAAGCGCATGCATCGCTTCACTGATTATATATTCACGCAGCATTGGCCCAAGTGCTGCACGGCCATCACCACCGCGGGAATATGGTGTTCGACCAGGACCCTTTAGTTGAATATCAAAGCGCTCTCCTTTTGGCGTGATTTGTTCGCCAAGGAGAATAGCCCGTCCATCCCCTAACATATTAAAATGTCCGAATTGATGCCCTGCGTAAGCTTGAGCAAGCGGTGAAGCATTTTCGGGAATGACATTTCCGGCAAACACCGCTACGCCATCCTTTCCTCGCAACTCTTCTTCATTTAACCCAAGCGACGCTGCCAAAGGTGCATTAAAAATAATCAACTCTGGTGAGTTTTTAGGGGTCGGATTATGGCTGGTGAAAAACTTCTTTGGCAGGCGTGTATAACTGTTGTCAAAGTTCCATCCCGGACTTATTGTTTCTTTTGTCATTGTATCTCCTCTTCTTTTTATGACATTTATCTTCAAATTTTTAAATTTAGCCTTATACATATTTTAGGTACCTAATTTTTTATATCAACACAATTATCCCATTTTAGTGTCTGCTTCTGCTAATTTATTATACCCTTTCACCACAATGATGACGCCTTTAAAACATAAGAACAGCTTGAATTCGAGTTTTTCGGTTATTACCCGCCGGGCAAATAAAGGACCAAACTCTTCTTAAAAATACGTAAAGCGGCCTTCATACGGGCTATGAAGGACTTTTCTCTTCTTTAAATTACTAAAAGTAGCCTTCATACGGGCTATGAAGGACTTTTCTCTTCTTTAAATTACAAAAAGTGGTCTTCATACGGGCTATGAAGGACTTTTCTCTTCTTAAAATTACATAAAGCGGCCTTCATACAGGCTATGAAGGACTTTTCTCTTCTTAAGATTACATAAAGCGGCCTTCATACGGGCTATGAAGGACTTTTCTCTTCTTTAAATTACATAAAGCGGTCTTCATAAGGGCTATGAAGGACTTTTCTCTTCTTTAAATTACATAAAGCGGCCTTCATACGGGCTATGAAGGACTTTTCTCTTCTTAAAATTACAAAAAGTGGTCTTCATCTAACCTTTGAAGGACATAACTCTTCTTAAAATGTAAAAAATGGCCTTCATCTAACATATGAAGGACAAAATTCTCTTTAATCATTGCGAAAAGTGGCTTTTACCAGGGCAATAAAGAACAAACTTTCTAAGAAGCCGGGATAGTGTTCATCATTAAGTACATTTGAATCTCAAAAAACCGCATTTATAATTAGATTATACAGCCTATTCTATTTCAGGTATGAGCCTGGGCTAATGTTCAACAAAATTCACCGTTAATCTCAACAAGGTCGATAAATCAAGGGTGAAAACTCTCATGAGTACAACCCCTGCCAAAATTAACACAAATAATGGAAGAATGATATGCAACAAGATTTGAAAAAATATTTCCATATGATTTACCCTTCTTTCAGAAAAAGAAAGAAGGTAAACATACATAGATATGCATATTTACCTTCTTATCCCATATTACTTTTTATTATTCTTCTTCATTAACGATCACATCTCGGCCTTTCCATTTCAAAATTAATGGAACTAAGATCCATAAAACGGCAATAATTAAAAAGAGGAGAGAAACTGGACTAGTAATAAATACGGAAAAATCGCCTTTTGATGCTGTTAACGCCCGTCGCATATTATTCTCAATCATAGGACCGAGTACGAGTGCAAGTACTAGAGGTGCTACTGGATAGTCGTACTTAGTTAAAAAATAGCCGGCCACACCACAGGCAAGAAGCAATAGTAAATCAAATGTATTTGCTTGTACGGCATACACTCCGAAAATGGAAATCGCGATAATAATAGGTAATAGATAGTGGGACGGTGTTTCGATTACTTTTGCAAACACTTTTACTAAAGGCATATTAAGAATGAGTAGCATGACATTTCCTATAAACATACTAGCAATAAGTCCCCAGGCAACCTCTGGATGGTCATCAAATAATAATGGACCTGGCTGAACATTGTACATAATTAAGGCACCCATTAAAATAGCCGTTGTTCCTGACCCTGGTATCCCCATTGTCAGCAATGGGATCATCGCTCCCCCTGATGCAGCATTATTCGCTGACTCTGGAGCCGCTACTCCTTCAATAGCACCATTCCCAAACTTATTAGGATTTTTACTTAATTTTTTTTCTGTAATATAAGAAAAGAACGAAGCAAGTGTAGCACCGGCACCTGGAAGAACTCCAATAAAGAAACCAAGAAGTGAGCCGCGTACGATCGGTTTTGTGCTATCCTTGAAATCTTGTTTTGATGGAAGAATTCGACCTACCTTAGCAATTTTTCCGCCATCTTTATCCTTTTCTAATATCGTCTTGAACACTTCGCCAAGTGCAAATAAACCAACAGCTACCGTTAGAAACTCAAGCCCTGAATATAAATAGGCAAAATTATAAGTAAAACGTGAAACACCTGATACATTATCAATGCCTATGGTAGCTAGCAGCAATCCTAGCACTGTCATGATTAACGCCTTTGTGATTGATTTTCCCGCTAGTCCACTGACAGCACAAAGACCTAGTAACATTAAGGAGAAGTATTCTGATGGACCAAATGATAGTGCCATTTCAGATAATGGATCAGCTAACAAAGTTAATCCAAGTAAGGCAATAATACCGGCAATGAATGATCCTATCGCAGATATCGATAAAGCTGCACCTGCCCTTCCCTGCTTCGCCATTTGATAGCCATCCAAAGCCGTCACCACTGAAGATGATTCACCAGGTGTATTTAATAAAATAGATGTTGTTGAGCCACCATACATGGCACCATAATAAACGCCAGCTAGTAAAATAAGCGAACTAGCAGCAGCACTTTCAGGGTCTAGTCCCCCGGTAAGTGTACTTGTGATTGGAATCAATAACGCTACACCACTCATCGGACCGATGCCAGGTAGTACTCCAACCGCCGTACCAATTAATACTCCAAAAAAGGCAAATAACAAGTTGTGCCATTGCATAGCAACACTAAATCCATCTAATAAAAATTGCAAAGTTTCCATTCATACACCTCCTATGATTTTATAATGGGAATCCTGGTAACGATCCTTGTAGTACTTCTACAAACACATAATATACTCCGAATGAAAAAGCCGCAGCGATTAAGATCATTTTGATCCATCCTCCTGTTTTCATCACTCGAAATGAAAAAAGTAAAAATAAAAATGTCGTAATAACATAACCAATTGTGTCTAAAAGTAGGACGTATAGGATTGCAGCACCTAAAATAAGTAAAAAACGTTTGTAATCGGGTTTACTATTTTTTTCTGCTTCACCAACGTACTTCGTTGTTTCAAATAATAGTCGTATACTTAGTAAGATTAATAGAATACCAAGGCCAATCGGAAAAATATCCGGACCAACGTTACTGCCATAGGAACTCGAAGATATTTTTCTGCTTTCGAAAATAAAGGCGGCTCCTATTAATAAAAAGATAACCCCTGCATACCGATCAAAAATTTTTTCCAACCCATCTACCCCCAATTTTATGTAGCAATTATGTAACCGCTTTCCAAAATTATCTTTGAAAGTAGTATTTATTAGAAGATTAAAAGAATAAGTTCAATTGCTTTTATTTTTTCTACTTTTTTTCATATTTTTCACAATTAGAGGATGCTATCCATGAAAAATATGAAAAAAAGATCACTTATACGTTTTATTAAATGAATGATCATAAACTGTTCACACTTTTTGGACAATGATACGATTCATTTGAAAGCGTTATCATAAATAAGGGGGAAGAAAAATGTTTTCTACATTAAAATGGAAAAAATGGGGGAGTATCTTTGCCAGCGGAGCATTAGTTCTAAGTCTGGCAGCCTGTGGAGGATCGGGTTCCACAACAGAAGTAAACGGCGAAAGCAACAAACAAGAAGTTTCTTATCCTGAAAAACCATTTTTGATTAATGCACCATCTGGCGCTGGTGGAGGCCTTGATACGACAGCCCGTGCATTAACAAAAGCTTTAGCTGATACAGGTCTAGTCGAACAATCAATGACAGTTGAAAACAAACCAGGTGGTGGTCAAGCTGTTGGTATTGCCGATTTTATTAGCCAGGATCAGAAAGACCCTTATCGCCTGATTCTTCCTTCTGTTCCATTACTTATTAATAATTTGAAAAAAGAAGGAAACAGCCCACACTCTTATAAAGATTTAACACCATTGGCACAGCTAACAAAGGATTATGGAGCAATTGTCGTACGTGCTGATTCTAAATACACGGATTTGAAATCATTATTTGACGATTTAAAGAAAGATCCTAGCAGCCTTACACTGGCTGGCGGCTCTGCACCAGGTTCACAAGATCACCTCGTCGCAATGCTGCCTGCCGTTAAAGCAGGTGTAGATGCAACGAAGATAAAGTATATTTCTTACGATGGTGGCGGAGAAGCTATGACAGCTTTAATTGGCGGGAATGCCGATATTCTTGCTACTGATATTTCCGGTACAGGTGAATATTTAAAGGCTGGAAAAGTACGAGTACTTGGAGTATCATCTCCTGAAAGACTTCAAGGCACTTATGCAGATATCCCAACCTATAAAGAAGCAGGAATTGATGCAGAATTTACGATCTGGCGCGGATTGTTCGGACCAAAAGAAATGCCTGACTATGCTGTTGATTATTGGAATAAAACATTAACTGAGTTGACGCAAACGCCAGAATGGCAAAAAGTCTTAGAAACAAATGGGTGGGAAAACGGATATAAAAACTCTGAAGAATTTGTCAAATTTTTAGAAGAGCAAGAAGTTTTGGTACAAGAAATCTTAGAATCTTTAAATATGCAAAAATAAGTATTATTTTACAATCAATCAGAATACATCATAGGAGAAGAGGTATCTCTTCTCTTTTTATCTATCAAAAGGAGAAATGAAAAATGAATGAGAAATCAGAAGCAATCAAGCAGAAGGTTCAGCAGCAATTTGGTCAACATGCACAAAAATATGTGACAAGCACTACACATGCTAAGGGTTCAGATTTAGTCCTATTAAAGGATTGGTTAAATGTAGATTCATCCTCGATCGTACTTGATATTGCAACAGGCGGCGGGCATGTAGTCAAATCATTAGCTCCGCACGCAGGACAGATTTTTGCAACAGACTTGACTTATGAAATGCTTGAGACGGCTAAAGGCCACTTGGATTCTGGAGCCTCAAACATATTTTATGTGATCGCAGATGCAGAGTCGCTTCCGTTTTTAGAAAATACGTTTGATGCGGTTACCTGCCGAATTGCTCCACACCATTTTCCGAATCCAGATATTTTTGTTAAAGAGGTTTCCCGTGTTCTAAAACCCGGCGGTAAATTTCTCCTTATCGACAATATTGCTCCAGAAGATGAGGAATTAGATGATTTCGTCAATCGGTTGGAAAAATTGCGAGATGACAGCCATGTCCGCAGCTATTCCGAAAAAGAATGGAAAACATGGTTTGAGCAAGCTAACCTATCATTCGTAAAAGCAGAACACCGCAAAAAGAAATTCAACTACCCCGATTGGGTTAAAAGAACAACTACATCTGAAGAACAAGTCAAAATAGTGGATTCCCATCTCCTTTCAGCTAGTAAAATCATTCAAAACTATTTTTCAATTGAATCAACGAACGATCGTATCCAATCTGTCACGATTGATGAATGGATGGCGCTTGTGGAAAAACATTAAGAAAAGCGCAAGCGACCGTTCAGCGACGTATGAACTGGAGCACTCCGTATGAGATAAAGGAAACACGAAGAGCGAAAGCGATACGATGTTGACTTATCGTAAGGAGGAGGGGGAAGTTCACTAGTCGCTGGGCGCTGGAGCTAGACACCGAAACTAAGTTCAAAAATTTAAACTTTCTTATCTATTAATAAAAGCCGGATGTGTGCTGACCTTTTGAGTCGCTAACATCCGGCTTTTTCTCTTTACTTTTTAAGATACCTTCGCTCTGGCCTGCCAATGGTCCCGTATAAAATTTCTACTTCCATCTCATCATTTGCTACTAAATATTCAAGGTAACGTCTTACTGTGGAGTGACTGGCTCCCAGAATTTTTGCAAATTCCTCTGCATTTATACTATCTTTCATTTCCTTCATACTTTGTCTAACCTTCTTTAATGTATGTTTATCAATTCCTTTTGGTAATCCCCCTGCTTTTTCCATGTCTACAACATGTTCTTCGCGACTGTTCATTCTAAAAAAGCTATTAACATCTTCTTGCTCAACGGTTGTTAAATTTAATAATGCTAATCTAGTTTCTTTATATTTTTCAAGAGTATCCAAAAACTTATCAATCATAATAGGTTTCATAAGGTAACTGAAAGCCCCGCCTCTTATAGCTTCACTAACTGTATCAACATCATTGGCTGCGGTTATTAAGATTACATCTACACTTCGTAGTTGTTTTCTAATTTCCCATAAAAGATCGGTGCCTTTTATATCTGGGAGAAATACGTCTAGTAAAATCAAATCCGGAGTAAAAACATTTATTAATTCTAATGCCTGTTTCCCAGTACTCGTAGTTGCTACAACTTGAAATCCATCAATCTTATGAGTAAATTTTTCATAAATCTTGATAGCGGTTTCATCATCTTCTATGATCATGACTTTGATTGGACTTTTTAACATATACTCTCCCCCTTACACCTTTTTTTTCGGAATAGCTATTGTAAATCGAGCTCCACCAGAATCACTAGTAGATAAATAGATTTGTCCTTGCATTAATTCGATTGTATTTTTAACAATAGATAGGCCAAGTCCATGATTTTCTCCGACCTTTGTCGTAAAACCCTCTTCAAATATTTTTACATGATACTCTTCTGGAACACCCTTTCCATTATCTTCGATGTCAAAGATAATCTCACTCCCAAAGTCAGTAAAAGAAACTTTGACATACCCAAGTTCTCCTTTAGCTTTACTTGCAGCTTCCATAGCATTATCAATGATATTTCCAAGAACGGTAACAAACATTTTCGTGTTAAATGATCCAGGGATTTGTGCTAAATTGCTCTCTTCATCAATTTCTAGTTGTATTTTCATTTCCTTTGAACGATTAATTTTTCCTAGAAGGCAAGCAGCTATAAACGGGTCTTTAACGGAAGATGTTAAAAAAACAACAATATCCTGACGTTCTTTCACTTCATCGGATATCAGTTCCCTAGCTTCATCATATTGTTCTAGCGTAATCAACCCATATATCGTATTTAATTTATTTAAATATTCATGGTTTTGAGCGCGAATATTATCAGAAATACTCTTAATCTGTGAGACTTCATTTGTCAATTGTTCAATTTCTGAAATCGGCCTGATCGTTAATACAGCTCCACTTGTTTCTAGTTTTTGTATAATCGGCGCAGCATCGACCATATATAGCTGGTGACCAAACAGAAACTTTTGATTTATTAAACTTTGTTTTGTTTGAATAACATAGTCTATAATTTTTATTAGACGAGTATCAACTACCTTTCCACCTATCTCATCTTGATCACCTTTTAGTAATTCCCTAGCTCTTTTATTTATGGAAGTGATGACATAATTTTTATTAAAAGCAACGGTAGCATCCCTTATCGACTCAATCGTAGCTTCTTTTTCTTTAAACAAAAATGATATTTCTTCTGGTTCTAAATTAAAAATTAGTTTCTTTACTCTTCTTGCTAAAAGAATGGCTCCGATCATTCCAATAAAAATAATAATGATCGTAAACTGGAATAATTTTATACGGTACTCTTTCACTCTTTCTTCCGCTTCAACTGTTAAAAAACCAACAGATGAAACACCAATAATAACTCCATTTTTATAAATAGGCGTTTTAGCTTTTATAGCTGGCCCAGAAATCCCAATACCTTCATATATAATCGATGCACCCTCTTCAAGTACTTTACGACTGCTTGTCCCCATCTTTGTCCCGATATTTTCCGGTTTATGATGAGAATAACGAATACCTTCTTTATTACCAATAACGACATAACCAGCCCCAGTAAATTTACGAATTTCTTCAGAAATTGGTTGTATCGTTAAAGATGGATCAGGATCATCAAGGGCCTCGATAATTTTCTCCTTTTGAGCAGTCATTTTTGCCACCGTCATCGCTTGATTACCTAGTGACTTTTTTGTCATGTCATCAATCATCGAGGAAAAGATAACGCTTACAGAAAGAACTGTCATCAAAACAATGATTGAAATAAATCCGATTAATTGGACAAGTAATGTAGGTTGTTTAAATATATTCCTCAAAAATCTGCCCCACTTTCAAAAAGCAGTTTGATTTAGCCTTATATGTAACAATTTTTACACTTATATTAATTAACTGTTATTTTCCTGTCTATTGTCAATAGGTTTTAAAAAATATAAAGCAGGTTTCATCAAAGGACTAACCACGGAAATAGTTTTAAATGAAGAGAGATCTTTAATATAATAGTCATGATGTTTCGAAAATTTAAAAAAGGATGTGGACTATGCCATATAAATCTCGTAATGAATCTATAGAATTACTTATCCTGAAGACCTTAAACTCTCGAATCAGTTTATCTGACAAAGACAAACAGTACTATTTCAATCTTAAAAAGGGAAATGAAGGCGAGATATTGTTTGATACATTGACAGATAAGCTTCAGTGTGAATGTTTGATACTGAATGATTTGCTACTCAAACTAAATAACACCATGTTCCAAATTGATGCCCTAGTGATTCTTTCTGATACCATTTATTTATTCGAAGTGAAAAATTATGAAGGGGACTATTATTACGAATCAGATCGATTATATAAGAAGCCCAAATCGGAAATTACTAATCCTCTAAACCAGTTGAGTAGAAGTGAATCATTGCTGCGTCAGTTACTTCAAAACCTCGGATTTAATATACCCATTCATGCTTCTGTCGTTTTCATCAACCCCGGATTCACCTTATACCAAGCACCTCTCAACAAACCTTTCATTTTCCCAGCTCAGGTTAATAGTTATATAAAAAAACTAAATATGATTACTAGAAAGTTAGATAAAAAACATAGGTTGCTAGCTGATAAATTAATTTCACTTCATATTAAAGACTCACCTTTTAAACTATTAACAGCTTATGATTATGACCAACTTCGTAAGGGAATCACTTGTATTAAGTGCACCTCGTTTTCAATTTCTGTGCAGGGGAAAAAATGTGTTTGTGAAGAATGCGGGCACGAAGAAGAGGTTACAGCTGCAGTCATGCGAAACGTAACAGAATTTAAACTTCTTTTTCCTGATCAAAGAATTACGACAAATGTCATTCATGATTGGTGTAAGGTGGTAGAATCCAAAAGAAGGATTCGAAAGATTTTAGAAAGAAATTTTAAAAAAGTAGGAGTTCATCAATGGACCTTCTACGAATAAAAAATTTATTAATCTGGCTAAATTCTTGTTTCTTTTAAACTATGAAGGAGTCTCTCCTTCCTTGGTCTTCATCAAGAACTTTACTCTATCTCACTCGTCGGTTTTAGGCCTTCTTCTCTCGTATGAAAGACCTTTACTCTAACTACTCACCGGATTTGGGCCTTCATCTTTCGTATGAAGACCTTTTTTCTTGCTCACTCGACGAATTTGGGCCTTCATCTCTCGTATGAAGACCTTTTTTCTTGCTCACTCGACGGTTTTGGGCCTTCTTCTCTCGTATGAAGACCTTTTTTCTTGCTTACTCGACGGTTTTGGGTCTTCATCTCTCGTATGAAGACCTTTTTTCTTGCTTACTCGACGGATTTGGGCCTTCATCTTTCGTATGAAGACCTTTTTTCTAGCTCATTCGACGGTTTTGGGCCTTCATCTCCCGTATGAAGACCTTTTTTCTTGCTCACTCGACGCATTTGGGCCTTCTTCTCTCGTATGAAGACCTTTTTTCTTGCTTACTCGACGGATTTGGGCCTTCATCTTTCGTATGAAGACCTTTTTTCTTGCTTACTCGACGGTTTTGGGTCTTCATCTCTCGTATGAAGACCTTTTTTCTAGCTTACTCGACGGATTTGGGCCTTCATCTTTCGTATGAAGACCTTTTTTCTTGCTCACTCGACGCATTTGGGCCTTCTTCTCTCTTATGAAGACCTTTTTTCTTGCTCACTCGACGGATTTGGGCCTTCATCTCTCGTATGAAGACCTTTTTTCTTGCTCACTCGACGGATTTGGGCCTTCATCTCTCTTATGAAGACCTTTTTTCTTGCTCACTCGACGCATTTGGGCCTTCATCTCTCTTATGAAGACCTTTTTTCTTGCTCACTCGACGCATTTGGGCCTTCATCTCTCTTATGAAGACCTTTTTTCTTGCTCACTCGACGCATTTGGGCCTTCATCTCTCTTATGAAGACCTTTTTTCTTGCTTACTCGACGGATTTGGGCCTTCATCTCTCTTATGAAGACCTTTTTTCTTGCTTACTCGACGGTTTTGGGCCTTCATCTCTCGTATGAAGACCTTTTTTCTAGCTTACTCGACGGATTTGGGCCTTCATTTTTCGTATGAAGACCTTTTTTCTAGCTCATTCGACGGTTTTGGGCCTTCATCTCCCGTATGAAGACCTTTTTTCTTGCTCACTCGACGCATTTGGGCCTTCATCTCTCTTATGAAGACCTTTTTTCTTGCTCACTCGACGGATTTGGGCCTTCATCTTTCGTATGAAGACCTTTTTTCTTGCTCACTAGCCAAATTTGTGTCTTCACCTCACCAATAAAGGATAAATAGTTACATTAATAGTGAGTAATTACTCACTTTACGAATAAACTAAAAGATTGTAACATAAGAGTGAGTAATCACTCACTTAATCGAAAGAGGTGGAGAAACTTGAATCATACAGATGCAATTGTCTCTATTCAACAAATCTCAAAAGCCTTTGGAAAACAGCAAGTCTTAGAAGATATTAATCTAGAAATTAATGAAGGCGAAATTTTTGGTCTTCTAGGACCATCAGGTGCAGGCAAAACGACGCTTGTTAAGCAGTTGATTGGTTTGGAGCTTCCAACATCAGGTGATACGTATTTATTTCAGGAAAAAATGCCTTCGTTAAACCTGATTGAAAGAGTTGGCTATATGGCTCAGTCTGATGCTCTTTATGGCGAGCTATCTGCAAAAGAAAATCTTCAATTTTTCGCCTCGCTATATGGCTTAAAAGGAAAAGCACAACAACAAAGAATCAATGAAGTGATGGAGATCGTTCAGCTTACAGACCATCTTTCGAAACTTGTTTCGAATTATTCTGGAGGAATGAAGCGAAGATTATCGTTAGCCATCTCCCTTTTGCATGAACCAGAGCTATTAATTCTCGATGAACCTACTGTAGGAATTGATCCTGTTTTACGGAAAAGCATTTGGGAAGCCTTTTATGAACTTAAGAAAAATGGCAAGACGATTATTGTCACCACACATGTAATGGATGAAGCAGATAAGTGTGATCGTTTAGGATTAATGCGGGATGGCCGTCTTATTGCAATCGGGACACCTGAGGAACTGAAAGAAAAAACAAATTCAGCCACTATTGAAGAGGCATTTCTTGTTTATGGAGGTGCTAAATCATGAGAATAAAAGCACTCGTCATTCGAATATTACGGCAAATTATTCGTGATAAGAGAACAATGGGATTACTAATCTTTGCACCGATCCTTGTTCTAACAATGTTGAATCTCGTTTTTAATGGGGAAGATTATCAACCTAAAGTAGGGTTTGTCGATGTTCCGCAGGCCATGATAGAAAAAATGAACCTGGAAGATGCGACAGTCACTAAATATGAAAGTGAAAAAACAGCGAAAGAAGATTTATCAAATAAAGAGATTGATGGCTATCTATATGTTGAAGGCCAAACTCCATTCATTTTTCTCGAGGGCAGTGACCCTTCTGTAAATGGAGCAACTGTTAAATGGATTCAAACTGCTTTATCGTCTCTGCAAGGAAATGGTGAAACGGCTAGTGAAATAGATGTACATTATTTACACGGCTCCAATGAAATGGGACAGTTTGATTATTTTGGTCCAGTTCTACTCGGCTTTTTTGTGTTTTTCTTTGTCTTTCTGATTGCAGGTGTATCATTTTTACGAGAACGTACAACTGGTACACTTGAACGATTGCTTTCAAGCCCTTTGCGAAAATGGGAAATCGTTATCGGCTATGTAATCGGCTTCGGGATTTTTACCATGTTACAGGCAACGATTATTGCTGCTTATGCCATTTATGTTTTAGGTATGCTGATGGAAGGTGCATTCGGATTTGTGTTGTTAATTACTTTACTCCTTTCCTTAACAGCTCTAACACTTGGTATTTTACTTTCAGCTTTTGCGAATAATGAGCTGCAAATGATTCAGTTTATTCCGATTATCGTTGTACCGCAAATTTTCTTTTCAGGGTTATTTAACTTGGAAACAATTTCAGGCTGGCTTAGCTGGATTGGACCATTAACGCCGCTTTACTATGCTGCTGAAGCATTACGGGATGTGATGGTAAGAGGGTACGGCTGGAACGAAATTTACATGAATCTTCTTATATTGGCTGGATTTTCTCTTGTTTTTATCATCTTAAATGTTTTTGCGCTTAGAAAGTATCGAAAAATTTAAAGGTATTCAAAGCATTTTAACTTCTTTATAAAATCGGTTAAGATTAAGAAAAGCAGAAGTAAACCGATAATGAGTACAAAAATTTCGATATTTTTGTTATCAGATACAAAGGAGCAAAAAATGTCTGAACAAGATAAAATGATAGATGAATTGTTTAACCATGAAGAAGAGCTGACAGAAAAGCAGAAGAAAATTTTAGCTGCTGCGATTGAAGCTTTTGCTGAGAAAGGATTTGCTGCAACTTCCACGAGTGAAATTGCAAAAAAAGCAGGTGTTGCTGAAGGCACCATTTTTCGCCATTATAAAACGAAGAAGGACTTACTCCTCTCGATTGTCGCGCCAATGATGGCGAAGCTAATTGCCCCCTTTGTCATTAAAGATTTTGATAAAGTATTAAAAGCTGATTTTGAAACCTTTGAAGAATTCTTAAGAGCCATTATTGAGAATCGAGCAAAGTTTATCATCCATAACATGCAGCTTTTTCGCATTTTAATTCAAGAGATACCTTTTCAACCAGAATTAAAAGAACAATTTAAAGAGCATATTGCCAAAAAAATATTTACGCGATTTGAGAGGGTTATTGAATATTACCAAGCAAAAGGTCAAATTATTGAAATGCCGACATATAGTGCCATAAGATTGACCATTTCCACGATTTTTGGTTATGTCATCGCAAGATATTTGCTCTTACCTGAAGCAGATTGGGATGATCCCGAAGAAATTGAAAGAACGATACAATTTATTATGCACGGATTATCTCCTAAAAGTGAAATTTAAAGATGAAGGGTAGAAGAATTGTTATCGTATTCTTCTACCCTTCTTATGTCTTCATACGCTTTGTCTTCAAGAGCGAACCTGCTTTTTCATTGGTTTTTGTTTCACCCAATTATTTTCTAATTCATCCTGAACCTTATTCACTAAACATTTAAGATATGTATTTAAATCAAAACGATCATGCTCTACAAAATCAGCTAAAGATACTTTACTTTCTCTTAACATATTTATTTCCTCCTTTTTTATCTTCTTATCTTTATCATTCCCAAACTATCATTCTTTTATACATAAAAAATATAACTTTTTATAAAAAATGGGTCATTTTTGATAGGAAGTGCAAAAAAAGAGGTATTCATCCTTATATATATAGTAGAAGAAATAATGTCTTACGAGGGGCAGGGGTATTTTTTGAACACTGATCAAGCATTTGAAATGTTGAAGGAAGCAGGGGTAACAGATAATATTGAGACGTTTCGAAACTGGCTGCGTGAAGGGAAGATTAGAGCAACCGGATTTACAATCGATGAAGATGCCTTAAATCAATTTATAAATGAGCAGACCATTCCAAATAAAGATGAGTTGATTCGTCAATTAACATTAAAACTTAAAGTACAAGATGCACATATAAAAGGATTAGAAGAACTTCTTGAGAATACAACAAAGCAATTAACAAAGCAAAAAGATCAGTTAAATCATGAAATGATGTTATTAATACATAAGAAAAACAAATTAAAACAAGAATCAATTGATTTATTAAGAGAAAATATTGAATTACGTGATGAAATTATCTCATTAAAAGAAAGACTTGGAAACAATCATGTTGAGCAGGCTGCACTCCCAAACGAATATCGTCAAAAACTCGGACTATCTAAACGGGCTAGTGATAAAGACGTGTTAGCTGGTTTTAAAGAGTTATTAAAACTAGCTCATCCAGATCGAGGCGGCAACGCAAAAATATTTCAATATATAAAAACGGATTATGATGAGTTGAGAAATAAAGTTTAAGGGTAAAAAGACCGGTCGATTATTTTTATAACTCAGATGATGAATGAATCTGAGTTATAAAAATAATCGTTATGTGAAGAAATGATACGTTGAATAAATAACCCATATTAGAATCAGACTCCAAAATAAGAGGATGAAAGACCCAACTATCCAATTTTTAGGTTTACCTTTTTTCATTAACTCATTTGCCTTTTCTTCACAATCCTTTATAGCAAGCTCCGGTATCATTTTTAAAGCAAGCATGACACCTAATGGTACGATAATAAGATCGTCTATAAACCCTAGAATCGGTATGAAATCAGGAATTAAGTCAATTGGACTGAACGCATATGCAACCACACAAATAGCAAATAGCTTTGCATACAAGGGTACTCTATCATCTTTATAAGCAAAATAGAGAATAAAAACCTGCTTCTTCAAATTCTTTGACCAAGCTTTCATTTTTTTTAACAATTTAATTCTCCTAATCTCATTTATTTTATTAAAGTATAGCAAAAGTATTTAATAAGTTCCTTAATCTTAAGGCATTTAGTCATCTAATTAATGAAATAAAAAATGAGAGCCTATCCAATTAGGATAGACTCTAAATCGCTTATTCTTTTAAAATTTCTTACTCAGGCTGCAGTTCCTGTTCTGGTTTTGATGACATTTCGAGTCGATCATTTGTTAACATGAAAGTAAAAATAATCACTAGAATCGCAGGAGCTAAAGCCCACATAAATGTTTGCGCGATTGAACTAGAAAGTGCATCTGTGATTTTTTCCAGGATAGGTTCTGGTATAGCTGCGCGTGCTTCAGGTGATAAAAGTGCTCGCGGATCGTTTGATGCATTCCCCTGAAATGGTTGACCCGTCCCTTCAAATGAGCTATTCATTTTATCAGAAAATAAATTTCTCTGAATAATACCGTAAATCGTAATCCCGATCGTCATTCCAAGCTGTCTTACAAATGAAATGGTTGAATTTGCTGATCCTCTCTGTCTTGTATCCATGTGATGAATTGCTGCCATACTTAAAACAGAGAAAGAAGCACCAGTACCAAGACCAACAATAATCATATACAAGGTTAAATAAAACTTTGGTGTATCAACCGTCAGCGTACCTAGCAGGAAAATTCCAACGATGAAAATAGATGCAAAAACGAGCATCACATTCCGATAACCGATTCTTGATGCAAACATCGCCCCAAGTTGACTGGACACGACGACACCAAGCATCATCGGTAAAAGAATGAGACCAGAATTTGTTGCAGTTCCCCCAGTCACACCCTGAACATATATTGGTATATAGATTGATGCGACAATGAAGGCTATTCCATAAAACAAGCCAACTAGCGTACTAGATCTGAATAATCTGTCCTGAAACATGGTAAATGAAATAACTGGATCTGATGCTTTTTTTTCGGCAATTAAAAACGAAATAAACAAGATGACAAACCCAACAAATAAACCAATAATCGTAACAGAATTCCAGTCATATTCATTACCGCCAAGTTCAAGAGCAAACATTAGACAAACAACTGCACCTACAAGTGTGAAAGCACCAAGCCAATCAATCTTTTGTTTTGCATGCTCTAGTGATTCTTTATAATATTTCAAAATGAAAAAGAATGAAAGCAGCCCAAGTGGAAGATTAATATAAAAAATCCAATGCCAGCTGATGTAGTCTGTGATATACGCACCAAGCAATGGACCAAAAACACTAGAAAGACCAAATACTGCACCAAACAACCCAGTCATTTTTCCGCGTTTCTCCGGTGGGAAAATATCAAAAAGAATAGTAAAGGTGATTGGAATTAAAGCCCCTCCACCTATTCCTTGAATGGCCCGATAAATACTAAGCTGTTCAATGCTTTGGGCGGTACCGCAAAGAATGGAGCCGATTAAAAAGAGCACAATTCCAAAAATAAAAAACCGTTTACGTCCGTACATATCGGATAGTTTCCCAAAGATCGGCATGCCAGCCATCTCAGCTACCATATAGGCAGAAGTAACCCAAATAAATTTATCAAGCCCGCCTAAATCTGATACAATCGTTCCCATCGCTGTAGCAACAATGGTATTGTCCATTGAGGACATTAAGATTGCCAAAAGCAAACCTGCCACAACAAATCCTATATTTTTATTATCTTCTGCTTTCAACTTGTATTCTCCTTATAAATAAAATGATCTTCTTTAACCTCTTCTTGCTCATAATATGACTTTCACCTTCATGTTATCTTTCAAGTCTACATCTACGATCGTTACTCCTTTATGAGCTTTCAAGGATGCTACTAACACACTAAGTGTATTTTTATCCAATGTTTCCGGAATCCATACACTTGCTTTGGGATGATGGTTTGTCATCCTTTTCACTCCATTCCAGAAAACACGTGAACAGATAAGCGATATGCAGCCATTAATAATAAAATAGGGAACTGGTACCGAAAAGTGAAGGCCCTTCTTCGTTTTAATTTTTACGATCATCATTCTTCTACTCAATAACGACGGAAACCTTGTCACCGTTCGCAGATGTCACATCAACGATTTTTCCGTCTATTTCATTGTCAATTGCTTGAAGCAGAAGATCAATATCAATATCCTTTACATACATTTCTGCCTGTGGAACTTTTGAAGCGATTCCTACTCCTGCTTTCAAAACAGCTTTCACTAAATTAATTGGCACATTCACATAAATATTATCTCTTTCAGTAGAGACAACTTGAACTTTAAGCATTTTACGATAATAATCGGAGCTTTTTTCTGACTGATTTTGTGTGTCATCTCCCCTCATTACCTGCAAGAGCTCAGTCGCTTTTTCAACATCTATTTTTCCCTCTTGAACCATCGTCATGACCTTTGCGATTTCTTCTTTCATTATGAATCCTCCCCATCTTCTTTTAACATTTTAATCGCTTCATCAACTGTGATTTCTCCTGAATCGAGCATTGTAAGAACCTTTTGCTTATCCAGTTTATTTTTAGACTGTGTCTTGTATCCGAGTGCTTCAATGATTTCCGTTAATTTTCCACGGACTGTTGGATATGATATAGATAGTTCCTTTTCGACTTCCTTAATGTTTCCCCTGCATTTTATAAAAACCTCGATGAAATCAAGCTGCTCTGTAGCGAGACTTGCAAATTTAGACATCTCAAATTCATTTTCAATCGTTGTATGGCAATGTGTGCAGTGCAACTTTTTTACTTTTAATTTTTTACTGCATACTGGACAATCTGTTATTA
Organism: Metabacillus sediminilitoris; assembly: GCF_009720625.1. NCBI lineage: Bacteria > Bacillati > Bacillota > Bacilli > Caryophanales > Bacillaceae > Metabacillus > Metabacillus sediminilitoris. The sequence continues at coordinate 4,898,588 of NZ_CP046266.1, forward strand.
GCGGATAAGCCATGATTCTCTCCCTTCCATATATATCTAATTAGATTCTACAATATAACTTAATTATTTCAAGTATTGTTTTAACTATTTTAATTTATTTTTATAAAATGTTTTAAATATTTGTTTTTTGTATTAATTATTTTATATCATGCAGAATTTCAAATTTTGAAAACAGTTGCTACTCTGGTCAACTCTAAAGAATTTAGAGCTTATGAAGGACTGGCAAGATCCTTTCCCCTTTATAGAAAGTGAGTAGCAATCACAGGAATGCCACTCGATTTCACATATAAAGGATTGTCTCTATCAAGAAATTTTATGTGAATAAGAAATCAGAACGATGGTTTAGGACAAAAAGAAAGGACGTTTCTCTAAAAGAGAAACGTCCTTATATTTATACCTTCTCAGGTTTTACTCTCATATTATTTTGTTGTAATACCCGTTTTTGCCAGACGAAAGCAATCGCTAATGTAATGACTAACAGGATAAGACCTAAAATAAATGGAGAACTAATTTGAATATCATATAACAGCCCGGCAAGTGTCGGTCCTAATACATTTCCGATACTCATATATGCATTGTTCATCCCCATCGCAAAACCTTGCTCATTCCCAGCCATTTTTGAAATAAGTGTATTTAGAACAGGACGCAGGATGGATGTTGATAGGAAAATCAATAGTGAGATTCCAAAGAAAAATGCATAGCTTGTTGCAAATAAGGATAGAAGGAAACCAAGTGCTGCTACTCCTAAAAAGATATTTAATACAGTTCCTTCACCATAGCGATTGACAAGGCGGTCAACAACAAATAATTGAACAATAACACTAACAATTCCTGTTGAAGTGAACATAAGAGCAATTTCTTGTGGTGTTGCCCCATATAGATCGTCAACGAAAAGACCGACAACTGATTCATAAGCCATTAAACCAAAGCTCATGACAAGCGTAATAATAAGCGGGATGAAAAATGGCATTTTGACAGAACGAACCATTTTTTTCACCATTGATTCGTTATCAATGTGGATTGCCTTTTCTGCAGATCCTTGCTTTGTCTCACTTTCCTTCAAAACAAGAACAGAGAATAAAACAGCCAAAAGTGATACAAGGGCAGAGACCAAGAATGGAACCTTCAAGCCAAAATCAGCTAAAAATCCGCCAATTCCAGGTCCTATAACAATTCCCAGTGACATCGCCGCTGAAACTAAACTATTGCCTTTAGCACGTTGTTCGAATGACGTAATATCAGCTACATAAGCAAAAATCGCTGGAATAAGGAAAGCTGCTCCAACTCCTCCTATGACACGTGAAGCATATAGCCACCAAATATTATCAAAAGCATAAAAAACAAACATTGACAATGTTAAGCCTGATAAGCCATAAATGATCATGATTCTGCGGCCATATTGATCTGTCCATTTTCCGGCAATTGGTGAAAAGATGAGTTGGGCACCTGCAAAGATAGCGATCATTAACCCTGCAGCTGTTCCCCCTTGATTAATTGATTTTAAATATGCCGGTAAAATCGGGATGATAATTCCGAAGCTTCCGATGGCAATAAACATATTGATCATTAAAATGATCATTTTTTTCCTTTGTTCTGTTGTCATGTATGATAGCCTCTCTTTTCTATTGGATTTCTTTTCATTTGCTTGTTTTTGTTTATAAAAACCAAAAACCTCCTATTCGTCTCTGAATAGGAGGCAAGGTTATATAGCAAAAGGCAAACAAAGCATGACCTTTTATCTATATATGCACATGACTAATCCTATCCAGAAAAGATATCGTTAAAATAGATTAAATTTCTGAATAGGAAAAGAGCACATAATTCCGTATTAAGGGTATAGCAGCCTTAAAAGTACAGACTTATCCTATCCAGGAAACCATTGCGTAATTAACGAATGTTTTTCTTGAAAAAGGATTATAAAATCATGTACTTACTACACCCTTCCATTTTTTGATATCTCTATCCTAAACAATTTACCAAGTATACGTCAAGCCTAAATTTATTCTAAAATATTATTTTAATGTATGACGAAGCATCAAACGTGAGGAATACAAGGAAACGAAGATGGACTACACGTAAATAATAATCGAAGAACAGTACATACTACCATGTGAAACGAACACAATCTAGCCTCTAAATCTCTTATTTGTACGACTCTTCAATCATATCTTCCAAAACAGCTTTGGCAGCATTCGGGTGATACATCTTCTTAATATTATTCCTCATCACTTCTAATGTCTTTTTATCTTCAAGAAGATTCAACACAACTTCTTTCATTTCCTTGTAATCGTTGACGATGACAGCTGATTTTTTCTTCTCAAAAAATAAAGCATTTTCTCTTTCTTGTCCTGGTACTGGTTTATATAAAATGACCGGGACACCTAGTGCTGTTGCTTCCGATAACGTGATCCCGCCAGGTTTCGTAATCATGCAGGAAGAAATTCGAAATAATTCATCAACATTTTCAACATAGCCTAATGGAATAATCGTCTTTGGATACAGTTTAGCGATCGGATCGAGCTTCTTCTTAAGGGTTTCATTCTTCCCGCATACGATGACAATCTGCAGGTTATTCTCTTTCGATAATGATTCACATAATTTATCAACATTTTTTAAAACCCCATGCGCACCAGCCATAATTAAGACGATCTCTCTAGTAGGATCTAGATTGTATTTCGTATATACCCTTGCGTTATTGATTTTTTCACCTTTAGAGTGTTCAAATTGTTCCCTGATTGGGATACCGGTAATTCGTACTTGATTTGGTTTAACCCCTAGTTCCAGAATTTTCTTTTTAACCTGTTCACTTGCGACATAGTATTTATCAATATTTTTATGCACCCATATTTTGTGAAGACAAAAGTCTGTTACCACATTGAATGTAGGAATAATTTCCCCTGTCTTATCGCGATATTCCGGTACAACCATCATCGGAAATGTATTGATAATCATGTCAGGCTTCTCCGTTTGAATCAATTCAGAAAGCCGTTTATAGCCCAATGCATAATATAAATTCATAAAACGTTTGTTATACATTTTATCAACACCATAATAGAATAGTTTATAAAATCGTTTTCCATATGAAAAACTTTTAATATATAAATGTTTTGTTAATTGAGATATGAGAGGGTGGGACTCTTTATATAGTTCAGTTATGATAACCTGCCCAAACCCCATTTTTTCACATTCTTTTTGCAGAGTTTTAGCAACTTGAACATGCCCATTTCCATATTTCTCAGTTAATATTAATACCTTTGATTTACTTACCAACACGTTTGTATCTCCTAACTGTTGAATCTATCTATTCATATCGATCTCAATTGTTAACATAGTGATTATAGCGTGTTTTTCAAAAATTGAAAATATGGAAAAAAATAGTTTTATTCCAATTAACTCGCAATTGTCTTTGAAAGTTTTAGATAAATAGTATCTACGGTTAATAATTTCCTTGTTTTCAATGTATCCTCAATGGGCTCTTGCTCTGTAGTTTTCCTTTGTTGTAATAAATAGGTCTGTAGTTTTCCTTCATAAACAAAACGAACATTTTCAGATTCTATTAAATCATTCGGTTTAACAAGGCATGCTGGTTTATTCTTACATGAAATTCCTCCCCTATTTAAGATCGTTGCCACAAATTCTGAGCAAAAATAAGCATTCTCCCTATTGATTCTTTTATTAAACAGAACACCGAATAGGCCGATGAAATTATATTTATAGTTCTGTTGTTGCCTTTCCATTTCTTGAACAACCTCAAGCATTTGCGTATAGGCAGATTCTGAGATTGAACAGCTATAGATGGCACAAGTTGCTTGTTCAAATAACTTTCCGTTCATATTTTCCTTTACGAATCCTCCGATGAAAGGGTTATAATGACTTTTCCTTCCGAAGCTATACGTATCTTCTAAATAATTTGAAAAAGAAATTGAAGCATGGTTTAATGAATGCTTCGTAAACATTTTTAGCAATCTTGTAAAGATCGTACCTGTATCTGTAAGAATGATATACACTTCCATTAAGATTCCCCCGTTATATAAATGGTAGTAACTAAACCGAATCTCTATATAAAGGATGAAATAATAAAAGGAAATTTTCACTTCATATCGGTCTCATTACTTCTCATACTATCGTCCTATAAATCCTTAAATTGATGAACAATCTCAGGTTTTATTTTCATGTAGGGCTTGAGATGTATTGTTTTGAAATAGATCTTCGAATGGGGTTATATTTTGGGGTGACAAGAAAAAGCGCCTCCTCGTTCATGAAGAAGCGCTTTAAGTTAGTTCAATTAGAAGTGGTTCAGTAAGAGATAGTATCTGATATATCGTATTAGAATAGATAACTAGCCGCTTAATTATCATTTGTATTGGCGGTTAGTTACTTAGAATCTTATTCTTTTACAGCGTGGACATAATGAATCGTTTCAAAAGCAGACAAATAATCTTTCCGATCACTAAAGAAAAAGTCATTTATCCTAGCTGGCGATAAATGCTCATAAATTAGTAAACCTGAATTTTGTAACATTTTCTCGATCTCATAATAAGTGAAACACGATTTCATTGGTTCTCCACTTGCTGAAGCCATTTTTACCATATTTTTAACTCTATTAGACATTCCTTTTTCTTCAAAGAGTTTTTCGTCTGCGTAATCAAAAACTATAGAACTTCCTGATGGGACTTTGGCAAATAAATTATTTATCAAGCTTGAATTTTCCTCTTTGGTTAAATAATAAGAAACACCCAAAAAGCTAAAAAAGGTTTTTTTGTTATCAAAACCTTCATCTATTAGATCTTGAAAAGAAAACATATGGGTAAAGTCCATAGAAACAAAATGTAGATTACTCGGGATTTTAAAATTGGCATGATCCAGTCTTTTCTTTTTAAATTCCTGTGTAGCTGGATAATCAATTTCAAATATTTCTAATCTGTTTTTCAATTCTGGATGTCGGAAACAGAAAGTATCTAAACCGGCTCCAAGTATGACATACTGTTTTAACCCTAACATAATTTCATTTAACAATACTTTTTCGCAATATGCAGCACGAGCTAGGGGTGTTGGAGAAAGCTGGACTTGTGTAATCCATTTTAAAATTTCTTCCGGTTGATTTTGAAACGCTTTAGCAATATCTTCGTTGAAAAACTGGATTCCTTTTATCATATTCTCACTAATGTCTGAAAACTCTTTTTTGGAAATTAGATCTATTGCAACAAAATCATCAAAAATTTTTGGTGTGTCATATTTACTGTGATATGCTCGCCCAAAAGCTGATATGAAGGAAGTTAAACTGGACTCATTAGGGTTCATTATAATTGCCTCCTGTGTAAAAAAATAAGATTCCCCCGGCCAGGAGAATCTTATTATACACAGAAGTTTTTTAATTGTAAATTATATCATAAATGTATTTTTTTGTCAAATTCAATTATTTGTGTTAACTCGCCTTAGTTAAAGAGGATACTACAAAAACAACTCATAATGGGTTTTTTTCTCGTTTTATGAATTATTTGAATAATGATACCTAAAGTTTTCTCACCTAAAACGGTATCCGTGAATTTGATAGTTAATCTTTTCTACGTTTCAACCTACATAGAATTTATAATATGTTTTCATTTGTTTTCTTCCATAATTTCTCCTTTGAATTATACTGGCATAAATCCTCTTACATTCTTCACAACTACATTCGATTCATCAATGTCTTTTAATAAATTCAATCACTTTGCTAAATGCTTCCTGTGCTGACTTTACATGATAGTTTGGAGAATACTGGTCACTAAACCCGTGTAACCCATTAAATTTATGTACCTCGACCATCTTTTTCTCTTCAAAGCAGGAAATTAACTCATCAACATGAAATGATCGTTCTTTTTGCGGGAAAACCAGCATTGTAGGACAATGCGGGTCTATTTCTAAATAATTTCTAATACGTGAACCATAGTATCCAACAATGCCATCGAGACTCTCTTCTTTACTGCACAACCAAGCAACAGTTGCCCCAACACTAAATCCAATCAAATATACTTTTTTATATTTATCTTTCATATCTAATAATAGACGTTTTATTATATCTGATGCCTTCTTAAACCCTATGTTATCCATAAAGTGAAGATAAGCTGCTTTCTCATGAGAATAATCAAAAGATGTATCTTTGTTTAATAAATTTGGACAAATGACATCAAAACCTTTATTAGATAACAAATGACAAATATTCTTCATATGCTCGTTTATTCCATAAATTTCATGTATGACGATAATGACAGTTTGTGAATCATTATTTATGATTATTATTTACACCTCCCATTGACCTTCTACTCCTATTCTACAAATAATACCAAAATAAAATGGTTTATTATTAGTAAAAATCAAACCATCTACTGTTGAAGTTTCACCTTGTTCTTTTCAATTTTCATTTTCAAAATTATGTAAATATGGTAAATTCATTTATATTCATTAGGGGGAGACATATGGAAAATATCATTAAGATCACTTATAAAAAAGACGCAATCATTAAAGCAGAGGAACTATCGATCCTATTCAAATCGTCAGGTATTAAAAGACCTGTTAATGATTTAGACAGATTACAACGAATGATAGAAAATGCTGACGTTCTCATCACAGCTTGGGACAATGGCAAACTCGTTGGGATTGCCAGAGCGATTACAGATTATAGTTATTGTTGTTATTTATCAGATTTAGCTGTAAATAAAGAGTATCAAAGTAAAGGTATAGGCAAAGAACTTGTACGATTAGTTCAAGAACATATCGGTGAAGAAGCTTCGTTAATTCTTTTAGCTTCACCTATTGCAATGGAATACTATCCTAAAATTGGCTTTGAAGCAATAGACAATGGTTTTATCATTTCTAGAAAGAGGTAGTAGCTTGTTTTGTTACGGTTGCATTTATTCAATAACAGTATTTATCAAAATTTTTCACTATATATGAATAAACCGTGAAGTATATATTCATACTTCACGGTTTATAATATCATTTGAGTAGTATTCTTTCATTCAAGTAACGAGTATTATCCTATGAAACTTGCGACCCAGTCAAAGAAATAACCACTATAATTCTGGAATTAAATAAAAAAAGGCTAAGAAAAGCATTTAAAGTCCGTGCCATTCTTAGCCTTCTATTATTTAAAAATAAACAATGTAGATAACAACCACTAATAAAATACGGTAAATCGCAAATGGTACGAGCTTTATTTTATTAATCAGCTTCAAGAAAAAGCGGATTGATAATAATGCAAATACAAACGCGCTAATAAAACCGGCGATGAAAAATGGCATCGCATCAAGTGTGAAGTACTCCCAGTTTTTCAATAAGGAGATAAAACTGGCACCTGCCATAATAGGAACTGCCATAATAAACGTAAAATCCGATGCAGTACGGTGACTCATCCCTACTAAAACACCACCGGAAATCGTTGATCCTGATCTTGAAAATCCAGGCCATAATGATAGACATTGGATAAGTCCAACTGTAAATGCTTGTTTATACGTAATTTGGTCAACGGTTTCTGTCTTAGGTTGTTTAGGACCAAAAACATCTGCAATAATCATCAAAATGGCACCAACCACTAATCCAATCAATACAGTCTCAATAGAAAATAAATGTTCATCAATATAATCTTCGAAAAGCACGCCAAGTATACCGGCAGGAATTAATCCAACGATTACTTGTGATAACTTAAGGCGATTATTAGTAGCAGAAACTGATTTTTTGTTCAGTCTGCCTAAGCCTAGTAAATCGATAAATCGATTCCTAAAAACAACGACAACAGCTAAAATGGAACCAAGCTGGATGACAATTTTAAATGTGTTTGCTACATATTTGCCCAAAAACTCTTCTGATTGCAGCCACACATCATCAACAATAATCATGTGACCTGTTGATGATACTGGTGCGAATTCTGTTAATCCTTCTACCAGTCCTAAAATAATTGCTTTTATAAGCATTAGAAAATCCATTTTTATTCTCCCTTATTCATCATTCTTTTTTTAATAAAAAATACGACGGCTGCAACACCTACTAATGCAATCACCGCATAGATGATATTTGAATAAATATCCATGAATTGTACAATTTCTTCCCATGATTCACCGAATTTCGCCCCCACCGAAACAAGGATGATATTCCATACTAATGTACCAATTGTTGTAAACAGAAGAAACAGCCAAAAGTTCAAACGTGACATCCCTGCCGGAATGGAGATAAGACTTCTGATCAATGGAATGATTCTACAAACAAGGACTGTCCAGTAACCATATTTATCGAACCAATGATCTGCTCGATGAATATCTTTTTTCTTCACACGAAGGATATGCCCCCAGCGATCAACTATTTTCTCAAGTCTTTCTACATCAAGAAGATTACCAATCTTATATAAGATCACCGCTCCTACTAGTGAACCAGCGGTAGCTGACAGGATGACACCAGGGATGGTTAACTCTGTAAAATTCGTTGACATTCCCCCGAATGTAAGTATAACTTCTGATGGGATCGGTGGGAATACATTTTCCAAGGCAATTAGTAAAAATACCCCCCAATATCCAAATTGTTCAATACTATTTGTAATCCAGTTTTCCATATTAACCTCCCATAGAAATTGATTAAATCAATGACTTCCTTAATTTTCTTAGATACATTTTTCTAATAAAGTAAAAATAGAGCAGTTGTGCAAGAAAGAAACATATGAGAACTCCTATTGTTTTACCTGCAATTGATACAGTAAAATAACTTTGCAAAGCAATAAACGCAAAAATGCTGTGGACAATCGCCACAATAATTGGTACAAAAAATAGCAGCAGAAGTTGCTGTGTAACAATTTTCGTTAACTCTTGATCTGTTAACCCTACCCTCATGATCGTTAAATATTGGCGGACATCATACTCTAAATCCGCATAAAGTCTAAAATATAAGAAGCTTCCAGCCGCAATGAAAAAAACTGCCCCAATTAATAAAGCAATAAATAACATCATACTGAACAAGCTCATTTGATAATTCAGAAGTGTTCCACTAACAGTCATTGCATATGCTTGATCATCTGTATACATCACTCTGCCTTCATTTACGAGTTTCTCAAACATACCTGCTGTTTTCTTATAATCATTCATAAAAAAACCAGTAAACTGCTCTTTCTTTTCATTTATTGCAAGCTTTTCAAAAAGCTCATCATTTACGACAATCCCTTCATCTTCAACAAGCTCTCTTGGAATCGCCACATGCTTTGTGTAATCATTTCTAGTAACCTCTATTCTGCTTTGTCCCAATGTATAGTTTACCAGATTATCGTCATTTTCAAATCGATGTGTTGTCATTCCCAAAACTTCATCATATGAAGGCATCTTTTCATCAAACTCAAAACCTGCCGACATAGCGGTTTTTTTATAGTCTGAAAAAGAAATAACAGGAAGCTTGGCAGGTAAATACCATTCATTTGTTGAAGCCACATCTATATAAAGGATCGGAAACTGATAAGTTGTATACTCAATCCTATTTTTCTTTAGTTCTTTCTTAATTTGCTGCAGATGTTGTTCGTGAATCGATTGTTCATTTTTTGCAACATAACTAATCGCTGCAGGATAATCGACTTCAAATTGTTTGTTAATCACATTCATCGATGCAAGGGTCCCGACAGCACAAAAAGCAACAGTTGATACGATTGTTACCATAAAAAACATTCTAGCATTGTCTCTAAGTCGATAAGCTAAATTTGAAATGGTCAACATATTTGTTTTTTTCCGGAATAGCTGTTTATTTTTCTGTAATAATTTGATGATAAAAACGGATAATTGTGTGTAGAAAAAGTACGTTCCGATAATTGTCATTGCAATAACAGGCAGCATTCGAAATAATAAATTTTGCATTGTCGTCGTAGCTGATAAATAATAACTTGTGAGCAGTAAGACAGCTGCGATTCCTGATAAAACTGGAGATGCTTTCGGTTCTTTTTTTGGCTTTTGTCCTGCCTGAAATAAATCAATTAATTTATTGGTACGAACGAGAAAAGTTGTAAATAAAGAAATAAAAAGAAAGAGCAGCAAGAATGCACCAACCGTTAAACTTAATGCTTGAAAAGAAAAATGGAATGGTAGGGTCTCTATTTTCAAAATGGCTGAACCAAGCATTAAAAATAATTTCCCTGTTATCACTCCTGAACAGATGCCTACTAGAATTGCCCCTATCCCAATAAGCATATTCTCTAAAAAAACGAGTAAATTCAGCTGTCTCTTTGTCATACCGTGCATCATTAATATCCCAAATTCACGCTTTCGTGACTTCAAGAATGTCCCAACTGAGTAGATCACAAAAAAGAAGGAAAAAAAGTACATAATGATTTCAGCCGCGATCATTAACTGAACGGCAGCCGAATTTGTAACTCCCTTTTGGATTCCTGGATGAAAAATAAAAAGAGCATAAACAAAAAAGATCATCACAGAAAATGCACTACTTAAAAAATAAGCGGCATAAGTACGTTTGTTTCTCATTACATTTCTATAAGCGAATTGTCGAAAGGTCATGACTGTCTCCTCCCAACAATGAAAGCATATCGATAATTTTTTGGAAGAAAGTCTGTCGATTATCTCCACAAAAAATTTCATTGTAAAGCTTTCCGTCTTTTATAAAAATGACGCGATCACTGTAGCTCGCAGCGAGGGGATCATGTGTGACCATTAAAGTTGTTGCATGTTCTTCCTTATTAATAGCTGCCAGTGTTTTCATCACTTCTTTAGATGATTTCGAATCTAGATTACCAGTTGGTTCATCAGCTAGAATAAGGGATGGATTGTGAATAATTGCTCGAGCGATCGCAGTCCGCTGCATTTGTCCGCCCGAAATTTCATACGTTCTCTTTCCAAGAATTTGCTCAATCCCTAATTTTCCCGTTAGATGCTTAACCTTTCTGTTCATCTCTTCCATTCTTACTCCATCTAACGTAAGCGGCAAGACAATATTTTCTTCAACAGTTAGTGTATCTAGTAAATTAAAATGTTGAAAGACAAAGCCTAGCTCCCGCCTTCGAAATAAAGCTGTTTCTCTTCGTTTTAAATGATGAGGATTTTTACCATTTATCAAAATATCACCAGATGTTGGTCTATCAATCGTTGCTATCATATTTAGCAAGGTCGTTTTCCCGCTCCCGGATGGGCCCATAATGCCAACAAACTCTCCTTTGGCGATTGAAAAATGAATATTATCTAAAGCTTTTTGAGCAATCCTTCCTTCATATACCTTCGTTAGATGATTGACATGTAATACCGACATTTCTTTCACTCCTTGTTCATTCTAATACAATCATAACTAGAATGAAATAACTCTTCCATGTCGTTAAATTACAGTTAGCTTACATTTTTGTAAGCTACGAAAAGTGTAAGCGCCTTGATTTTCCTATGGCAAGTAAGAGCATGAAAAGGAAAGTCTGCTTTACCTTTCATACATGTGCTGCGTCCCATCGCTTTATCATGTTAAAAACTAATTCTTACCACCGTACCGGACTTACTATCAGATTCAATGTCGACGTGATGACCAAGCTTTTCACAGATTTGCTTTACTAAATAAAGCCCCATTCCTGTTGATTCCTGAAATGCTCTTCCATTTTCTCCTGTAAAATATGGATCGAAAACACGTGGTAAATCACTTTTAGGGATTCCAATGCCTTCATCAATAACTTCTAAAACCGTTTTTGTTTCATCTTTTCTTCCACGAAAAACAATTTTCCGCCCTTTTTCAACTGTATACCTTACTGCATTCGTTATAAGCTGTGAAATCACAAACGAAAGCCATTTTTCATCTGATGTAATGGTTATCGAAGGATCTATTGAAAGTTCAGGATAGACGCGATTACGGATAAAAAGGCGCTTTTGATTAGATGTTAATTCTCTTATTAAGCTATTTAAGTTAATCGTTTCCACATGAAAATCTCTTTCAAAATGATCTAATCTTGAACTGAATAAAACCATTTCAAGTCCTTTTTTAAGTCGATCAAGCTCTACATCAATCGATTCAAAAAGGTCATCATCTTCTATATCTTGAATACTTAAATGAATAACAGAGATCGGTGTTTTCATTTGATGGACCCATTGATTAATAAATTGAATGTGGTGGTCAAGTTTATGTTTGTATTTATGTAGTTCTTGTTGATAGTTTTGAATTTGTTGTCTTTGAAAGTGATGTAAACTCTCAGGCAGTGGTGCTGATTGAAGTTCAATCGATAAATCATTCAGAGAAGAGATCGGGGTAGACAATCTTTTATAAAACGATTTGTTTGTCACGAATCGATAAAAAAGATACCCCGCAAAAATACATGTACTAAGAAAACAAGCGTAAAGGATCGTTGTCTGATTTTTATAGCCATCGAGCCAGAAAATAAGAATCATAACGCCAAGTTGGACAAAATAAAAGAATGTTAAAGAGATATGATCACGAATAAATAATTTCAATCTTCATTTCCCCAATTCGTTTTAAGTTGATACCCTTTTCCCCGCACAGTTTGCAGGGCATCTTGAATGTGGTGTTGTGCTAACTTCTTTCGCACTCTTGTAATGTAAACATTTAACGTATTATCATCGACAAATACTTGATCATCCCAAATTTTCTCTAGCAGCCGTTCCCGACTGACGACCCGATCTGCTTTTTTCATCAATTCTTCAAGAATTCTTGCTTCCGTATGACTCAATTCAACTTTCCTATTCCCTTGGCGCAATTCTAATCTTTCAACATCAAGAACTAAATCATTTACCTTCAAAGTCCATCCATTTTGATTGGCTGCATATGAACCATATGCTCTCCGTAGTTGGCTCTTTATTTTCGCTAGCACAATTTCATATTCAAAAGGCTTTGTTATGTAATCATCCGCACCGTTCTCAAGTGCCATAACTTGATCCATTTTCGCATCACGAGCTGAAACAAATAAGATCGGACATGTTGATTTTTTTCTAATTTGCCTGCACCAGTAGTAGCCATCATATTTAGGAAGATTAACATCCAATAGGACAATATGTGGTTCAAACTGTTCAAATTGTTCTAATACCGTACTAAAATCAGTTACCGCATTTATCTCATATTCGTATTTTGAAAGAAAGTCCTTTAATAGAGAAACAAGTTTTGCATCATCTTCTACAATGAAAATTTTGAACATGATAGGTATCTCCTCTTATATTTGTTTATTAGTATGTATTTTATTACCAACTGTAAGTATAACGTTCTAAGAAAAATAAATCATTGGTAAAAACGATTTAGACGGCCTATCATATAAAAAGAATTTATCATTTTAGGTTAATATTATAAGTGAAAGTCCTTCATCATGCCGATGAAGGACTTTTTTTCTTTCATATTCTACCTTTTGGTCCTTCATCAAGCCGATGAAGGACTTTTCTTCTTTCATATTCTACCTTTTGGTCCTTCATCATGCTTATGAAGGACCTATTTTCTTTCATATTCTACCTTTTAGTCCTTCATCAAGCCGATGAAGGACTTTTCTTCTTTCATATTCTACCTTTTGGTCCTTCATCATGCTTATGAAGGACTTTTTCTCTTTCATATTCTACCTTTTGGTCCTTCATCAAGCCGATGAAGGACTTTTCTTCTTTCATAATTCTACCTTTTGGTCCTTCATCATGCTTATGAAGGACTTTTCTTCTTTCATATTCTACCTTTTGGTCCTTCATCATGCTTATGAAGGACCTTTTTTCTTTCATTTTCTACCTTTTGGTCCTTCATCATGCTTATGAAGGACTTTTAAGTTTAGAACACTTCAAGCAGGAACTAGCTAAATATATCGACTACTACAATCACAAACGAATTAAGGAAAAATTAAAAGGCATGAGCCCGGTACAATACCGGGTTCATGCCCAACAGGTTGCCTAATGAAATAACCGTGTCTAACTTTTAGAGGTCACTTCATGAAGGCGAGTTTTTCTTTTAAGAAATATATGATTAGTACGCTAAGCTGAATAAACCGTTAATATGTGTTAAGTAACGAATATTACTTGCTTCTTTCATTAATGATGCTGGAAGTCCTTTAAGTGGAGTTTCATTTCCACCTACGATTGCAACACCATCTTTACGTCCTAAGCTTGCAAGTGTACCTGAGTTAATTGGTGAGAACTCTTCCATTGATTTCTCATTAAAGAATGCAAATAGATTGTAACCAACAAGTTCACCCATTTGCCAAGCATTTTGCGCTGTAGGCGCATATGGACGTCCGCCGCCTGGAGGGAAGACAACTGCACTGTCACCAACGATAAATACATCATTATGTGAAGAAGATTGCAGATAACTATTAACAGTCGCACGGTTACGATCTACTGCAAGACCTGATTCTCCAACCATTGGAAGGCCTTGTACTCCACCAGTCCAAACGAATGTATTTGCAACAATTTTACGGCCATCTTTTAATTCGATTTCATTACCTGCTACATTTGTTACAGGCATACCTGTAATAAATTCAACGCCGCGTTTTTCAAGGCTTGTTGTTGCACGCTCAATTAAATGATCAGGTAAAACCGGAAGAATTTTTGGACCTGCCTCAACAAGCATGATTTTCAATTCTTTCGGATCTACGCCGTAACCTTTCGCTACTTTAGGCATATGATCAACAATTTCCCCAACTAATTCAACGCCAGTTAAACCGCCGCCGCCGATAAGAATTGTTGCATCCGCTTCATTTTTCGTTTCTGCATATGCGCGAATACGATCTTCAATATGATTGTAAATCTTATTTGCTTCCGCAACTGATTTTAATGTCATACTATTTTCTTCTAGTCCTGGGATACCAAAGTAAGCAGTCGTACTTCCTAAGCCAACAACAAGTGCATCATATGTTAAAGTTGACCCATCAGAAAGTTTTACTTCTTTGTTATCAACAGAGAAGGATGTCACTTCAGAAATTTTAAGATCAATATCTTTTCCTTTGAAAAGCTTTTCTAATGGCATAGAAATCGCTTTTTCACCAATAGTACCACCCGCAAGACGGTGTAATTCAGTAATAATTTGGTGTGTTGGGTATTTGTTTACCACAGTGATTTTTGCATCAGCTCTATTTAAATATTTACGAGCAGTAACAGCAGTTAAAAGTCCGCCATAACCTGCACCTAAAATGACGATATGTTTAGACATTGATTATCCTCCGTTCTTACTATTCAAATTGTTAAGTATTATTTTGTACCACGTTCGTTAGAAATTTGTAAATAAGCATTTACAAAACGGAATAGCTTTTGTGCTTGTGGATCTTTTAACATTTTTAATAAACCGAATAAACCGATCACTTCGTTGCTTTCCTCTGCACGATCCTTCGCTTCAATAGCAGTAGCTGCTACATTTTTAACAGAGTGTGTTACAGGCTCTAGAAGCTCTGTAATCGCTCCAACTGTATCATTTTTTAATACTTCATCTGTTGAAACAGATTGAACGAAATCATAAGACTTTGTTAAAACATTAACAAGTTCAGTCAATTTTGGAAGCTGTTCAACTAATGTAGTTAAAGACTCCTGAACCTCAGGTTTTAATAACTGATCAAGGAGTTCTTGATTAGCTGACAAGCTTTGTGAAACTTGTTCAGGTTTTGTTTGTGTATTTGTTTCTGACATATCCAATTCTCCTTTACATATGTAATACTGAATGATTAGTGGGATATAAAAAGCCGCTTTTTCTATTATAACTCAATTTGTTATCCTGGACTATTCGAATTTTTTTAAAATATTATCGGTTTATCTAAGAAATCCTTTAAAATGCTTTAAAAATCACCATCTTTGTGATTAAGTACACAATTTAAAGTATCATTAGAATAATTTCTTATGTTTAGTTTTTACTGAAAAAATACAAATTATGATGATAGGTTTAAAATATTTATTCTACAACCTATTAGTAGAATTTTAATAAAATAACTTGCCTTAATATTATGATATCTTAGAAATGAATTACCTTTTCAAAGGAGTGCATGGATATGAGTCAAAAAGAATTTATGCAAATGGCCATCGAGTTAGCTTATGACAATACGAAAAACAAAAAGGGTAAACCATTTGGGGCACTCATTGTTAAAGATGGAAGGATTGTTGCAAAGGGGGTAAACGATGTCCTCGAAACACATGATCCTACAGCACATGCTGAACTTCAAGCTATCCGTGAAGCTTGTCGTATCCTTACTAAAACTGACCTTTCAGACTGTGAGCTTTACGCAAGCGGTGAGCCTTGTCCGATGTGTTTAAGTGCCATTTACTGGGCAAATATTCAACATGTTTATTATGCATTTACTGCTGAAGACGAGGAAGCGGCCGGGTTAGGAACGAAATATGTTTATCAGCAAGTAAGTCTTCCAAAAGAAGAACGAGATATTAAATTAATTAAGCTGAACAACCTTATACCAGAGAAAGACCCATTTGTTCTTTGGAAAGAAAGGAACGATTAAGTTGCATATTCCTTTCTTGTCACATCTCATGCAGAAGAAGATGCTAGTTATACCGGAATGGCTGATCGTATTTATTGGCTGCAGCCTTTTGCTTCAGGGATGTGTTTCAAATGAGAGTGGAGAGGCCAACAAGCAGGCAAAGGAGCGAGAAATCGTGAGTGAAGAAATAAATGAACAGCTACTTCAAGCAGCAGAACATGGAGAAACTGATAGGATAAAAACCCTCATTAAGAAAGGCGCAAATATAAATATCCAGGACTCACAAGGACGTACTGCGGCCATGATTGCGACATATAACAATGATAGAAAGACGGCCAATGTCCTTATTGAGGCTGGGGCTGACGTAAACATCCAGGATGACATGAAAAACAACCCCTTCCTATATGCTGGTGCAGAAGGATTTATCGAGATTCTGAAGCTGACAATTGCTGCCGGTGCTGATCCCGCCATTACAAACCGATATGGAGGCACTGCTTTGATCCCAGCGTCAGAGCATGGCTATGTAGATGTTGTGAAAGAGCTTCTTACCAATACTGAGATTGATGTAAATCATGTGAATAACCTAGGTTGGACTGCTCTAATGGAAGCCATTATATTAAATAATGGCAACGAAACACAGCAGCAAACGGTGCAATTGCTGATCGAACATGGAGCAGATGTGAACATTCCAGACAAAGAAAATGTGACTCCTTTACAGCATGCACGTGAAAAGGGCTTTAAAGAAATAGAAGAAATATTGTTAAAAGCAGGAGCAAAATAAAAAAATTGTGGGAGTTAAGGTTGCAACTAATAAACAGTTTCAGTTAGATAGTGTGAATGCTTGTACACAGAAAACCAGCTTTCTTTCAAAGCTGGTTTAAAATCTGTAATGAACGGATCTCTTGTTTTGTCTCAAAGGTTCCTAGCTGATAAATTTTTTCATATAGATTTTTAATCAAATGATGCTGTTCTTCACGTGTTTTTATCCCGTTTTCTTCATTTAACGATGTAATAATCGGTTTTGGATCATATTCTGTTCGTTTGATCTCACGCAGGATATTCGCTATTACCTGTATTTGCTCCTTTGTAGCTTCGATTTCATAATAGTGCAGATGGTCATCCAATTTGGATTCTTGGATATCCTCGGCTTCAACAGAAACATAATATGTCTTAGTCATTTTAAATGCCTCCCAACTTTGACAGCTTATTTTAGACCACAAAAGCGCAAGCGACTTGAACAGTATAAGACAATAAGAGATCCAAATCGCTTATTCCCGACTTATGCAGGATCAGGTAATTACTTATATAAAGGAATCCCAATCCTTAGTTTGTTTCTGGATTTTTATTTTCGTCATCTACACTGTCCTTTTCTTCACCATCGCTAGGACCATTGTCTTGATCGACCCCATCACCTACACCGCTTTCTTCCAACTCTTTCTGTGCATCATTGACATCATTTTCTAATCCTTCTTTCACCTCTTCATTTTCGTCTACTTCATCCTTTTGTTCCCCATCACTCACACCATTGTCTTGGTCCACACCATCACCACAGCCTGCTAATACACTGAATGATAAAGCAGCAGCCATTCCACCGACCATAAATTTTTTCTTCCAATTACTATCCATTGTTAATTCCCCCTTCTCAGGTTATGTTATGTAGGTTTTACCCCGCAAGAATCGACTTTAAACAAACATGTAATTGTCCTAAACATAAAAAGGCGGATTCTAATAACTCGTTTTATAAATGATAAGGCGGGTATGTACTAAATGTGAGTGATTCATAATAAAGGAGGAGTTTCAATGAAAGTTGCTGAAGTTATGACAACAAATGTTGATAGTTGTACACCTGAAAATTCGTGTAAAGAAGTTGCCGAAAAAATGAAAGAACTAGAAGTAGGAGCTATTCCAATTTGTGAAGACGGAAAATTAGTAGGATTGATCACCGATCGTGATTTAGTCATAAATGGAATAGCCAATAACCTTTCAAGTGAATCGACCGTTTCTAAATTAATGACAAATGATGTCGTCAAAGGAACGAAGGATATGTCTGTTGAGGAAGCGGCAACGATCATGTCACAGCAACAAATTCGTCGACTTCCAATTGTGGAAGGGGATAAATTAATTGGAATCGTCTCTCTTGGTGATTTAGCAGTTAATAATCAGTCAAATGATAAAGCAGGAGATGCCCTTCAAGATATTTCAGAGCCAGCTGAACCTAATAAATGAGTTTTTTAAGTATTAACTGACACGGATTTTTTGTGTAATAATATGTGTTTGTTTTAAATCTTCATTTCTTCATTCTAAGATAATAGAAAAGGGAACTTCTTGGTGACGGGTCGTTCTCTTTCTTTATTTGTTTACCTACTTGTTCTCCTCCACGAAAGACTGCAGATACTACTATTTACTTTCAGTTGGGCCAATAAGAAAAAGCGATTCTTGAGAATCGCTACCCTATCATACGAAGCTGCTTATTAAAACATTTTTTTAGATTCTCTTTTTTACATCTTCCCTTATTAATTCAATCGTATGATCAGATAAATTCGCAGGAAGTGACGTACCCTCCTTAAATATCCAGGCATTAACGATTTCAAGGTCTGCTTTTTTAAACGTAATGCTATACTCTTCATTTTGGTGAGTAAAGTCTGCTGTCACAAATTCCTCACCATCAAATTCATCATCAATAATCATGTTATTTATTTTATATGGCTCCACAATAAATCTCCTCGTTTATCATTCTTATCTTTATAGTTGACTTTAAATTTATGTTTATTCACTTTTTTCAACCAGCATGTCCTAAAAATACTTGCTGACTTCCCCAAGTGTCATTCTCCTTTAGCATTTTTTTACGTTCTTTAACAAGGAATATGGCGATAGAGTCTATGCTAAAGCAGGAATTTCAAGATGTTTTCATGAATATTACGTTAGTTATTATATAAGCAGGTATAATGAAAGGATGATTTTGATGGAGACGCTAAAAGTGATTCGGGTACCGATTCCTTCGCCAACGTTAAAGCCATATACGACAACGAATTGCTACTTAATCGGAAATAAGCAGGAATGCATCTTAGTTGATGCCGGATATGATCAAAAAGAAACGAAAATAGAATTAGTAAGAGCCATTAAGGAAAACGAACTTGCAACACCAGCTTCCATCATTCTTACACACTCACACCAAGACCATGCACCAGGTGTACGGCAATTAAAGGAGTGGAACCCTGTTGTTTTTTGTCATTCTTTTGAAAGACAAGAAGTCCTTGCTTCTATTTCACCTTTACGAGAAATAAAGTTTTTAAATGATACCGAAATCATCAAGGTCGCAGGCGAGGAAGTGATAATTTTGCATGCTCCAGGTCATACTTCTGGACAATTAAACCTCTATCTTCCATCACAACAAGTTCTTATTGCTGGAGATAATATCGTAGCCCAAGGAACATCATGGATCGGTCCGCCAGATGGAGATATGTCTGACTACCTTCAAACATTGCAACGCTTAAAACAATTGACATTAAAAAAAATAGGACCAGGTCATGGTGATTGGGTTTTAAAGCCATATGAACATATTGAATTTGTTATAAATCGCCGGTTAGATCGTGAAAATCAAATTAAATCACTTCTAAAGGAACATAAGGATTTAACGTCTGATCAATTGAGTGAAATGATTTATAAAGAGAACGTTCACCCTAAGGTATACAATGTTGCAAAAAGAACGACAGAGGCACATCTCATCAAGCTGATGAGAGAAGGTGCTGTCAGATTACAGAATTCTGCTTATTCTTTACGCTCTTAAAAAGTTGACTGTTTTTCACCTTTGGATCTCAGGCATCATTAATAAGCTGCCGTTTACATAGTTCTTAATCGTTTTGAGGGCAAGAACTGTGGGAGCAGCCAATGAAATCTTTCCACTCTGAAAAGCTGATAATGCTTCATCTGGATAAAACCAGAAAGCTTTCTCAATTTCATATAAATCCGGTTTTGGGGATTGATCTTTCGGCAGCTGAGCAAGAAAAAAACGTGTATCGAAGCGAATAGGACTCTTTTTGGGTGATGTGAGGTGCCCAAAGTAGGTTAAAGCATTAATATTTAAATAAAGACCCTCTTTTTTTAACATTGATACAAATGATATTTCTCTATTTATCAGCTGTCGACGGTAGGTTATTTCTGTTTCTTCATTCATTCGTACAGCAGATCCCTCGTTATTGACACAAAGTAAAATACCTACTTCTTCAAACAATTCCCTTGCAGCTGCTACATAAAATGCATGATCAAATGAGACATCCCGTTTTTCATTCAGGCTAAACTCACATTCTTGTATATAGTCATCTTTGTCTACTGTACCACCTGGAAATACATAATAGCCGCTTAAAAATTTCATCGTTACTGGCCTTTTCGTTAAATAAATTCTGGACATATCATCCATTAACACTACTGTTGCAGCTGGTTTAGGATTAACTGTCATCTTTTCCCTCCTTATTCTACCTGCGCTATTCATTGAATAAAAATATTTCTATCCATTTACATATTTTCTTATCTATATATATTCATTGTTTAATTGAATTTTCCTTTCTTCTACTAAAAAAGTACTTTCGCCTATAATTGTTAGTAAATTTGTTCAAAAAAAAAAAGAGAGTATGATTATGTATAACTCTCTTAACAAATACGTATTTAAATTTTCTTCACATAGCTTTAGTAGATTTACAAGAAATCCTTCTATTAGGTAAGACATTTAATAAACATTTGTTTTCAGTTTACCTATTAAAGATTAGATGGTTGAAAAAAAGCTTCATATGCTTTACGCGGATCCGCAAACCAATTTGCGACCTCATCGGCAATCATTTGGTTTTCTGCACCCCCTAACAGCATTTGAATAACATGCTGTGGAAGGTCCTTAGTCATTGCATTTGTCCATTCTGTCACTTCTTTTACATATGCTTTTGTTTGATCCCAATATGCCTCACCCACTCGGATATCCCAGTTTGAATCTTTATATTGTATCAACGTTTCGTACAATTTTTCAGCACAATATGATGAAAGATTACACCCTTGGCCAGTAATGGGATCATTAAGAAAAACACTATCTCCACATCCAACTACTAGTTTATTTTTAAAGGTTACGTAAGGTTTCCTAATGACAGGTTTAATGGCAACCTGAAGGAAGGCATTATCATCAGCAAGAGCAAACATATCTTGTTCGATCCGTTCGTGGATGTCTTGGAAATATTCCCTTGTTACATTTTTCATTTGATGTGTAAATGCGTTTTTGTTATTCATCTTTTTAAATACATCTAACTCTCTGTCTGGAATTGCCATAAGAAACAATATCGTAACAGATCCATGTTCTGTTAGTGCAGGAATTTCAAACATCTCCCCTATTCCAGGCAGGACGGTTACGCTAACACCTAGTGGTTGATTTGGCTTGACTCCGAAAAAATAACCTACGATACATTTTCTTTGCGGCACTTGGAAAGGGGAAAGCTCACTTTCTATAGGAAATGGAAAAAGAGGACCCGATTTCCCTGTACAATCAATCAGTAAATCAAACTCAGCTACGAAACTTTCAATTTGTTCTTTATGTACTCTTAGATGACGAAATGAGACTCCCTTTGTTTCAAGATCCTTCATACCTTGTGAAAAGTAGAGACGCTGGTCAACAGATAATGCCGGCTCTTTTAGCTTTCCAACAAATAGTTTTTGATTCCCAATCGTCATATGGATACTGTTAAGAAGCGTCGTATCTTCCCATTTTGGCATGTTAAAGCGATTTTCTCGATTTCTTGTAGAGCCGAAGTGTACTTGGGTTGACAGTATTCGGCCATTTTGGATCTTATCAGAAGAGTTTGCGTGAACAACCGTCACATCAAATTCTTCTTTTAAAGAATAAGCTAGCTGTAAGCCTGCTGTGCCACTGCCTATAATACATATTTTCCTTTTCAAGAGCCTCTCCCCTTTAAATGAAATTGGTATTTTCTGACTTATATAGTCTAAAAGAAAATAACTTATGTAGTA
Source organism: Metabacillus sediminilitoris (assembly GCF_009720625.1). NCBI lineage: Bacteria > Bacillati > Bacillota > Bacilli > Caryophanales > Bacillaceae > Metabacillus > Metabacillus sediminilitoris. Next base: position 4,920,969 of record NZ_CP046266.1, read on the forward strand.
AATGAGACGATTTATTTAATTTCGTTGTATTGCTGTCTAAGTCAAAAGATCCCTTTATTGAATGCTATAGGTCATGATTAAAAAGACCAATCCGTTTATGAATTGGCCTGCTTACTCGTATGCATTTTTTAGTTAAGAGGAAACAGCCTTTTGCGTAATCAGTTTTTGGCTTTTTTCCCGATGATAAACAGCGTTAATTTCTCCACCTAACACAAAGGTGAGTCCTGTCAGGAAAAGCCATAGCATGAGGACAATGACTCCGCCTAAGCTTCCGTAAGTAGCGGTATAATTCCCGAAATTACTGACATAAAATGAGAAGGCAATTGAACCGACCAGCCATAATAAAGCAGCAAAAACAGCTCCAGGTATCACATGCTTCCACGGAAACCGTTTATTTGGTGCAACAAGGTATAAAGTCATTAAAAATCCGATGATGACAATGCCAGCAATTCCCCAGCGTAAAATCGTAATGATCACCTCAAATTGCTCAGAGACTGGAATAAAGGATTGAACAAAATCAAAGATCACTTGTCCAAAAATTGGAAAAACAAGGGCAACAACAATGGATAAAATCAATCCAAGCGTCAAGAAGATTGAAATTAATCTAATTTTAATAAATGATCTTGTCTCCTCAACATCATAGGCAATATTCATTGCCCTGATAAAAGCATCCATCCCGCTTGATGCAGACCAAATCGTTCCGATAATACCAAATGTTAGTAATCCCCCACTTTCATTACTAATAATAGTGAGAATATTATCCTTGATCAGCTGAGCCGTTTCTGGTGCTAAGACATTATCCATGAAAGCTAATGCTTTATTAGGATCAATATTCAAGTATGGAACAATCGAAACTAATAAAATTAACATTGGGATCAGAGAGAGAAAATAATAATAAGCTTGCTGGGCAGCTAAGCCTGTCACCCTGTCCTCTTTAAATTCTTTTATCATTTTCTTGCCGTAAAGAAGAATTGTATCCTTCAAAGCAATCACCTCATTTATTCATCATTGTATGTTTTTCTGTTCCCTTATTTGAGGCAGATTAATCTCTGTTTGAAAAATTTATTAATTACTTCCATGCACTTATAAGACTTACCTCTGACCTCAAGTTACTTTTCTAAGAGATTATAGCTTGTAAAACGAAAACTAATTAAGGTTGATGGGAGCAGATTGCGAGACTCCTGCGGGAGCAGCGGGACAGGTGAGACCCCGCAGGCGTTTACGCTGAGGAGGCTCACCGCCCGCCCCGCGGAAAGCGAGCATCTGGAGCGTAAATCAACCACACCGAACTACTTAGTAAATAGCAACAAAGTTTGCGAAAACAGCCTTGTATAAAAACAATCGCTTGACATACAACTAATTTAGGAATATATTATTCATTACTTAATGATTAACTTAGTTAACTATTAATTTACTAAAAGAAAGTTGAGAGAGAGGAATGATCTGTGGCTAATAGTGAAGAATTGTTCGAGGTCTCCACAAAGTTCAGCATGTTTATTAAAGGAATATCCCATGAGTGGAATAAAAGAGGTTATAAACTGAATATCACACAGTTTAAATTACTCTATAAATTGGAGAAGGATGGTCCACAGAAGGTTTCTGAGCTTGCTCAAGCAATATACATTACTCCAGCTGCCGTAACAGGTGTAACAGACCAACTACTAGCAGAGGAATATGTGAAAAAAGAGCGTTCAAGTATAGATCGCCGAGTCGTAGACATCACCATCACTTCGAAAGGAAAAGCAGCGATTGAAGAAATTCTGAAGGATCAAGAAAAATTGATGCATATGCACTTTAGAAAGCTTTCAGAGGAAGATATCCAACATTTAAAAAGAATTTTTACAATCTTAAATTCAAACATTTAATCAAAATTTCATTATGGAGAAGAGCGAGAAAATGGAACATTTATCAGCGAAAAGAAAAGTATCGATCATGATTGCGATTATGGCTGCCATGTTTTTTGCGGCAATCAATCAAACGATCACTAGTACGGCAATGCCTCGTATTATTGCCATTCTAGATGGTATGGATTATTATACATGGACGATAAATATATATTTATTAACATCAACAATAGCCACAGTGCTTGTTGGAAAGCTTTCTGATATGTACGGACGAAAACCCTTTTTATTAATCGGGATTTTGTTATTTATGTTAGGTGCTTTCTTAACAGGGACTTCATCTGACGTTTATCAGTTTATTTTATATCGAGGGATCCAAGGGATTGGTGCAGGGATTATCCAATCATCTGCATTTACAGCTGTAGGAGACTTATTTCCACCACGTGAACGTGGCAAATGGATGGGATTATTAACAGCTGTATTTGGATTCTCTAGTGTACTTGGGCCATTATTAGGCGGCTATTTAGTCGATCATTTAGATTGGCATTGGTTATTCTGGATTTTCCTTCCGGTTGGTATTGTAGCATTTGTTATGATTATGATGCTCTTTCCAAAAGTTCAGCAAAAGAATGTTCAAAGTATCGATTACTTAGGTTCCCTATTTATGACAACAACCATTGTCCCTTTATTGCTTGCTTTCTCTTGGGCTGGTACCGAATACGAATGGGCATCCTTTCAAATTATCGGACTTTTAATTGCTTCACTTCTTTCAGCATGTATCTTTGTTTTTGTAGAATCAAAAGCAAAAAATCCAATCTTGCCACTTCACTTGTTTAAAAACAATGTCGTGACAATCTCAAACTTAATTGGTTTTATTATGAACTTCGGTATGATGGGTGCAATGATTTATCTCTCATTCTTTGTTCAAGGGGTATTAGGAATTTCACCTACTTATGCTGGATATGTAACAATGCCAATGTCGATTGTGATGGTTTTTGCAAGTGCAATGACTGGTCAAATGATGGCGAAAACTGGCAAATATAAACGCTTTGCAATGATTGGCGTTCCAATCATGATTGCAGGTATGGCGATCATGATCTTTATGGATAATGTCGCAATGGCTGTAACAAGCATGATTGTATTTGGGATAGGACTCGGATTAGGTATGCCAGTGTTCTCACTTGCCACTCAAAATGCTGTATCACATGAAGAATTAGGGGTTGCTACTGCATCTTCTCAATTATTCCGTAATCTTGGTGGGACAATTGGTGTTGCTGTAATGGGGACAGTTATGTCTAATAATTTGGCTACTAATCTTAAAGAGTCCATGCAATCATCTTCGGCAGCAACTCTTACTTCCTTAGATCCAAAAGTCACAGAACAAATGGTTGCATTTGCAAATCCTCAAGCATTAATGAACAAACCATTGCTTGAAAAAACACAAGAAAGCTTACCAGCAGACGTCCAACAGATTTTCATTCAAATGATTGATAGTATTAGAGATGCTTTAGGTCAAACATTATCAACTGTTTTCTTAACAGGTACTCTTGTTCTTGTTGCAGCCTTTATTCTTGTTTTCTTTTTAAAGGAAATCCCTTTGAGAACAAGTAATGAAGTGACGGAAAGTACAGTGCGTAATGATGATGAGAAGAAATCCCTGCAGTTTGGTAATTAGGAGTTCTCGTTGTTACGATAATCGGTAACCTTAAAAAGGATTTCAGACATGTCACTCGTAAAGTTTCAACCTGAAAAAGACGATTCTTTCTGATAAGTAAAGGGTTCCGTTTTGAGGTGCTTTTCCGAAAAATCGTGCCGAAATGACACTAGTTTTGACATTGATAATGGTTTATAAAAAAAGCAAAACTCGCCACAGTATTGGCGAGTTTTCTTTATTAAAAATACCGGATCCTTATTGAACTAAAGCTACCCTTTAGCCGCCCATGCAGCGCAAAAATCAGCGCTGCACCACAGAGAATGAAAATGGTCTAGAACCGTCAATACTGATTTTACGGCTGGGAGAGGAAGGTCGATAAACTATGGTGCGTTAGAGCCCACCCTTTAGTCTGACTCCTTCGACCACGGTGCACCACTGACTGTTGCTCCCTTGCGGAAGCACTCATAGTAGATTAATCCCTGTTCTGGTTGTTGCACCAGCCTCCACTAATAATATGTCGTAGAGAGGAAAATTAAAATGGATGTAATCATTGAACGAGCATGTGGGATGGACGTTCATAAAGACTCTATCACCGCATGTATTCTTACACCAGAAGGAAAGGAGATTCAAACTTTTTCAACGAAAACCGTGTTTTTGTTAAAACTACTAGACTGGATTAAGGAACACAATTGTTCTCATGTTGCCATGGAAAGCACCAGCGTATACTGGAAGCCAATTGTGAATTTACTAGAAAGTGAGGGAATTGAATTTTTAGTAGTCAATGCACAACACATTAAAGCTGTTCCTGGACGGAAAACTGATGTAAATGATGCTGAGTGGATTGCGAAGCTTCTTCGTCATGGATTAATAAAAGCTAGCTATATTCCCAATCGAGATCAAAGAGAATTACGAGAATTAGTTCGATACCGTAGAAGTATCATTCAAGAACGGGCGAGACAACAAAATCGAATCCAAAAAGTGTTAGAAGGTGCTAACATTAAACTGGGTTCAGTTGTGTCACAAATTAAGGGTGTTTCCGCTATGGAGATGCTTCGTGCGATTGCTGATGGAGAAGATGATCCCGTAAAGCTCGCAAGCTTCGCTCGCAGAACATTGAAAAAGAAAAAAGAGGAACTAGAGTTAGCATTACGAGGCTACATTAGCCCTCATCAGCGAATGATGCTTAAAACAATTATCACTCACATTGATTTTCTTACAGATCAAATCGAGAAGGTTGATAATGAAATTGCAGAAAGAATGAGTTCTTATCAAGATGACGTTGAACGTTTAGATTCAATTCCAGGTGTCGCTACCCGTATGGCAGAACAGATTCTAGCTGAGATTGGAACTGATGTTAAAAATCAATTTCCAAGCGCTGCTCATATGTGTTCTTGGGCAGGGTTAGTTCCAGGACAAAACGAAAGTGCTGGTAAAAGAAAATCTTCCAAAACTAAGAAAGGGAATAAATATTTAAAATCAGCCTTACAAGAAGCAGCTCACTCAGTAAGAGGATCTAAAAACTACCTTGGGGCATTGTATCGACGTACAGCTGCCCGCAAGGGTACAAAACGCGCTGCTATTGTTGTCTCTCATGCCATATTGCGAATATGTTACTATCTTTTAACACGAAAAGAAATGTATGTAGACTTAGGTGAAGACTACTTTGATAAACAAAGAGCACAATCAATTGTACGTCATTCGCTTCGTCGTCTTGAAAGCTTAGGCTACACCGTTTCGCTGACAGAAACAGAAGCATCCTGATCCAGTCTAAAGATTAGCTTTTTAATAGCCTATGAATCAGGCGCTCTCCTTTTTTAAAAATGAATGAGCTGCGTCTTCTTTAGTATTGCCTTCTTTTCTTCCTTACATAATTTAATTTTCATAGTAGCTTAATAATTTAGGTATCTGCCAATTTTTCTTTCCACCATTTGTATAAGCTTCTTTAGGACTACTTGTAACATATATTACGGGTGTATAGATATAACTAGTAGGCTTTTCATTTCTTCATTTATGTTGTCCAGCTAATCTCTTAAAAACAAAAACTGTGATTTGGGTTGGGAGTTAGTAAGAACTTGTAACCAGTATATTTGGAAAAATATATAAAAGGAGAACAAAAAATGGTAACTTTTAACTTTAGAGGTTTTCCCTTTAATATCAATGCATTTCAACCACCTACTTTTGGAGGTTTTGCTGATGCCTTTGTCAAACAATTGTTCAGAAACCATAAGTGACACACAATCTGCTCTATGTGGAGCAATAACTAATACTCTAACCGCCCCTCAGATAATTTGTTCTAATGAAACATTTGTTATTAACCTTATCACCTTGATTAATGTTGCTTGTGGACCAGGTTTTGCTGGTGGTTTTACAATAGATCAAATATTTGCACAAATTTTAACTGGAAATGCGACTTTTACAGGGAATGTAGTTCCTGGTGAAATCCCACCTTCTGACGTTTTTCTAGCAGATCCACCCAATATTATACAGATTTCTTATGATGATGCGATTTTTGAAGTAGGACCGGGCGAATCAATAGTTAGAACGTTTGATCCTTTTGTCGGGATTGAAGTAGTTGCATCAGCAACCATTATCGAAGAACCGATCATTATTGAATTAAGTGTGACTGGACAATCATTTCTTGATACCGGTTGCACTTGTGGCCCTAACTTTGATGGCTATATTATTAATCACTCGTTGGAGCTTTTATTAGTTCCCTCCACTCATCCATGTTGTACACCGACCATCACTTGTCCTGACGATATCACTGTTTTCAATGATTCAGGTACAAGTGGAGCATTTGTCAACTTTCAAGAACCTATAGTAAGCGATAACTCTCCTGGTGTTACGGCTGTGTGTACACCAGAATCTGGATCCTTCTTTCCCCCTGGTACAACAACAGTCACTTGTACCGCAACAGATGCATCTGGAAACATCAGTACTTGTTCGTTCAACGTAAGGGTGATTGTAGACCCTTGCCGATTTTTTAGTGGTAGATGTAGACGAAGAAGAGGATAATGATTAAACAATTTTTCCTTTACATTGCTAAACATAAATACAATCTAAAAATCTGTATACACGGTTGACAAATATAAACCATATCGAATTTACAAAAACGCCAACCCTTTCACTACTAAGTGCTTGGCGTTTCTCACTTCTTATTTTTTGTATTGATGAATCTATTTATTTGCTTCTGAAGAAACCAAAGGGAGACTTAAAAACATTCGATATTAATGCCCATGTTAAATAAAAATCAAATACCGCTCTTAGGCTAAACTGCTCCGTTAGTTAAAGAAGGGGGGCAGAATACCGGTAAAGTAAACGACACTGAAATTGACAGTAGTTTTGACCTTATTTTTTAATTGTACAATACTTATTGTCCGTCATAAAAATAGATGTCAATTGCTATGTCAATAATCATTAAAAACTCCCAAATTCCTTGTTAAATAAAGGAAATGACGTATGCCAATTCATACGTCATTTCCTATGTCTTTTATTAAGAAAGCACCTGAAAACGAAACCCTTTAATTCTGATATGGGAATCGTCTTTTTTCTTTGTTTGTTAAATAAGAAAACACTTTTATAAACTTCACGTTAAAAAAGACACTGGTTTAGTTCATTATTTCTTTATCTTTTGCAATAACAACGCGAATCAATTTAATGTAAAAATTACCAATTAATTGAAGGGGAAATAGTATAAACGCGGAATTATTTACTATACATCCAATAGGAGGTAATTTTATGAAAAATATATTCTGGGGCTTTTTATTATGGCTTTCAGCCACATTACTTTTCCGTTTTTTTGGACAATTATTTCTAATTCCTGGCAATGAACCTTTATTGCTAACTGTTTTTATTCTGACAATCCCTTTAATTACAGCCGCAACATATCCTTACTATTACTTTAGGAAGATACCGCAATCAAAACGTATACGATCCTCAATCCAAATTGCTCTTCCAGGAATGATTTTAGATATATTTAGTATTCTTTATTTTGAAAAAGTGTTTCCAAATTTACATAGTGATTCACTACCATTATTCGCTTCTTGGTTAATGTGGGGATATAGCTTGATATTAATTTCAGGATTTCCTTTAAAAAATAAGACAACAAATAACTAGTTTCACTATGAATTCTCCTTCTATGTCAAACACGCAAAAAAGCTCTCCACAGTGAAGGAAAGCGCCAAATTATTGGAACAAGCTAAAAGAATACAGGAGGCGCAAAATCCTAACAAAATAATCCCTATTGAGTTGTTCCAAACCTTTTAGCAGATCTAGCACGAGCACGCTCAGCTTCAACCTCTCGATTGCGAGGCTCGGCATTGGTTTCCAGGGTGTTAAACAGGTTTCTAGAGATCATGGCAATCTCATTGACTGCATGATTGAATGCCTCTTCATTCAGCTTTGACGGCTTGTTATAGCCCGTTATTTTTCTGACATACTGTAGAGAGGCTGCATGTATCTCTTCATCGGTAGCTGGCGGATCAAAATTAAATAATGTTCGAATGTTTCGGCACATAAGATTCTCCTTTTATTGGCTGTTTTCGAATAAAATAATGTCGTATAGAGAGGTGTTCGCCACTTTCAGGAACAAATGCCTCGCTTCTAGTTTCATAGTAACATAAGAAAAGACGCTTTTCCTATTCCAGAAAAGCGTCTAAATGTATTGTAAACTAAGTCATTGCTAACAATCCATTAAAAAGTATGAGCTAAGTCCTTTGCACGTGCAATTCCATTTTCTTTGATTTCTTGTGCTTTATCAGGCATAGCATTATGTCCTTCAATAAATAAACCATCAAAAGAAGGCACTCCAAAGAAATTCATAATGATACTTAAGTAGCGATGCCCCATTTCTACTTCAGCAGCAGGCCCTTCTGAATAAACACCTCCACGCGCTTGGATATGAAGTGCTTTTTTATCTGTTAATAGACCAACTGGTCCTTGTTCTGTGTACTTAAATGTTTTACCTGCAACTGCAACAGAATCTATATATGCCTTCATTACTGGAGGGAATGAGAAGTTCCATAAAGGTGTGACAAAAACATATTTATCTCCTGACATAAACTGTTCGCTTAGTTCATTAAGACGTCCCACTTTTGCTTTTTCTTCCGCTGAAAGTTCTTCAAATCCACTACCAGACCGAAGCTTTCCCCACCCGCTGAAAACATCCGTATCAAGTTCAGGAATATTCTCTTTGTATAAATCAATATGAACGACTTCATCATTCGGATTTACTTCTTTGTAGGTCTCAATAAACGCAGTACCTGCTGCCATACTAAAAGATTGTGTTTCATCATGTGGATGAGCTGTAATGTATAGTAATTTTGCCATTTGTTTTCTCCTTCTGTTTTAAAATTTCCATCTGTATCATTTACATTTTTATGTAAGTCCTGTACCTATGGATTTGTCAGTTCATTCACTTCGAAAAAGTAAGGATTACCGCTTATATTCTGTCGCATTTCATCCGTCATTTGTTGCGATTCATTAGTTGTCTCATTATTTACAGTAAAGTCAAATAAAGCACTTCCATCATAATGATTTGGTTTTTTCTCCATCTTTTCACCTCCAATCATTTTAGTATTTATCTCCTCCTATATTTCATACTGGTTAATTTAAGATGTAATTTTATTAGAAATCCCACAAGATTCTATGTCCAATCAGGGAACGTCAGGAAAAAATGAAATTCATTGTCAAGATGAAACAAATATAAAAAGCCTAATGACTCAGAGATAAACTGAGAAATTAGGCTTTCAATAAAAGAGACTGATTGTTGACTTGTATAAAGGTACACCCATGTATGAATATATGTTTTATGGTTAAATTACTCCATATTGTAAATTTCTAAAAAGAACAAATAACTTTATCTTTTTTTAAATGATTACCTTATCTCCACTATTTTCACCATCACTTTCATTAATCCCTTAACGAGAAAAGGTAATAAATACAGGCTATCGTATATATATCAGTAACCGGTGATAAAATTTTAATCGTTATTGTCTTAGGCGGAATAGGCTTATCATATGTAATTTCGCAAATTGTTTTTCCACTACTGTCTTTAATCCTCGTCACCTTGTTGTAAATATCCTTTTCTACCTTGTAATGATGATTATGAATCGTATAGGCAAGCCTTGCATTCGTTTTAATTTTAGTATGATCCACTAGTTGAAACTCACCATATTCCTTATCGTTCACATCCCATTTTGATTTTAGAAAATTTTTTATAAATGGACCTTCCTGTGCATTCACTTTTAGATCTCCATTTTTATCAAAAACTCTAACATGGATAGATAATTCATCAAATATTTGATCAACGATGTATTCAAATTTGTTTCTAAAATATCGTTGAATGCTACCGATTATTTGGTCTTCAGAATCTATAATGTCTATATTTTTTGTAGACTTTTTTAAGATGGGTTTTTTAAATGTATAGATTTCCAAGACTTCACCACCAAGAATATAATTATTGTTTTAAATACTCTATAAATATACTTAAAAGAAATTATTCTCTACAATTGTACAAAGGTCCCAAAAATTACTAAAAAAACACAAACAGTATAGACACCTTAAATAACTAAAACTACTTTTTAGAGGTCTATCCCATTCTTTTATCATCTTTTCATTTCTTTATTCCTATTTTAAATTATTCATGTATAATTACTATAACACAGAACAAACGTTCCTTTTAAAGGTTGGAAATTTAGGGCAGGAATTATTGATGGTGAAGGCTCTATCACATTAACTAGATTGCATGCAAACGAACACTGACGACCATGTATTACAATTTCTTCAACTGACAAAGAACTATTAATTTATATCTTTTCCTTAACCGGAGGAACAATTAATAATAAAAAGAATTATAATCCTGATCGACATAAAGATTCCTTTACATTAATAATAAAGAAAAAAGAGAATGTATTGCTTACTTTAAAACATGTATCACGATATTTAAGAGTCGAGAAAAAAAGAAACCGTGCCATATGGATTTTAAAACACTATGAAAGGGTAACACTTAGAATCGGAAAATATAGTCCAACGCTTTTAAAAAAGAAGTTATTATTTGAGGAGTAATTTTTTCGAATATAATGCTTCTTTCTACTTGATATGGGGTAAAAAAAACAAAATAAAAACCACCAAATTATGTATTTGGTGGAGACGGTGGGACGTGCTATTCCATACTTTCGATATGGCACTGACTATATCTTGAACCTGAAGACCAGGCCCCTCGGCGTATTATACGAAACGTAGATTTATCTGAACATGTTCAGATGAAATTTCGTATCCTAGTACTACCCATGCAATGGCAGCCTATGAGTCGATACACGGCTGTTGGATTACTCCACATACCGCTCGGTATTGCCCTATCACTAATTAGGTGACTTAGGTTTCACCGATAAAGCCGAATTTTCACTTATGTGTTACCACATAAGGCGACTAATTACTAATCGAACCCACGTCCAGAAACATCGCCACTTAAGCGTCTACGAGCGTAGTCGATATATTCGCAGTTTCGCTAACTCCTATGCCTATCGACAGGCGTCAGAGCAGCTAGTCTGATTAATCTCTTCCATCATCCCCAGACGGAGGAATTAGGTGTAGTCCACTAAGAGTGAGTCCCTTACCCTACCACATGGACGATGGAGGGAGGAACAGCTACGCAGTTATTAAGCTGCGAAAGCTAAGTTATTGTTAGTTTTGCCAGTTATTATTGGCGTGACGTTTTAACGAAGACGATCCCTTCGGCCCGCAACCTAAGCTCGAACTACCCCTGTCGAATCCGTAACGCCCCCATGATAAGCCGTATATACCAGCTAGGGAATACGGGAGATATGAAGATAGAATAAGCTTAATTGCTTATGAAATTGTTGTGTAAGTGACTGTCTTACAAAACCTATTATATCAAACTCATACAAAATTGCAATTGTAAGGTTTTTCCTAATAATCTTTTTGGCGATCGCGGAAGGCACGTTCGATATCGCGTTTTGCTTCTTTTTTCTTTAAGTCTTCACGCTTATCATATTTCTTTTTACCCTTACCAAGACCGATTAAAACTTTAGCATAGCCATTTTTTAAGTACATTTTCAGCGGGACGAGTGCATATCCTTCTTCTTTCGTCGCACCGATTAATTTAACAATTTCACGTTTATGGAGCAAAAGCTTTCTTGTACGCAGTGGTTCGTGATTATATCGATTTCCCTGCTCATATGGACTCACATGCATATTGTGTAAAAAGACTTCCCCGCCTTCAACACGTGCGTACGAATCCTTTAAGTTCGCACGGCCATTTCGAATCGATTTAATTTCTGTACCTTGAAGGACAATGCCGGCTTCATATGTTTCTTCGATAGAAAAATCATGATTCGCCTTTTTGTTTTGTGCAACGACTTTTCCCATTCCTTTAGGCATTGTTTCCCCTCCCCTCAAAACTTGCGGATTTAGCGATAGACTATTATTTTAGCAAATAATGGACGTAATCTCAATGATTACGCAGTTACTTTTAAATTGATTCCATCAAACGGAAAGGCAAGCTGACACGAAAGGTTCGTGTCAGCTTGCAATAATTTAACGTTTTTTCTTTTTTCTTTTTGCTTTTGGTGCATTTTCATAATGCTTCTTTTTCTTTTTGCGAGGTGGTCTTGTTGACCACTCGCCATCATCCTTTTGTTTTGCCTGGCCATCTTTTTGTTTAGCATCATTTCGGCCTTTTCCAACTGAAATGACCTTTGGTTTTTCTTTTTCGGGACGTCTTCTTGTCCCTTTCATACCGACAATTTCAAAATCGATTGAACGCTCGTCTTTATTTACATTCACAACTCGTACCGTTATTTCATCACCGATTCGATAGACATTTCCAGTACGCTCACCGATCATTGCATAATGACGTTCATCATAACGGTAATAGTCGTCAGTCATATAACTGACATGGACAAGACCCTCGATTGTATTCGGCAGTTCAACGAACATTCCAAAGTTTGTGACAGAGCTAATCATGCCATCATATTCTTCACCAATTTTATCTAGCATGTATTCAGCTTTTTTCAACTCGTCTGTTTCACGCTCAGCTTCAACCGCTCTTCTCTCCATATTTGATGCTTGTTCTGCGATAACAGGCAGACTTTCCGCCCAGCTAGAGCGCGTTCCTTCATCAACTTTTCCTTCAATCAAATACGTACGGATTAAACGGTGGACAATTAAGTCAGGGTAACGTCTGATTGGTGACGTAAAGTGTGTATAAAATTCCGTTGATAAACTGAAATGCCCGACACTTTCTGGATCATATCTTGCTTGCTTCATGGAACGGAGCATAACCGTAGAAATAACCGTTTCTTCAGGTGTACCTGTTACTTCTTCTAAAATATTTTGCAATGCCCGCGGATGAATATCATTAGCCGAACCTTTCACAGCATAGCCGAAATTAGTAATAAACTCTAAAAATCGCTGCAGCTTTTCTGTGTTAGGTTCTTCATGAATACGATAAATAAACGGCACGTTCATCCAATGAAAATGTTCAGCTACCGTTTCATTGGCGAGGAGCATAAACTCTTCAATTAAGCGTTCAGCTACAGAACGTTCACGAATGACAACATCTGTTGGATTTCCCTCATCATTCACAAGAACCTTTGCTTCTTTAAAATCGAAGTCCATAGCTCCTCTGTTCATCCGTTTTGTACGAAGGACCTGTGCAAGCTCACCCATTTGTTCAAACATCGGGACAAGTGCTTCATATTTTTGAATAAGCTCCTCATCACGGTCTTCAAGAATTTTGTTTACATCAGAATATGTCATTCTTTCTGTTGTTTTAATAACACTTTGGAAAATATCGTGCTTCACAACCGTTCCTTCTTCATCAATTTCCATGACACATGATAATGTTAGTCTGTCTACCTTAGGATTTAACGAACATATTCCGTTTGAAAGACGGTGTGGAATCATTGGAATGACTCGGTCAACAAGATACACACTTGTACCGCGCTCTAATGCTTCCCGATCAATTGGCGATTGTTCTGTAACATAATGGCTTACATCAGCAATGTGAACGCCAAGCTTATAATGTCCGTTATCTAATTTTTGAACAGTAACGGCATCATCTAAATCCTTCGCATCAGCACCATCGATTGTCACAATCACTTCATCACGCAAATCACGACGATCCTTCAAATCGTCTTCACTAATTGAGTCTGGAACATCATTTGCCTGCTGGAGCGCTTCTTCAGGAAACGGGCCTGGCAGTCCATGCTTATGAATGATTGATAAGATATCAACACCTGGGTCATTTTTATGACCTAATATCTCAATGACTTCCCCTTCTGCACTCATCCGGCCTTCTGGATAGGTTGTTAGTTTCACAACAACCTTATGACCCTCGACTGCACCATTTGATGCATTTTTAGGGATAAAAATATCATTGGCAATCTTTTTATCATCAGGGATCACAAAGCCAAAGTTTTTACTTTCCGTATATGTTCCAACAATTTCTTGTACACCGCGTTCTAAAATGCGAATGATGGTACCTTCTTGTCTTGTTCTTGTTCCTGTTTCTGAAGCTTTAGGACTTACTCTGACTAAGACGGTATCACCATGCATCGCCGTTTTTAGCTCTGTTGGCGGAATGAACACATCATCTAAGCTAGTATCTTCCGGATCAACAAACGCAAAGCCTTTTGCATGTCCAATTAACTTTCCTTTTAATAGATTCATTTTTTCCGGTAAGCCGTAGCGGTTGCTCCGTGTTCTGACAACAAGTCCTTGATCTTCCATTGCCACCAAGGCTTTGACAAAATCTTTAAATTCCGCTGAATCCTCAATTCCAAACGCTTCTTCAAGCTCTTGAACAGTGAGCGGCTTATAAGCTTCTTCTTTCATAAAAGCCAGTAGTTTATCAATATGTACTTGAATTTCTTGATTTTCTTGACTCATCTCGTATCCTCCTTTTTACCAATCGAGGCTTTCTAAAAATTGGTATACATCCTCATGCAATTTATCGCGTTCCTTGTCGAGGGTTATAACATGACCTGACTCTTCATACCAAATTAATTGTTTTTGATCATTTTCTACTTCTTTATAAATAATATTCGCACTATCCGTATTAATCATGTTATCGTGTCTAGCTTGGACCACAAATGTAGGGGAATAAATCATATCAACATTATTGCGAACTTCTGCAATAAGCTCCTGCAAGGCTTTAAGTGTATTCATCGGAGTTTTCGCAAACTCTACCATTTCTTCTTCAATAACTTCAGGTGATTTCCCTTCAAACTTTTTATAGTTTCTAGCATAGTCAAGAATTCCCTGATACATAACTTCTTCACTTTTTATATACATTGGTGCACACATTGGAACAATACCCTTTACAGGTACAGTGTAACCTAGTTTAAGGGAAAACACTCCTCCCAGTGATAAACCAGCAACAGCGATATCTTTAAACCCCATATTTTTCAAGTGATTGTATCCTTGCTCGACATCCTGCCACCAATCCTCTGGACCTGTATGAACTAGCTCTTCTGGAGGTACGCCATGGCCTTTGTATTGTGGAGCATGGCATGTATACCCTTTTTCACTTAGGAAACGTGCAAGCATACGGACATCTGCCGTATTGCCTGTAAATCCATGCAATAATAAAACCGCTTTTTCTCCACCCTCAAATGTAAATGGCTTTGGTAATACTCTCTTCATTCTAATAACTCCTTCAACATCAAGATCTTTTATTAGTTTATCCTATATTTACTAGCATTACTTATGTATTCTGCTTATTTCTATTTAAACAAAAGTATGATTAATGACCAATTAGTTTGCTCGGAGGTCTTAACATAATAAAAAAAGAGCCTGATGCCCCAGACCCTTTGCTTCACAAATTATTGAACAATATATGCGACTAAGATTGTTAAAATAAAAAATAGTACCGATAAGACAATTGTTGCGCGGTGTAAAATAAGATCAAGTCCACGAGCTTTTTGCTTCCCAAAAAGCTGTTCGGCACCACCAGAGATTGCCCCTGATAAGCCAGTGCTTTTACTTGATTGTAATAATACAACCGTGATTAGAGCAATAGATACTAACACAAGTAGGATAATTAATGCTGTATGCATGAAACGCCACCTCCTGATATACGCACATCTAGATAGTTTAAATGTACCATACTTAGGGTTCTTACACAATATTGAGTTATTTCTTGGCGAAGTGATTCTTTTTCGAATAATCTTGCAACTTTATAAGATTATCTTGCAACTTAATCAAGGAATCTTGCAACTTTCGAATGTAATTTTGCAACTTATGCTAACAATCTTGCAAATGACAAATTTCGACGGAACACAATAAAAAGGAGCTGCTCTAGAGCAGCTCCTTCTTTATCACATTATTATTTCTTTAAGTTATAGAACGTTTTGATTCCATCATATCTTGCTGCATCAACAAGTTGATCTTCGATACGAAGAAGTTGGTTGTATTTCGCAACACGGTCTGTACGTGATGGAGCACCAGTTTTAATTTGACCAGCGTTTGTAGCAACTGCGATGTCAGCAATTGTTGTATCTTCTGTTTCACCAGAACGGTGAGAGATAACAGCAGTGTAGCCAGCGCGTTTCGCCATTTCGATTGCTTCGAATGTTTCAGTTAATGTACCGATTTGGTTAACTTTGATAAGGATTGAGTTACCGATTCCTTTTTCGATACCTTCAGCAAGCTTTTTCGTGTTTGTAACGAATAAATCATCACCAACAAGTTGAACTTTACCGCCAAGGCGTTCAGTTAATAATTTATGACCTTCCCAGTCATTTTCGTCTAAACCGTCTTCGATTGAGATGATTGGGTATTTAGAAGACATTTCTTCATACCAGTCAACCATTTCAGCAGATGTTTTAACAACACCTTCACCAGAAAGATGGTATTTACCGTCTTCTTTGTTGTAGAACTCAGAAGATGCAGCATCCATAGCAAGCATTACTTGCTCACCTGGTTTGTAACCAGCTTTTTCGATTGCTTCGATGATTGTTTGAAGAGCTTCTTCGTTTGATCCTAAGTTAGGAGCGAATCCACCTTCATCACCTACAGCCGTGTTAAGACCTTTACCATGAAGAACTGATTTTAAGCTATGGAAGATTTCTGCTCCCATGCGTAATGCTTCACGGAAGTTTTCAGCACCGACAGGCATAACCATGAATTCTTGAATGTCAACGTTGTTATCAGCGTGCTCACCACCGTTAACGATGTTCATCATTGGTACTGGTAATGTTTTTGCACTGAATCCGCCAAGGTATTGGTATAAAGGTACTTGTAAGTAATCTGCAGCAGCACGAGCAGCAGCCATAGATACACCAAGGATAGCATTGGCACCTAATTTACCTTTGTTTTCAGTTCCATCAAGAGCGATTAACGCTTGGTCAATTGCAACTTGTTCAGTTACTTCGAAACCAAGTAATTCTGGAGCGATGATTTCATTTACGTTTTTAACTGCATTTAAAACGCCTTTTCCTAAATAACGCTCTTTGTCTCCATCACGAAGCTCAACTGCTTCGTATTCACCAGTTGAAGCACCACTTGGTACCATAGCGCGACCAAACGCACCTGATTCTGTGTGTACTTCTACTTCAATTGTTGGGTTTCCGCGAGAATCTAATACTTCACGAGCATATACGTCTACAATGTATGGCATTTAATTTCTCTCCTTTATTTTTGGATTAATGTTTTTCCAGTCATTTCAACTGGTTGTTCAACTTTTAATAGGTCTAACATAGTTGGAGCTAAGTCTCCTAATTTTCCACCTTCACGAAGTGTGATGCCATTCTCCGTCACGATTACTGGAACAGGATTCGTTGTATGAGCAGTCATTGGCTCACCTTCAAGTGTCACAACTTCATCAGAATTTCCATGATCAGCTGTAATGATGGCTTTACCGCCTTTTGCGAGAATTGCATCGACAACTTTACCAAGACATTCATCAACTGTTTCAATTGCTTTAATCGTTGGCTCTAGCATACCAGAATGGCCAACCATATCAGGATTTGCAAAGTTTAAAAGGATTGCATCAAATTTGTCAGCCGCAATTTCTGCAAGTAACGCGTCCGTTACTTCATATGCACTCATCTCCGGCTTAAGATCATATGTTGCAACCTTTGGAGAATTGATTAAGATTCTCTCTTCGCCAGGGAATTTATCTTCACGTCCACCACTCATAAAGAATGTAACATGAGGATATTTCTCTGTTTCAGCAATCCGAAGCTGAGTTAAATTGTTTTGTGCTAGCACTTCACCGATTGTATTATCAAGGTTTGTTGGTTTGAAGGCAACATACCCATCAACTGTTTCACTGAAGTGTGTTAAGCAAACAAAATGTAAGTTTTTCGGATGTTTTTCACCACGGTCAAATGAGCGGAAATCCTCATTTGTAAACGTGTTTGAAATTTGAATCGCTCGGTCAGGACGGAAGTTATAGAAAATCACCGCATCGTTTTCACTAATTGTGGCAACAGGTGATCCGTCTTCTTTCGTCATAACAGATGGAAGGACGAATTCATCGAAAATTCCATTGTTATAAGAATCATCTATACATTCAATTGGGCTGCTATAAACAGGACCTTCACCATATACCATTGAACGGTACGATTTTTCGACGCGATCCCAACGTTTATCACGGTCCATTGAATAGTAACGGCCTGATAATGTCGCAATTTCACCGACACCGTATTCTTTGATTTTTTCTAGTAATTCATTCACATATGTTTTAGCAGTTTTTGGTCCAACATCACGGCCATCTAAGAAGCCATGGATGTACACATTTTTTATGCCTTCTTTTGCTGCGAGCTGGAGAAGAGCATATAAATGGTGAATATGACTGTGAACACCACCGTCAGATAATAAACCAAAAAGATGTAGGTTTGTACCGTTTTGTTTCACATGGTTAATAGCTTCCGTAAATGTTTCATTTTTTTCAAATTCACCTTCACGGATTGCTACGTTCACACGTGTTAAACTTTGGTACACAACGCGGCCTGCACCGATGTTTAAATGACCAACTTCAGAGTTACCCATTTGTCCTTCAGGAAGACCTACAGCTTCACCAGAAGCCGTTAACTGCGCATGTGGATATTGATTCCAAAGGCGATCAAAGTTTGGCTTTTTCGCTTGGGCAACTGCATTTCCCATTGTTTCCTCACGGCAAGCAAAGCCGTCAAGGATAATTAACGCTACTGGTGCTTTACTCATTATTGCTAGCCTCCAAAAGTTGAAGGAAAGATTGTGCTTCTAGGCTTGCTCCACCAACTAAAGCGCCATCGATATCAGATTGTGCCATATATTCTTTAATGTTCTCTGGTTTTACACTGCCGCCGTATTGAATACGTACTGCTTGTGCAACATCCCCTGAGAATTGTTCACTAACAACTTGGCGAATATGTGCGCATACTTCATTTGCATCTTGTGCAGATGAAGATTTACCTGTACCGATTGCCCAGATTGGCTCGTAAGCAATAACAGTTTGTTTTACTTGATCTTCCGTTAAGCCTTGTAGAGCTTGTTTTACTTGCTCTCCAACTAGTGCATTTGTTTTGCCTGCTTCACGTTCTTCTAGTGTTTCACCACAGCAAACGATTGGCGTTAAACCATGTTTGAAAGCAGCAATTGTTTTCTTGTTTACTGTCTCATCTGTTTCAGCAAACATTTCTCTGCGCTCAGAGTGTCCTAAAACAACATAGCTAACACCTAAATCTTTAAGTGCCACTGGGCTGATTTCGCCAGTGAAAGCTCCATTTTCTTCAAAGTGCATGTTTTGTGCACCGATTTTCAAGTCACTACCTTCAGTTAAGCCTACTAGACTTCCTAAGAATAGTGCAGGAGCACAGACTACTGAGTCAACATGATCAGCATTAGGCACTAGACCTTTTACTTCTTCTACAAAGCTTCTAGCTTCAGAAGATACTTTGTTCATTTTCCAGTTACCAGCAATAATCGGTTTTCTCATGATTACACCGTCCTCTTCATATAGAAATGCAGTGGTTGACGTATAAGGATGTCGCGACAAATCCTATAGTTCAACGAGCAAGTCTATATTCGTTTTTGATTTCTTTAAGATTTGATTCTCGTACTAGTGATAAAGCTCCAGCTCCACGCCTAGCTGTTCAAGGCGCTTACGCTTTTGTTTATTACTTATCGTTTAATGCTACAACACCTGGAAGTTCTTTACCTTCCATAAATTCAAGAGAAGCTCCACCGCCTGTAGAAATATGGCTCATTTTATCTGCCAAGCCAAACTTTTCGACAGCCGCTGCTGAATCTCCTCCTCCAATGACTGAATATGTATCTTTTGCTTCAGCAAGTGCTTCACCAACAGCCTTAGTTCCACCAGCAAATGCATCTAATTCGAATACGCCCATTGGTCCATTCCAAATAACCAATTTGGATTTTTTAATAACATCTGCATAAATTTCACGTGATTTTGGACCTGCGTCAAGACCTTCCCAATCGCTAGGAATACTGTCAATTGATACAATTTGAGTATTTGCATCATTTGAGAAATCATCTGCTACAACGATATCGACAGGCATGTAGAAATTAACGCCTTTTTCCTTTGCTTGATCAAGGAAAGATTTTGCTAAATCTACTTTATCTTCTTCTAATAGTGATTTACCAACATCATGGCCTAAAGCTTTGATAAATGTGTAAGCTAATCCGCCACCGATGATCAGGTTATCAACTTTGTTAAGCAGGTTTTCAATAACACCGATTTTATCTTTTACTTTTGCTCCGCCAATGATTGCAGTAAATGGACGTTCAGGATTTGATAAAGCTTTTCCTAATACTTCAAGTTCTTTTTCCATTAAGAAACCTGCAACAGCTGGAATATGCTTAGCAATTCCTTCAGTTGAAGCATGTGCACGATGTGCTGCACCAAATGCATCATTTACATAAACATCAGCTAAATCAGCAAATGCTTTCGCTAATTCCGGATCATTCTTTTCTTCACCAGGATAGAAACGAACGTTTTCTAATAATAGAATGCCGCCCTCTTCTAATTTTGCAATTTCAGCTTTCACTGCTTCGCCATAAGCTTCGTCTGTTTTTACAACATTTTTACCTATAAGCTCTTGTAGTTTTTCAGCAACTGCATTTAAACGAAGCTCTTCCACTACTTGACCTTTTGGACGACCTAAATGGCTAGCTAAAACGACTTTAGCACCTTGTTCACTAAGGTATTGAATCGTAGGTAATGCTGCACGGATACGTGTTTCATCTGTAACTTGTCCATCTTTCATCGGTACGTTAAAATCAACGCGACAAAAGACGACTTTCCCTTTGACATCAATGTCTTTTACTGACTTCTTGTTCATGAAAAGCCCTCCATTTAATTGAAATGCGGAAGCGTCTTTCAACCCCGTTACAAGCAAAAAACAAGCCTCCCAGAACGTTTTACCATTCGGGTGGATTCACTTATGACCACGAGGCAGCGACACTGCAGCTAAACACCAAAACCAGGTATGATCCAAAGTACACCCAGCTATTTTTGAAAGGCTTTATCTCCCTTTCAGTCCTCCATAGATAATAATAACGAATAATACCGAAAAAGGGAAAGGGGATTATCCCCTTTCCCCATTTTTTTCTTGCAATATCCCTTATTATGAAACTCTCCCATGAAGAGTTTGTATGTTTTAAGGATTAAAGACCTTGTTGAGCAATGTAATCAGCAAGATCTACTACACGGTTAGAGTAACCAGTTTCGTTATCATACCAAGAGATAACTTTAACCATTTTACCTTCCATAACCATTGTAGAAAGTGCATCGATTGTAGAAGAGTTTTGGTTACCATTGTAGTCACCAGAAACTAGTGGCTCTTCGCTGTAACCAAGGATACCTTTAAGATCTCCTTCAGCTGCTTCTTTAAGAGCTGCATTGATTTCGTCAACAGTTACTTCTGCATCTAACTCAGCAACTAAGTCAACTAAAGAAACGTTTGGAGTTGGAACACGAACTGCTCCACCGTTTAATTTACCTTTTAATTCAGGTAATACTAATGCTACTGCTTTAGCTGCACCAGTTGTTGTTGGGATCATGTTTTCAGCTGCTGCACGAGCACGACGGTAGTCTTTATGTGGTAAGTCTAAGATTTGTTGGTCATTTGTGTATGAGTGAATTGTTGTCATCATACCACGGTTGATACCAAATTTATCATTTAATACTTTAGCAAATGGAGCTAAACAGTTAGTTGTACAAGAAGCGTTAGAGATTACATCGTGGCTAGCTGCATCGTATTTATCTTGGTTAACACCCATAACGATTGTAATATCTTCATCACTTGCTGGAGCAGAAATGATAACTTTTTTAGCGCCTGCTTCTAAGTGTTTTGCAGCGTCAGCACGTTTTGTGAAGAAACCAGTAGATTCAACAACGATTTCAACACCTTGCTCACCCCAAGATAATTTAGATGGGTCACGCTCAGCAGAAACTTGAATTGTTGTTCCGTCAACAACAAGGTTGTTACCGTCAACAGTTACTTCTGCATCTAATTTTCCGTGAACTGAATCATATTTTAAAAGATGAGCTAACATGTTAGCATCTGTTAAGTCGTTTACTGCAACAACATCAACGTTAGGATTTTTTAAAGCTGCACGGAATACATTACGACCAATACGACCAAAACCATTAATACCGATTTTTACTGCCATGATAAATTTCCTCCTTTAATATGTTCAAGGTATAAGTACCTTTGAACGCTACATTAATTAATGTGTTCACCTCTTACTAATTTGAAAGAAATGAACGTATATAATCAGGGATGATTAATCCCTTATTAACTCATTTGCAGCACCTTCATCTGTTATTAAGACAGAATCTAATGCTTGTTTCATATAGGCTCTAATTGCCTTTGCTTTTGAAGCACCACCTGCTACTGCAATAACATTTGGTACCTCGCCAATGTCACTTAGCTGAATCCCTACTGTTTGAACCTTATGTACAATTTCACCCTCATGGTCAAAATAATAACCAAAAGCTTCTCCTACGGCATTTCCTTTTTTGATTTTAAGAAAATCTGCCTCCGGAGTTCTCCGGCGCTCCGCCATAGTTTTAGCGTCTCCTATTCCATGAACAACCATACTAGAGGATTTCATTATGCTTAAGAGTTCTTTTATTGAGGGTTCCTCGATTATTGATTGATACGCATCCTTGCTAAGCTGATCTGGCACATGCAAAAGTCGATAATTCCCACTTGCACGTTCTGCCATCTTTGCACAGATTGTATTCGCTTGGTTCTCCACATTCTCTCCAAGTCCTCCACGTGCTGGAACAAAAAGAATTTCACGATTCTTACTATCTGGTGTCATCATTTCTGCAACAGCTGCAGTTGTTGTCCCTCCAGTTACAGCGACGATATTTTTACCGTCTAATCGCTCTTTTATACATGATACACATGCTCTTCCCATTTCTTTTTTCACCCATGGAGATTGATCACTATCACCAGAAACAACGATCACTTTGTCTAGATTAAATCTTTCCTTTAATTTATTTTCCAAATGTGAGAGACCTAAAACATCTTTCATCATTTCTTCGAGAATAATTAAAAGAGAAGAACCTTCTTTTGTTAGAGACATACCTGATGTGTGAATGTCGATTAAATCCTGATCTTTTAAAAACTGAACTTCTGTTCTCAGGATTCTTTCACTTAATCCAAGACTTGTTGAGAGACTTCTACGTCCAATCGGCTGCATCAATCGAATGTATTGAAGAATTTGATAGCGTTTTTGCATAACCTGCAACAGGTCAGGCAATAATTTCTTTTGTACTTCTATTAATGAATTCATTTTTGCTATCCCTTTCTGAGTCGGTATGGACCAATTATGTCCCGGTATGACATATTATGTCCCGCCTACTCAAAAAAAAATCTTCCTTGCTACATCTTTATTCTAACAGGGAAGTTTTGCATATTCAAGAATGATTCACTTCTTTTTTAAAGTAACCGCTTTCTTATCTCTTCTTTTTCTAAAATCCCATAAGAAACAACATCTTTACCAATTTTTACAACAGGAATCATAAGCTGATATAACTCAAGGAGTTGATCATCCTTGTAAATATCAACAATTTCATAATCAAATGGAATTTCCTGTTGAATATCTTCTAATACTGCAAGCCCCTTCGTACATAAGGAGCAATTTTCCTTTGAGTAAAAAATAACTTTCTTCATTAGCTGCTGGCACATCCATTCTTAATACTGCTTTCTTATTCCTGATGTCGGAATATTTAATTGCTCACGATATTTCGTTACCGTTCGTCTCGAAATCGTTATTCCATAGCTTGCTTTTAGGCTATTTGCAATTTTTTGATCTGATAATGGTTTGTTTTTATCCTCAGCATCAATTAATTCTTTTAGCCTTATCTTTACTGATGTGGTGGAAATTTCGCCCTTTTCTTCATCAAGCTTATTGGAGAAAAATGACTTCATACTGACAAGACCATGTGGTGTTTGAACATATTTATCCTTTACCGTTCTGCTTACAGTTGATTCATGAATATCAAGTATTTCGGCAATATTCTTCAATGTTAACGGTTTTAGTTGGTTTTTACCATAAAGGAAATAGTCCTTTTGTTTTTCAGTAATCACCCTCATCACATTAATCATCGTCTCTTTACGCTGCTCTAATGCTCTTTGAAGCCATTTACCCTGTGTTAGCTTTTTAGAATAATAGTCTTTCGTTTCAAGATCTAACTTGTTTGGAATATCTGATTCTATAGGTTGATTGAATAGTAGTTGCGGCATAAGCTCGTCATTATAAATAATTTGCAATTCATTATTTGACCTTCTTACGATGATGTCTGGAGTCACATATGTTGATTCATTACTTTCATACTTTAAGCCAGGTCTAGGCTCAAGCGTTTTAATTAAATGTTGTATTTCTTGTATTTCACAAATTGAAATAGTAAGCTTTTTCGCCAGGTCCTTCCAAGACTTTTCGGCAAAAGCTTGAAAATGATCGGATATGATATGTTCAGCTGTCATATTTCGAACAGGAAGTCGTCTAAGTTGTAATAAAATACATTCCTGAAGTGAGCGGGCACCAATGCCTGCAGGATCTAGACTTTGCAATAAATATAGCTTGCTCTCAAGAAATTCGTCGGATACGTTCAAGACACTTGCCAGTTCACCTAGGTCATCCTTTAAATAACCATTTGCATCAAGTGCATTGATTAGTAGTTCTAAACAAACTCTATCCTTTCTTTTCATCGAAAAATCAATTAATTGATTTCGCAAATGATCTCGAAGATTCGTTTTATCCTGCAATGTATTTTCGATAAAGGATTGCTTATCCGAAGATTTAGCCCTTTGCTGTCTATACGGTGTACTATACGTTTCGCGCACTTCAATAAGGGGATTTTCCATTGTGAGTTCCTGGACATATGAAAGGAGATCAGCTGATGAATATTGTAATAAAGTGATTGCTTGCTGTAACTCTTGAGTCATTTTTAATTTTAACGATTGTTCTTGTATTAACCCAATTTTCATTTTATTTCCCCCTATTTTTACATTTTACACTTAGTGCACAAAACATACACATTTATACATGTGAAAACTACTATTCAACAAAATAATTAGTATGTATTTGATCAGATACTTGTATTCTATATACTTATTAGTATAGGTTTTATCTAACTGAATTGATCATTGGTTTTGCTAAGTTCCATCTTAACGCATTAAGTAAACGCTTTCAATACGTTGGTTCTAAAATCCTATAATTTAGTCGCATACTACTATCTTACTACATGAATATGCTTTTTAGGTAAAAAAATGCTGAATTTAGCTAAATATCTGCAAATTGATTTACATCATGAAAAAAGACGAGTTTTCTCTTATCAAAAGTCCTCGTCGTAATAACGCACGTAGGGATTTGTCCTCCTGCAAAATGCAAGAATGAATAATTCTTACGTATCCCTTATTTGAACATGACACGTTCATTTTTCATCTATCTTTTTTTATTTCACTCTGATCTTCTGACCAGCATAAATTTTGTTTGCATTTTTAATCTTGTTCCATTGCTGAAGCTGTTTAACAGAGGTTTTATTTCTTAAAGCGATTGCACTTAATGTATCACCAGATTTAATCGTATAGTACTTATGTGATGGTATAGCTGCTGCAGATTCTTTTCCTTCATGTTTTCTGTTTTGGTCATCATGAGGGTTTGAAGATTGATTAAGCTGTAGAAGTTCCTTTATTGTGGTTTTGAATGTTGCAGCTAAGTGACTTAATGTATCACCTTTTTCAGTCCTATATTCTCCATGATTCAAAGCGTTTTCGCTTTGTTTTGTCATCGTGATATCGCCATAAGCAATATTCATATCAACAGGGCCGCTAATCCCTTCAACTCGTCCAGTATCCGTGTACTGCCAAATATCACATTCTACCCCAGGACCTCTGCTTTCATCTCGATAGCGAGCTAACCATAATGGGACATCAATTTTATGAATGTAGTTATCATGGAAATTTTTATTGACGTAAAGCGCAACGTTCTTTTCTGACTCCCTTTTCACAAGATCTAAAAACGCTTCAGCCGCCATTGTTAATTGCTCTTTATTTAACTTTGCTTTATTCGTTTCAAGATCTAACACCAATGGTCCAGTAAAATTGAATTCCTTCGTAACTGCCACAAAATAGTTTGCTTCCTCAAGGGCATCCGCAACAGAAGTAATTCTCGCAAAGTGATATGCTCCAACTCCCTTAGGAAAGTTCTGGGCCAATGCACCTTTTGCATTAACCTTAAACATTGGATCAGTAAAACCCACTCCCTCTGTTGCTTTTATCAACACAAAATCAATTCCTGCATGTCGAACCTTTTTCCAATCTATCTTCCCCTGCCAATGGCTAACGTCAATTCCTTTAAATGTTTTCATACTATTTATCCTCTCATTTTCAAAGTAAAAAAGCCACCGTTAGGCAGCTTCTTTTCATGAGATGTGATGGTTCTTTTTTCCGAAACATGGGTTATTAAGCGGCTTTTTTTAATTGGTGAAACCATATATGATTGAGTCTTTTAATTTCTTCTTTATCCTGATTAGTAAACGCACGTACTAATCTCCATACTAACTCACTTGGCATCGATGCATTCATAGTCATTCTCCTTCATTCTTGTTTTATGATAAATAGGTAGGATATCCTGTTATACCCTTTTAAGCTGTTTTTAAATCCCCAGTTTAAGAAGATTTTTTATCATCCACAAAAAATAGCAAGGATCTGAGATGAACTCAGGATCCTTGCTATTTTTGACTTCTATGACGCGCTCGGAGGGATTCGAACCCCCGGCAGACGTGGTACCGGAAACCAATTAAGAACATTTTATTATCTTTCACAGTGTATGGATTTCCCGTTTTTTCAGGGGTATTATATAGATAGTTTAGTAAGTTCACATCATATTTTTCGTATTGCGTTAGTACTTCTATTTGCAATTTTGTTTGCAAACATTATTATTTTGTTCCATTATATAATTTCATTAAAAGTATATATTTTTGATATTATAGCTGATTTTCTACTAGATAAATAACCGAAACTATATGCCTATCGATAAAGCTTTTAAACTTGCTTGTTTTTAGGTTGTATGTGTGGATGACCTTTACAATTATGAGGAGTGAATATCATGCATGGTTTTAGATCATTCTTATACACATTATCAAAAATCCTAGGAGATGTAAATACTGTAAAAAAGGTACTATTGGAAAGAGGATCGTAAGAAGAGTAGCAGGAAAAGTAACTGGTAAAATATTTGGGGAATTATTCAAATGAAAGACCACCTATTATTAGGGGGTCTTTTTTATGCGCAATTTAGTTGGTTTCGTACTTGTGGTTAGCAGCTGATAATGTTGGATCGTTTGAATATGCGTGGTTGTCTTTTCACCTGACAAAAGGCTTTAATGTATTCATTTTGAATTCATTTTATAATATTTACCAATAAAGCCAATGTTGGTGACGTTGTAGAAATTGAAGGAGATAAAGTAAAAGTATTAAAGAATGAAACTGAAAAGCTAAGACGAGAAATTGAAGATTTAATGAAGGATATTTGGGAAGATTAGATATAAATAACCCTCTCTTTTCTAAGGAGAGGGCTTTTGTACTTCTTCAATAAGTACGAACCAAGTTAAAAAAATAAATTGATTTACTTCTTACTTGCCTTTGCCACAGTTACCTTTGCTGTCGGACTCACATTATTAGCAGCATCTTTTGCTGTAACTGTCAATTTTGCTCCTGCTTTTTGAGCCGTAATTTTAACAGAAAAATCACCTTTGGATGTAGCTTTGGCAGTACCTAGTCCTGTTTTTCCATGCCTAACATTAACAGAAGAATTAGGTTCAGCTTTTCCAGTTACCACTTTGTCATTACTATCCACCTTATTTACAGTTGGCATTGTGGGCTTTACATTATCTACAAATGAAGCCATGAAAGCATACATATCGTCATAAGTATTATCATCAAGATCGTATGTATTATCATAGTCAAATGCAGATATGTAATATGTACCTCCTTTATGCACTTGATATACCTGCACTTCGACATCCCCATTAAACTCTGATCCTAAGTATTCTAAGTTACCATTATCTTTATAATCTTTTTCAAAAGTACCAAAAGCTAGTTCAATAGCATAAGAGTTTGAAGAACCTGCTACCAAAAATAAACCTTTCTTTGGTATTGTTACCTTAAAAATATCGGTATCGTACATAGGTAGAAATTGCCCATACATCAATCTATTAAGTAACATTGAGTCTGCTACTCTAAATTCGTCATTATATTCACTCTCAAACAATGGATCTTTGTTAGCAGCGCTAATGCTTTTGTTACCATTAATATTTTTTGAGTTTTGAGTACCTTTCAATGTTTTTAGAGAATTAGTCTCAAATACCTCAAACACACGAGAATTATGAATGTCTTCATTTAGTGGTTTTTTCAATTCATTTTGTTGATCAATCGCTTTTTTTGACAATTCATACTGATTATCCTCTGCATGAACAGTGCCTAATGATAGTGATGAAAATATTAAGCCTACAGTTAAAATTGATATAATTCCCCTTTTATTCATCTAAACTCTCCTCTTTAGTTATTTGTATCTATATCAATTTTACTATATATTTCCTTTTAACAGGAAATATTTTCATTTCTGTTTTTCGACAGGATTTTACAATCTAAATATTGATCGGATCAATATTGGAATATTTGTAATTAATTCGATAGGCACAATAATAACAATGAGTATTCTAAATGTGAAAAAAGATAAAGGGTTTAATAAATTTGAAGAGTCCATTATATTAGATGAACTTGTGGAGTAACTAATTTTAAAGATATAAATGAAGTATAGGAAGAATAAATAAAATCCCCTCTCATGAACTGTGCCCCACATTACGGACAGTTTAAAAAAAGTGCCTATGCTGCTAATAAGTAACCCCGGTATTGTGCCGGGGTCATTTTCATTAAGCCCCATTGATAACGGTAGTTGTTATAATCCTCTATTACTCTATCGATTTCTATTTTCACTTCAGATATACTTTCACACGTTTTAAACTCAGCCAAATCCTTGAAGTGGCCAAAGAATCCTTCCATTGGGGCATTGTCCCAACAATTCCCCTTGCGGGACATGGATTGTGTTAGTCCTAATTTCTTTACTTTCATCTGGAATTCAGGATGAGTATAGTGAAACCCTTGATCTGAATGTAAGATTGCTTCCGGATGGAAGTAGCCATTTACTGCTTTTTCTAACTTTATCAGTGTCTTATGTACAATATCCATTTTCAAGGAAGTCGATAAATAATAAGCTAGGATTTCTTTCGTTGTTCCATCTTTAACGCAAGATAAATAAGCCTTCTGTCCATTACCATAATAAATATAGGTAATATCCGTAAGTAACACTTTCCCTGGCTCTTCCTGGCTAAATTCACGATTAAGGATATTGGGGCAGGTACGATGTTCCTGAGTCGCCCTTGTTATTTTTCGATAAGGATTTGTCCTTCTAATCTTGGCTACTAGATTATATTTAGCCATCAACCGTCTAATCTTCTTGTGGTTCATCACAGCTAAATAATCATTCTCCAAGAACATTTTGATTTGAAGGGCTCCAACCTTCTCCTTTTTACTTATAAAGATATGCCTAATTAGTTCTATATCTAATTCGTCCTTCTCTTCTCGAAGTTCCCGTGATAAGGCAGACTTTAGCCAGTCATAATAGCCACTACGACTTACACCTGCTAATTTGCATAGGTAGGTAACAGAACCCTTCAACTGGTGTTCCCTAATTGTCTTCTCAATCAAATAAAACGTTTCAGCCTTTGTTAATATCTTTTCTTCTTCAACGCCTGCCTTTCTAATTCTTCTAGCTTTTTTAAAAAATCATTCTCAGCCTCTAGGAATTTAATCCGAGCTTCTGCCTTCTTAAGTTGTTCCTCTACAGAAAGGGATTTTGAGGATGGTCTCCCTGTACTTCCCTTACCACGACGTTCCGTAAGGAACCCTTCCTCACCAAAACGATCATAGGTTTCCCTCCATCTTTGGAGACAACGTTTAGGTTGCTTTTTGCCAATAATCTCTAATTCAAATCCATTTTCAATAAAGATCTGAGAAGGTAACTTCCCTTGTTTATATTCCTGTACTGCTTTTATCTTAAAATCAGGACTGTAGGTGATTGTCCGTTCTGAAACACTTACTATATTTGGATTTTTTTCTAATTCCTTAATTTGAAAATCTGTATATAAATTCCTCATTAAGATAATCCCCCGTTCATATTCATTAAGTTTATTATAAACGGGATTTTTTTGAGAGGTACAAAAAACCCCGAATATGGGGCACCTTTTATAGTGGTGTCCGTTATTCGGGGTATAGTTCATCATTTGGAGAAGGGCTTTTTGTTATTTCAAGAAAGTGTGTTACCCGTTGGAAAGGTACACCCTTTAGTAAGAACAAAAGGTTTATACCATTTAAAACATCTGATTCCAAGTTTTAGGTCCAACAATCCCATCTACTTTAACTCCTATTACCTCTTGAATATTCTTTACATTACTACCGGTTGATCCCTTTTTAATAATATATCCAGGATAGCCAAACTCTTTAACACTATCGTTACTATTAATACCTAATTTTTGCAAAGTAACAGGACCTACTATACCATCAACAAGAATTCCTTGCTGTTTTTGAAAAGCTCTAACAGCTTTCTCTGTCTCTTCTCCAAAAACACCATCACTACCATACCGTGGTAAACCAAATCTTTTAGAGTTTAGTTGTCTTTGCACCTTTTTAACCTGTTCACCACTATCACCAAAATCAATAAACTTACTATTATTTACACTAGATTCCTTTCCATTATCTCTTACATAGCCTGAATCATTTTTATAATATTCAGGGACTTTTCCACCGCTATCTAAGTAACGGATATATACACTCTTTACAACTTCTTTTTCGAACGTAAGAGACACAAAGTATTTTAACCTACCATTTTTTATTCCATTAATATCGATTGCATCTTCATTTGGACTATTAAACTCATAACCTTCAACTTTCCCAATTTCAAATCTCCATAATTCATGACCATCAATATGATCAATCCCCTCTTTATACTCATTACCTAATATTTGTTTAACTTGTGATTTTGACATTCCAGTAACTAAAGTTTTTCTTTAAATATTCTAGATTAATATTTACATTTACTTGCGAACTAGATGTTGCCGCATACGATTGCTCCGACGATTACTCCGGTGCTAATCGCTGTAATTCTTGCGTCAATAATAGTGCGTTTGATCCAAGTAGTGTTATCATCTATTTTATTTAACTTCTCATTCATCGAAATGATTTGTTGATCGTGCCGATCTGAAGTCCTTTCAAGTGTGGAGACGCTTTGTCCAAGTTTTTCACATCAGCTTTTAATTCAGCAATTGTATTTATTTTCTGTTGTACCTCCGTAGCCTGTAACATTGCTCTCTCCCCCTTTATATATATATATTTTTTTAGATCACCTCCATGAAGGCAAAATAAAAAGCCCTCTATGATGAGGACTAAAAGAAAATGATATTTTTTATGTGCTTGCTTCTTTCGTTCTTCAGATATTACTCAATTCACAACTTACCTTTATTAATCACAAAAAACCTTCACAACTGCCTTTTTAACTTGTTGAGGTTCCTGAACACATAGTGTTGGCATATGGGCATCTTCAGGTGAAAAGATAGTAAAACTCCCTTGATTTACCATTAATAGATCGCCATTGCCATCAAGAAACATTATATCTTTTTCTTTATGTTTTTCTACTACTTTCAATCCATCTACATTCGCATAACCCATGTACTCTTTTCCACTAATCATAAATTGAATATCAGTGTATTTATAGTGAGCTTCCCAACGTCCTTGTTCAGTATGAATAGTCTCATATTCTTGAATTAAAACAAAAATGTTATCTTCCTCAATTTCGTATTTACCAGGTGTTAATGAATTCAAGTCATTATCAATAAGAAATTGAAGTCCTTTTTTTATACGAGGATGAAGGCCATAATATAATTCAGCATTTGAAAGTTTATCGATTATCAAAGTTATCCCCCATTAAATTCAAAATAAAATCAATTATTAATTATAAGGTATAACAAATTTGTTTACCATTTTATGAGGTTAATTTATGTGGCATTTTTCTACGATTGTTTATTAATCAAGTTAAAAAAGAGCCATTTAATTGATGAATCTTATTAAATAATTATTCCCTTTTTATTATTAATTCTCTTGTTTTCTTGCCTACAGTTGAATCAACTTTCTCGACTTCACTATTCAGTAGCAAGTGCAATTTTAGTACTTTATTTGGTGTTATTTTACCTTTTCCGTGAATCAATTTATACATTCTAGGTCCAATTATTGAATCAAAATCTAATACCATTGCTTCCTCATTTGGTAAGTAGGTAACTTGTGGAATATTTTCAGGAGTTTTCACTGTCATTTTGTTTTCGTCTCTACCTCTTTGAAATAATATTAGTTCATTGTTTTTATCAATGCCACCTAATATAAACATAGAATCCAAATGCTTATTTTGTTCGTTATACATTATATCTTGAAGCAAATTTGAAATTTCATGTAAGTCATTTGGTCTTGCCTATATGGCACAGCTCCAAGCATTCTTGTAAAAACTCCGTATGATCCTCCAAAAACATTAAATTTATTAGTATCAAATCCTCTTTTATTATTTTTGTCAATTAAATAGTGTATGGAAATATTATACTAAATGTTGTATTAGTTTTTATTTCTTATAATAAATTTTCTTATCCATAAAAAAACATGCACTTATCGAACTTAAGGTTTGCAAAATGTTTGCAAACCTCTTTTTCACAAAAAAATAGCAAGGATCTGAGATCAACTCAGACCCTTGCTATTTTTGACTTCTATGACGCGCTCGGAGGGATTCGAACCCCCGGCAGACGTGGTACCGGAAACCACCGCTCTATCCAACTGAGCTACGAGCGCAAATATAACACCAGTAACGAAAATTATACGGGAACTTTCCGGTAATTTCAACTGTCTTTTTAAACCAACTTATTTTTTGCTTCGTAAGCATGGCCGTTTGAAACATGGAAAATTTGGGAAACATGAATACATGTTATGCGTAAACGGAACATAGAATGGTATAGACAAAGTTCGTGAAGGTTCTTCAGTCTTTTCGTTTGACCTTTATTGACCTTAGTTGTATGATGGAACTACATAAAGAATTACTTATTTATGCTTAACACTGTACTTAAGGATTACATAAAAATCACTATATATCCTTAGTACAATCTTTCTTATTACGAAGGAGGAATAGAAAATGAATTTAATCCCTACAGTTATTGAACAAACAAACCGTGGTGAGCGTGCTTACGACATTTACTCCCGTCTTTTAAAAGACCGTATTATTATGCTTGGTAGTGGTATTGATGATAATGTGGCAAACTCAATCGTATCACAGCTATTATTCTTAGAAGCGGAAGATCCAGAAAAAGATATTTCAATCTATATTAACAGCCCTGGTGGATCGATTACAGCTGGTATGGCGATTTACGATACAATGCAATTTATTAAACCACAAGTTTCAACTATTTGTATCGGTATGGCTGCTTCTATGGGTGCATTCCTACTTGCTGCTGGTGAAAAAGGGAAACGCTATGCCCTTCCTAACAGTGAAGTCATGATTCACCAACCACTTGGCGGAGCACAAGGTCAAGCGACTGAAATCGAAATCGCTGCTAAGCGTATTCTTTTCTTACGTGACAAATTAAACCAAATTTTATCTGAGCGTACTGGCCAGCCTCTAGATGTGATCGAGCGTGATACAGAGCGTGATAACTTTATGACAGCAAGCCGTGCATTAGAGTATGGCTTAGTTGATAAAGTGTTAGATCGCAATGTACTTGATAGCAAAAAGTAATTTTGGAAAGAATCTAGCTTTTTTTAGGTATCGGGTTGTCATACTTGGTGCTAATATGAAAAGCACATCATGATTTAAAGCGTGAATTCATACTAGAATTCACGCTTTTTTTTTCAAATAAAATTAGCGTTATATAATCTTGATGAGGGGCCTTGACCGCTTTAATTTCTTTCAAAAAGTCCTTCATAAACTCGATGAAGGACCTTTTCCGCTTTATTTTCTTTTAAAAGGTCCTTCATAAACTCGATGAGAGACCTTTTCCGCTTTATTTTCTTTCAAAAGGTCCTTCATAAACTCGATGAGAGACCTTTTTCGCTTTATTTTCTTTCAAAAAGTTCTTCATAAACTCGATGAAGGACCTTTTCCGCTTTATTTTCTTTCAAAAAGTCCTTCATAAACTCGATGAAGGACCTTTTCCACTTTATTTTCTTTCAAAAGGTCCTTCATAAACTCGATGAAGGACCTTTTCCACTTTATTTTCTTTCAAAAAGTCCTTCATAAACTCGATGAAGGACTTTCCCCACTTTATTTCCATTCAATAGATCCTTCATAACTTTGATGAAACTCTTATTTTCGTGTTAGCTACCTTTTTGTCCTTGATCTTTTTTATTATCCTTTATCTGTACAATAATATCTGTTAAAAAAGCACACCGCTTAATGTAAAAGCGGTGTGCTTATCTATTTATCCTTCTTGTTGCACATAAGCTGCTAACGTTTCAACTGCTTCTTGTTCGTCATTGCCTTCAGCAATAAGAGTAATTTCAGATCCAGAGCTGACCGCTAAGCTCATAAGACCCATAATACTTTTTGCATTAACTTTTTTACCATCTTTCTCTAGGAAAACATCTGATGAAAAACGGTTTGCTTCTTGCACAAATAATGCGGCTGGGCGAGCTTGTAATCCCGTTTTCAGGTAAACTTCAACTTTCTTTTCAATCATATTTATCTCCTCTTCTCTTCTTTATATTTATTTTAATGATAGCGGTTGGCCTGATCTTAGTTGGTCAGCAATTTGGTCTAATTTGCGCAAGCGATGGTTAATACCAGATTTGCTAATTGTTCCGCTTGATACCATTTCACCAAGTTCTTTTAATGTGACATCTTGATATTCGACTCGCAGCTTTGCAATTTCCCGAAGCTTTTCAGGTAATGCTTCTAAGCCGATTCTATCATCGATGAAGCGAATATTTTCAACCTGCCTTAATGCTGCGCCAATTGTTTTATTAAGATTAGCTGTTTCGCAGTTCACTAAGCGATTGACAGAGTTCCTCATGTCACGGACAATTCTTACATCCTCAAATCGTAGCAATGCTTGATGTGCACCTATGACATTTAATAACTCTGTTATTTTTTCTGCTTCTTTGAGATACGTAATAAAGCCTTTTTTTCGTTCTAATGTTTTACTATTTAAATCAAATGTATTCATTAACTCGCATAAAGAATCATTATGTTCTTTATAAAGCGAGAAAATTTCAAGATGGTATGAGGATGTTTCAGGGTTATTAACAGAACCGCCAGCAAGAAAAGCACCACGAATATACGAACGCTTGCAGCATTTCTTTTTTACCAGCTTTTCTGATATCCTTCTAACAAATGTGAACCCTTCCTCGATAATATTTAAATCCTCTAATATGGCTTTCGCCTTTTCGATTAGACGAACAATATACACATTGTTCTTTTTTAATCGCATTTTTTTACGAACAAGCAATTCGACTGATACATCATATTGCTTTTTTAACAATGTATAAATACGCCTTGCAATGGCGGCATTCTCCGTTTGAATATCAATCATAATCATACGGTTCGAAAATGAAAGTGAACCATTCATGCGTATGAGGGCAGATAATTCAGATTTTACACAGCAAGGTTTTACTTCCAGGTTTGTTAATTCCTTTTTTGTTTCAGATGCAAATGACAATCTCTGCACCCCCATTCTTAGCCATGCACTTATGACATTTCTTGTTGTAGGATTCCATATAAAAGCTTTGCTACTTTATTCGTGTCATGTCGAATCACACTATTTTCATAACTTACAATTTTATCTGTAATCACTTCAAGGCCTAACATTCTTAATGCCTCGATATCAAAGTGTACTGGTTTTGCAAGCTCTTCTTCATAGAGAGATTTAATATGATCAGGAATTTCCTCTTCATTTACAAGTATTGTATTCATAAATGTGCATTTCATATGATCATATAATGCTTTCACATGATCACTTGCAGAAAAGTTTAATGTTTCTCCTGCCTGTGTCATGACATTACAAATGTAAACCTTTTTTGCTTTTGCCTTACAAACCTCTTCTCCTATTTTCGGTACAAGAAGATTCGGTAATATACTTGTGTAAAGACTTCCAGGTCCTATGATAATTAAATCCGCTGCTCTAATGACATCTAATGTTTCAGGTAACGGCTCAATTTCTTTAGGTGTAAGAAAGACGCGTTTTATTTTCTTCCCTGAAAAAGGAATCTTTGATTCGCCTGAAACAATGGTGTCGTCTTCCATTTCCGCATTGAGGATGACACTAGAATTTGCTGCAGGCAATACTTTCCCACGCACCTTTAAAACCGTACTCATTTCTTTTATAGCATGAACAAAATCACCTGTAATGTTTGTCATTGCTGCAAGGATTAAATTCCCTAATGAATGTCCTGTTAAATTATTTCCTTTATTGAAACGATGTTGAAAAAGCTCCTCAATAAGAGGCTCCACATCAGATAAAGCTGCTAATACATTACGAATATCACCAGGAGGAGGTATGTTAAGTTCATCGCGAAGTCTGCCCGAGCTTCCGCCATCATCAGCGACCGTAACGATTGCTGTTATATCGACCGGATACTGCTTTAATCCCCTTAAAAGGACGGATAAACCAGTACCGCCGCCAATGATGACAACCTTAGGCAAATGTTCTTTTTTCATTTATTAATGATTCCTTCTCTTTTCAATATCTCGATGAGACACTTGAGTGTGGTAATCATTTTTAAAATGCTTTGCAATATATTCAGCAAGTGTCACAGAGCGATGCTGTCCTCCTGTACAACCAATCGCAATGACAATCTGACTTTTTCCTTCCCGCTTGTAATAAGGAAGCATAAAGCTGAGCAAATCCAAAAGCTTTTCTAAAAACTTCTGTGTTTCATTCCATTTTAGAACATATGAAGAGACTTCCTCTTCTAAGCCTGTTTTTGGCCTCATATGGTCAATATAGTGCGGATTAGGCAGGAAACGTACGTCAAACATAAGATCTGCATCAATCGGTACACCATATTTGAATCCAAATGATGTCACATTAATTGTAAAGGTATGCTCAACACTTGAAGAAAATTGCTTTAATATTTTTTCTCTTAATTCTCTAGGCTTGAGATCTGATGTATCATAAATTAGCTGTGCTCTGCCTTTAAGCTCCTCAAGCAATTCACGTTCAAGTCCGATTCCTTCTAGAGGCAGACCTTTTGATGCGAGAGGATGTGACCTGCGTGTCTCTTTATACCTTGTCACAAGTGTTGCATCTTTTGCATCAAGAAATAATATTTGCGGAGTAAGCCACGTACTTTCTGCCAAATCATCAAGTGCCTGAAAAAGATGATCAAAGAACTCTCTGCCGCGTAGATCCATGACCAATGCAACCCTATTCATTTTAGAGCCTGATTCTTTCATAAGCTCAAGAAATTTCGGTAACAATGTTGGCGGCAAATTATCCACGCAAAAGTAACCGAGATCCTCAAAACTTTGAATAGCGACGGTTTTACCTGCTCCAGACATACCGGTGATGATCACCATTTGTATCTCTTGAAGTGATGCTTGCTGAACTTTATTTTCTTCAGACATGTTCTGGTCCTCCTTTCTTTTTGTCCTATCTATGTTTAATGATTGAATGATTTTAACGTAACACAAACCCATAAATACATTGTGTTTTTGTCAGATAATCTGCCAATCTTTTTGGTTATTTCTGTCATTATTGCGGATCTAAGCGATAGGAAATAAGATCATACTCAGGTGTATATGTAAAAGTCCCATATAGCATACCTGTCCCTTTCATGACATACTCCAAGATATGATGATCGCCAGGTGCCATCGGCAAATGGTTAATGTCTTCTTTGTCATGCCACTTAATCGTACCTTCTTCTGATTCAAGGACATTTGTACCTTGGAATTCTGTTGCTAAAAATGTAAACATCATCCATTCAGAAACAATGTCTTTCCCATCTTGAATTAAAAAGGTAAATACTCCCTTTAATTGAGGATTTTTAATATATATGCCCGTTTCCTCTCGATATTCACGGGTGACAGTATCTTTTATGGATTCACCTAACTCCATTTTGCCGCCAGGTGCTACCCACCAGCCTCTTTTAGGCTTTTGGAGAAGAAGGACTTGATCACCTTCGACTAAGACGCAATTCGTTACTCTTTGCAACTTTTTCACCTCAATTTTTTACATGACAGTTGTATTTTTCTTCAGGTGGATTTTTCTTTGAATGGTGTAAAATAAAGCGAGACTTCCATCAGTGGGGGTTCTTCATTCCCCACTGATGGTTAGCGAGACTTATCGGACCTTTACGGGCAGTTATCTACAACTTAACTTCTTTGATTCTCTTGCATCTTGATGTGGGAGTTTTACTGCCCGTTAAGGTGGGATAAAGCGAGACTTCCATCAGTGGGGGTTCTTCATCCCCTACTGATGTGGTTAGCGAGACTTATCACGCACAATACGCCACATCGTGTGGCTTCGCCTGACTCGGACGTCAATCGTTCGTCAGATCTTTACGGGCAGTTATCTCCCACTGATCTTCTTTGCTTCACTTGCATCTTGAAGTGGAAGTTTTACTGCCCGTTAAAGTGGGATAAAATCGCTCTTGACTTTTATTTATTATACTATTTTAATCTTGTCTTCACAATGAACACGACTAGCCAAACTTATTTTTATATGAAGGTATGTAATGAACATGATTATGAATGATATTCATATAAAAATAGAAATTAATTGCGTGAAGCATGACGAAGACAACATACTTTATATGTATATACGGATGAGGAAGAAAACTGTTTCATTTATTTTCAATAAAATTCAAACAGTTTTGCAAACAAAAAAAGGGAGCATGGAAAGGGCGCCCATGCTCTAAATAAGTTTATTTATAAAAGGGGGTCAATTACTATTTATATAATAACCTATAATTGTTTCACTCATGTTACAGGAGAGTTAAGACAGAATTACGAATTTATGAAGATTAAAAGCGTAAGCGCCTTGATCAGGTCCGACAAGCATAAGACGCTCATGAAATGAAGGTGTTTTTTACCTTCAATTCATGAGTGGCTTATGACCTCGAGGACCTAGGCGCTGGAGCTGGATATCAAGTAGATCGTTAAGTTTACTTTACAGTTTTCAACTTTTCTGCTAATTC
Organism: Metabacillus sediminilitoris; assembly: GCF_009720625.1. Taxonomy (NCBI): domain Bacteria; kingdom Bacillati; phylum Bacillota; class Bacilli; order Caryophanales; family Bacillaceae; genus Metabacillus; species Metabacillus sediminilitoris. Next base: position 4,960,229 of record NZ_CP046266.1, read on the forward strand.
TTCTATATAGTGTTGTGCACTTTGTGCAGCAATACTTCCATCACCAGTAGCTGTTACAATTTGACGAAGCATTTTTTCACGAATATCTCCTGCAGCAAAAATACCTTTTACCTTTGTTTCCATGCGCTCATTTGTTTCAATATACCCATTTTCATTTGTGATACCAAGACTTTCAAATGGTTTTGATAATGGCAGCATACCAATATAAATGAAAACCCCGTCTGTCTTAAATTCTTGTTCTTCACCGTTCACCGTATTCACTAATGTTACTTTTCCAACTTTACCATCTTGTTCATGAATTTCTTTTACTGTATGGTTCCAAATGAAATCAATTTTTTCATTATCAAATGCGCGTTGTTGAAGAATTTTTTGTGCTCGTAATTCTTCACGGCGATGGACAATCGTAACCTTTGAAGCAAAACGTGTTAAATACACACCTTCTTCTACAGCGGAATCCCCGCCACCGACAACAACTAGCTCTCTTCCTTTGAAAAAGGCACCATCACATACTGCGCAATAAGAAACGCCGCGGCCGCCTAATTCTTTTTCACCAGGAACACCGATTTTCTTATATTCAGCACCAGCTGTAATGATGACGGCACGTGCTTTATATTCTTTCTTACCCGCTACAACCGTTTTATATTCTTCACCATCAATGATTTCTTTAATGTCGCCATATGCATATTCAGCCCCGAATTTCTTTGCATGGTCAAACATTTTTGTTGAAAGTTCAGGTCCTAATATATGATCGAAACCAGGATAGTTTTCTACTTCTTCCGTGTTCGCCATTTGACCGCCCGGCACTCCACGTTCAATCATTAATGTTGATAAATTTGCACGTGATGTATATACAGCTGCTGTCATACCAGCAGGACCAGCTCCTGCGATGATAACGTCATAAATTTTTTCTTCAGACACCAATGTTCACTCCTTAATGGTTATTTACTTTGATTTGTGTACGTCGTCTTTTTCCCATTTTTAACAGCCAGTCACACCTCTAGACTTAAGAGTCGAGGATTTTATCTCACTTAATTAAGTTGCCCTAAAAACATCCTATAAAAAATAAACGTTTCATGCCATTTTTTTGCTCATAAAAAAAGCGGAAGTGCAATTGCCTCAAGGTTTACAAAAGTAAATGAAGGAAGGGCGTTCTTTACCAGCCATTCATTCGTTCGTTTCACCTGAAGCATTTGTTTTCACACACTTCCACTTTGTTCACTTTAGCAAAATAATTCTATTCAAGAATGTTCTTTACGAGCTTAACGTATTTACTAACTGATGAAACAGATAGCTCATACGTACTTGCAATGTTTGTTTGGCTCACAGACTCGTTACATTGTTTTTTCCAGACATATTGGAGTGCTGCGGCCCATCCGCAATGATTCGTTAGTGAATATTCATGTTTATGGGCATTGATCAGGACTCGAAAGGCAAATAAAAACAGTTCATCATGATCATTGTGATCAAATAATGTCTCTGCAATGTAATATAGAGAGGATATGTTGTCATAAGAGCCAGAATCCTTTGATAAAGCAAATTTGATAAATTCTTTTTCTATTTGTGACTGAGGAACGTTTGATGCTTGATATTCTTTAATATGATCAACACTATTTGTTTTCTTTGCAAGGAAAATGGCATATAACCGCTCTTCAACTGTCATGCTTGCTGCCAGCAAACCTGAGAAGTTATTTTCAGTATTCCACGGTTCTGAACCAGCCTTGTTTTTATTTTCTTTTAATACCCGTTCCCACATCTGCTTTGCAACGTTTTCACGCCCTGTAAAATAAGCAGAATAGGATAACCAATAATAAAACGTATCATCACCTTCAAACCCTTGTTTTTGAAGGGAACGAAGCCATTTATAGGCAAGTGGATAATAGCCGACCAAGGCAAAAGTTGCACCTAATTTATAACGATGCTCATAAAGAAGCGGGTAGACATTTGATAAAATTTTTGCAAGCTCTTCAACCTTTTCATCCTGTCGTTCATAATAATAAAACACTAATAAATTGCAATAAGCATGTAGATTACCAGGATTTTTTTCAAGTACGGTTTGCAAAAATTCTTTTGCCTTTTCAACTTCTCCAATATAGAAATAAGCAAGTGATAAATTATTATGCGCAGACCAAAATTCAGGATATTCAACGACAATTTCTTCAAGTAGTGAAATCGCCTCTTCAAACTGGCTATCTTCTAATAGTGATTTGGCTGCATCCTGTTTAATAATCAGGTCATCAGGATCCTTTAAAAACGGATCATCCTCATCATCTTCCATTGTTAGTAGCTCAATAAGATCTTCATTTTCTTCAATAAATTCACCATAAGGATCTTTTTCTGTGTAGGCAACTGCACATTTGTATGCTTCCTGAAATAAGCCGAGATGTGCATAATTATTTGCCATGAAGTAATGACACTCAGTCATCTCTTTATCAACTTCTTCAAGTATATATGAAAGCAATTCATTTGATTGGCTGTACTTTCCCATATCAGTATAAACGGTCGCTAATTGGGATAGCTTAACAGAGTCTTTCGGATCTAACTCAACTGCCTTTTGCAAATACTTACTTGCTTTTGGATAATTTTGTTCTCGGTAAGCCTTAAGGCCCTTATTATAATAATATTGTCCATCTTGGAGAAACGGGACAACCTGTGATTTTTTTTGTTGATTAAAAAATTGTTTTCCCACTGAAAACCTCCATTCTACCGAATTCACCGTACGTTAGTATACCATAAGTTAAGTGGTGAACAATAGTGGGAAATCGTAACGATGCTTGTCATAATGTTCAAATGTACGACATTTTTCGCACTTTTATAGAAAGTAGCTTGTGTAGGATTCGATTAAAAATTAGGTTAAGTATGCAACATTATGGGTACAAAGTAGGTTGAAGTTCCGTTTTATCAGCAAAATTTGAATCACTAGTGTTTTTTTCCGATATATCAGCGAATTTCTTATTTTATCAGCGATTTTTTCGTTATATCAGCGGAATTTCCATTTTATCAGCGATTTTTTCGTTATATCAGCGGAATTTCCATTTTATCAGCGATTTTTTCGTTATATCAGCGGAATTTCCATTTTATCAGCGATTTTTTTGTTATATCAGCGGAATTTCCATTTTATCTGCGATTTTTTCGTTATATCAGCGGAATTTCCATTTTATCAGCGATTTTTTCGTTATATCAGCGGAATTTCCATTTTATCAGCGATTTTTTCGTTATATCAGCGGAATTTCCATTTTATCAGCGATTTTTTCGTTATATCAGCGGAATTTCATTTCATCCCTCACACAAAACGAAAAAAGACTCAGGTATTGAGCCTTTTCTTCCTTAGTCTTTTGCAACATGTCTCTTTTCTAATACTTTTAATACTTCATCTAATGGCAGCTTTTGCTCTCTTAAAAGGACCATTAAGTGAAATAATAAGTCGGCTGCTTCCCATTTTAGTTCTTCGTGGTCGCGGTTTTTAGAGGCGATAATAACTTCTGCTGCTTCTTCGCCGACTTTCTTAAGAATTTTATCGACGCCTTCCGTAAATAGGTATGTTGTATAAGAGCCTTCTGGACGTTCATTTTCGCGTTCAGCGATTAGTTTTTCAAGAGTGTTTAAAATTTGGAAGCGGTCTTGGTTTACTACTACTTCCTGTTTATCAATCGTTTCACTAAAGCAGGTATACGCACCTGTATGACATGCAGGGCCTGCTGGCTGTACGAGGACAAGGATTGCGTCTTGATCACAGTCATATCTCATTTCAATTACTTTTTGAATGTTTCCAGATGTTCCGCCTTTATGCCACAGCTCTTGTCTTGAACGGCTGTAAAACCATGTTTCCTTTGTTTCTAATGTCTTTTTTAAGGAATCTTCATTCATGTATGCTAATGTTAACACTTCTTTACTTGCTGCATCTTGTACGATTGCTGGAACTAATCCGTTTTGATCAAATCTAATTGATTCTATCATCGTACATTCACCCCCTGTTTGTCTAAGTAATCCTTTACTTCTTTAACAGATGTTTCTTTATAATGGAAGATAGACGCTGCTAATGCTGCATCTGCTTTCCCATCTTGAAATGCTTGTAAAAAGTGTTCGGCATTTCCTGCACCGCCTGAAGCAATGACAGGTACGGACACAGCTTCACTTACTGCTTTATTTAGCGCGAGGTTAAAGCCGTTTTTCTCACCGTCACTGTCCATGCTTGTTAACAGAATTTCACCGGCACCACGTTTAACAGCTTCTTTTGCCCACGCGACAACTTCCCATTCTGTTGCATTTCTGCCACCATGTGTGAACACTCTCCAGCTGCCTAATTCTTCGTCATACTTCGCATCAATCGCAACGACAATACATTGTGAACCGAAGAAGCCTGCACCTTCAGAAATCAGTTCAGGATTCATTAGTGCAGCTGTATTTAGGGAAACTTTATCGGCACCAGCACGAAGAATTCTTTTCATATCCTCAAGTGAATTGATGCCGCCGCCAACAGTAAAGGGAATTGCAAGCTGGGCCGCAACTTGTTCGACAACATCGACCATTGTTTTCCGGCCTTCGTGTGATGCAGAGATATCAAGAAATACAAGCTCATCAGCACCCTCTTGATCATAAAACTTGGCAAGTTCTACTGGATCACCGGCATCTCTTAAGCCTAAAAATTGAATGCCTTTGACAACTCGTCCTTCCTTCACATCTAAGCAGGGGATAATTCGTTTTGTAATCATGATTCTTTCCCTACTTTCAATGCTTCCGTTAGACTAAACTGATTTGTATAGAGCGCCTTGCCAACAATTGCCCCGCTGACGCCAACGCTTTCGTATTCAGCAAGTGTCTCTAAATCTTTTAATGAGCTTACACCGCCAGAGGCAATGACTCGTTTATTTGTAGCTTTTGCCATTTCGACGATCGCTTCAACATTTGGTCCTGAAAGCATGCCGTCTGTCGCAATGTCTGTGAAAATAAAGACTTCTGCACCAGCTGCGGCAAGCTCTTTTCCAAGCTCAGTTGCCTTGACATTTGACGTATTTAACCAGCCTTCTGTTGATACATAACCGTCTTTTGCATCAATACCAATCGCAATTTTCTCACCATAGGCCGCGAGCATTTTTTTTACGAATTCTGGATTTGAGATAGCAGCACTTCCTAAGATGACACGATCAACACCATTTGATAAATAGTACTCGACATCCTCTTCTGTACGGATTCCGCCGCCGATTTGGATCTTTGCTGATAGTTTTGTTGCCGCATCAATCACATGCTGATGATTGACAAGCTTTCCTTCCTTTGCTCCGTCAAGGTCAACCATATGGATCCAGCTCGCACCTTGATCATCAAAGGTTTTAGCCATATCAAAAGGAGAATCACCATAAACCGTTTCCTTGTTATAGTCACCTTGAAGCAATCTTACACACTTGCCGCCCCGCATATCGATTGCAGGATATATGATAAATTGGCTCATTTTCATTCCCCTTCCACGATCTTAATGTAATTTTTCAAAATGGCTAACCCTAGCTCACTGCTTTTTTCAGGGTGAAATTGTGTGCCATATACATTGTCTTTTCCAACAACAGCTGTTACATCAACACCATATTGTGCTGTCGCTAACAAGGCATTTGTTTGTTCAGAGTCAACATAATAGGAGTGAACAAAATAAGCATAACCATGATCAATCCCAGCAAGAAGCGGGCTATCATGTTTGATTTGCAGGTCATTCCATCCCATATGCGGCACTTTGAGTCGATTTCCGTTCACATTTTCCGGTATCTTGACAACCTTCCCTGGTAAAAGTGATAAACCCTTTGTTAAGCCGTTTTCTTCACTTTCTTCAAATAAAAGCTGCATACCAAGGCAAATACCGATAAGCGGCTTGCCATCTGCAACGATTTTTTGAATATAATTTGTTAGACCTGTTTCATTTAATATCGCCATCGCATCTTTAAATGCACCAACTCCAGGCAGGATGTAGCCATCTGCTTTATCGAGGACAGCTTTTTCATTTGAAATCACATAGTCAACATTCATCCGCTCTAATGCCTTGCTGACACTATATAAATTGCCCATTCCATAATCAATAATGGCGATCATCTTATAACATTCCTTTCGTTGAAGGAAGTACCCCCTCAATTCGCGGGTCGATCATTGTCGCTTCATCCAATGCTCTCGCTAATGCTTTAAAAATCCCTTCGATCATATGATGTGTGTTATGGCCATAGTGAACAATCACATGGAGATTCATGCGTGCTTCAAGGGCAAGCTTCCACAGGAACTCATGGACATTTTCTGTATCAAATGTTCCGACTTTCCCGCTCGGGAACTCTGCTTTAAACTCAAAATGCGGACGATTACTTAAATCAACAACAACTTGGGCAAGCGCCTCATCCATTGGAACAAAGGCATTGCCGTAGCGCTTAATCCCTCTTTTATCTCCTAGTGCTTCACGTAACGCTTGTCCTAAGCAAATGCCAATATCTTCTGTTGTATGATGATCATCAATTTCAATATCACCATTTGCATCAACTGTTAAATCAAATTGTCCATGCTTTGCAAAAAGATCAAGCATATGGTCCATAAATGGAACATCTGTCTTTAGTGATGATTCGCCTTTTCCATCCACATTAAATGATAAGGAAATTTGCGTTTCTTTTGTATTTCGATTAATTGATGCCGTTCTTGTCATAAGTAATTCCTCCTTATTTTAGTCTTTCTTCAAGCGCACGAGCGTGGGCTTCAAGCCCTTCTAGTCTTGCTAATTTTGTGATTTTCGCGTAATTGTTTTGGAAGGCTTTTTCACTGTAAGAAATAATGCTCGATTTTTTCACAAAATCATCTACGTTTAATGGACTTGAAAAACGGGCTGTTCCATTTGTCGGCAGGACATGATTCGGTCCAGCAAAATAGTCCCCGATCGGCTCTGAGCTGTATCGTCCAAGGAAAATCGCCCCTGCATGCTTAATCTCATTTAACAGTGCTAATGGATTTTCTGTTAATACTTCAAGATGTTCTGGTGCAAGCTCATTCACAACAGCAATCGCTGTCTCAAGATCATCTGCAACGTAAATATGTCCGAAAGCTTCAATGGATGCTTTCGCAATCTCTACTCTAGGTAATACCGCAACTTGTTTTTCTACCTCAGCCTTTACTTCTTCTGCCTGTTTCATAGAGGTTGTCACGAGAATACTAGATGAGTTTTTATCATGTTCTGCTTGTGATAATAAATCAGCAGCAATTTCGTTTGCACGTGCTGTTTCATCACTTAGGACAACTATTTCACTAGGTCCAGCAATCATATCAATCGCAACCATTCCAAAGACTTCACGTTTTGCTAATGCTACAAAAATATTGCCTGGTCCCATGATTTTATCGACAGGTTCGATCGATTCTGTTCCATATGCTAATGCGGCGATTGCCTGAGCACCGCCAACTTTATAAATCTCTGCTATACCAAGCTCATTTGCCGCTACTAACACACCCGCAGGTAATGTGCCTTGCCCGTTTGGCGGAGATGTAATCACAATCCGTTTTACCCCAGCGACCTGTGCTGGTATGACATTCATTAACACTGAAGATGGATAGGCAGCTGTTCCACCTGGTACGTAAACACCTACTGCATCTAGTGCGGTAATTTTTTGCCCTAACATTGTTCCTTCATCATTGTAGCTGATCCACGATTCACGCTTCTGCTTTTCATGGAATGAACGAATATTAGCTGCTGCTTCACGAATGATTTCGATCATTTCATTGTCAAGCTCCTTATAAGCTGCTGAAAATTCATCCTCAGTTACCTTTAAGCTTGATAAGGAAACTTTATCGAATGTTTCCGTATAAGAAAAAAGAGCCGCATCCCCTTTTTCCCGAACAGTTGAAATAATCGATTGAACGATTTTTCGCTGCTCCTCAGTACCAGCTTCAATTGTACGTCTTAACGATACTTTTTTATCAGTAATACGGGTAATTTTCATGACATTAACCTCCAATTACTTTCGACAGGCGCTCAACTAGTTCATCAATGGCTTCATCCTTCATGCGATAGCTGACAGGATTTACAATCAAACGTGATGTAATATTGCAAATATGCTCAAGCTCCACCAAACCGTTCTCTTTTAATGTTCTCCCAGTTGAGACAATGTCAACGATTCGATCTGCTAAGCCGATTAATGGGGCAAGCTCAATTGAACCGTTTAATTTAATAATTTCAACCTGTTCACCTTGTTCACGGAAATAGCTTGATGCTACTTTGGGATATTTTGTTGCTACTTTAGGAGCCACATCATCCAGTTTTGCATTCGGAAGACCTGCTACAGCTAAATAGCACTCACTTATTTTCAAATCAAGAACTTCATACACATCACGTTCTTCTTCAAGCATGACATCCTTGCCGGCAATGCCGACATCCGCAACACCGTGTTCAACATATGTCACAACATCCATTGGCTTTGCTAAAATAAAGCGAATGTTTTCATTTGGCACATCTAAAATAAGCTTTCGTGATTCATCAAATTCAGGAGGAAGCTGGTATTCTGCTTTACGAAGCATATCTGCCGCTTCTTCAAAGATTCTCCCTTTAGGCATCGCAATTGTTAATAAATTTGACATCCTACAGCTCCTCCTTTCTTGATCCGATAATATAATCAACTTCAACAAAGTGTTTTGTATAAGAATCCACATCTTTAATTCCTGTAATGTCTTGCATGACAACACGTTTATGATTAGCACGAAGCTCTGCAGTACGGGCAATCGCTTCCTCACGGCGTTCCTGACTAAAAATCACACATTGAAGCTGCTGTTCATCTGACATCTTGAGCGCTTCAATTAATCGGTCAAGACGTATACCGAACCCTGTTGCTGGTGCAGCGTGATTGAATTTCTCAAATAGATGATCATATCTGCCGCCATTGCCGAGCACAAAGCCAACATTATCCGCATATACCTCAAATAAAACACCTGTGTAATAGCTCATATGACTGACAATATTTAAATCTAGCTTTAAATAATCTGTCACTTGGAATGCTTCAAGTGTCGACCACAGCTGACTAATTTCTTCAAGCGAATTGCGGGCTTCTTTAGAAGAAACAATTGCCTTTGCTGCTTCCACTTTATCAATGCCGCCGCGCAGTGTTAATAACGTAAATAAACGCTCTTGATCAATAGAGGATAACGGCAGGCTCTTCACATGCTCTTTGTAGCCAACATAATTTTTTTCATATAAGTAGCGGCGCAGCACATCTGCTCGTTCTTGATTTCCTAATACTTCTTTGAATAAAGCATTTGCATATTCAATATGTCCAATCGCTATTTTGAAATTTTCAAGGCCGGCATCTTTAAGCGTCGCAACCATTAACGCAATAACCTCTGCATCCGCACTTGTTGTCCCGTCGCCAATTAATTCCACACCCACTTGTTCAAACTCTGCCGGACGTCCACCTTCACGGTGCTGGGCACGAAAAACATTTGCAGAGTATGCAAGGCGTAATGGATAAAGATGATTATATAATTTAGAAGCAGCAACACGTGCAATCGGTGCCGTCATATCCGGTCTAAGCACCAATGTATGCCCCTGCTGATCCAATAATTTAAAAAGCTGTTGATCAAGGATGGCTGATTGAACACCAACCGTTTCGTAATATTCAAGTGTTGGTGTTTCAATAAATTGAAATCCCCATTGCTCGATTACATTCGTCATTGCCTGACGTGTTTTCTTTTTTACTTCAAATAAGTTTGGTAATGTATCAACCATTCCAAGCGGTTTCTCAAACATAAACATGTGTGTCTGTACCCCCGTCAGTGAATTATGATTTATAATTTTCAGAATCCTTTACTTCGCTAATATGCTAATATACTACCAAAGTAAAGCTACTTTTTCAAGGAATTATTTACATTTAGGCTTACTTATTATTCAAATAGAAAAAATGATTTATTCTGTCTTTTTAGAAGGCGATTGGTTTTAAGACAGTTAAACAAACGTTTGATTATGTTGATTCCAATGGGGTCTTATTTAAGCATGGCGGTTTTTTGCATCCTTTGTTGCTTTATCAAGTCGTGCGGGGTGGTTGATTTCCTCTCCACCCGCAAGAGTCTTACAATCTGCTCCAATCAACCTTAAATAGCTTTTGTAGTAACAATCTTTACGAAAGGCTGTTTTCGCAAACTTTGTTGCCATTTACCAAGTAGTGCGGTGTGGTTGATTGCAGCGAGGGATGCACGATGACCGCGGGGCGGGCGGTGAGCATCCTCGGCGTAAACACCCGCATGAGTCTCACCTGTCCCGCTTATCCCGCAGGAGTCTCTCAATCTGCTCCAATCAACCTTAAATAATTTTCGTTTTAAAAACAACAAGCTCTTAAAAAAGAGCCTTAAACAAAAAGGCTACTAGTATTTACTAGCAGCCTTATGCTCTTCCCTTTTCGCCAACTCTTCTTTTGTATAAATGATTTTCATTGGATTCCCACCAACGAATGCTCCAGCCGGAACATCTTTATGTACGAGTGTGCCTGCTGAAACAATCGCACCATCACCGATCGTGACGCCTGGCAGGATAGTAGAATTGGCACCAATTAACACCTCGTCACCAATTTCTACCGTTCCAAGACGATATTCCTTTATTAAATACTCGTGAGCTAATATTGTTGTATTATAACCAATCACGGTATTTTTACCGACCGATATTTTTTCAGGAAACATGACATCGAGCATCACCATTAATGCAAAAGAAGTTTGATCCCCTACCTTCATTCGTAAAAACGTTTTGTACAGCCAGTTCTTCATTCCCAAAAAAGGTGTGTACCTTGCAAGCTGAATCACAACAAAGTTTCGAACAACCTTCCAAAATGGAACGGTTTTATATACATGCCATAACGAATTCGCACCCGAAACCGGGTATCTAGTCGTTCTTCTCACATTATTCCGCTCCGACGATTGGCAGGATATCGCTCATTTTTTCCAACAAATAATCTGGATGATGACTGCTTATATATTCTCTGCCTTTCACACTCCATGAAACACCTGCTGTTTTCGTTCCAGCATTTTTTCCTGCTTCTACATCATGATGGTTATCTCCTACCATGATCGCTTCTTCAGGTGATGAACCAAGCTGTTCTAACGCCTTTAAGATTGGCTCAGGATGAGGTTTCGCATGTTCAACATCATCAAGTGTAACGACAACATCAAAAAATTGATCAAGCTTTGTGAGCTTTAACCCCATTTTGACGGTATCACGAATTTTCGTCGTCACGATCCCAAGCTTAAAGCCTTGCTCATGAAGGGTTTTTACTGTATCAAAAACCGTTTCGAATTCCGTTACAAGAATATCATGCTGTTCATGATTAAACTTGCGATAAACTTTCACCATTTCTTCCATTTTTTCAGGATTCAGGCTGCCAAACGTTTCATATAATGTTGGTCCAAGAAATGGAAGCACATCCGCGCGTTGATATTTATTTGGGTAATAATTATTTAGTGTGTGAAGAAATGATTCAATGATGAGATCATTCGTATTGATTAATGTTCCATCTAAATCGAAGAGTATTGTATTAATTTTCATATGACGCTTCCTTTCTACGAGTCTGTCCTGCCTCAGCTTTACGCCAAATAGCAGCAACAGTTATGGTTAAAATAATGGCGACAGTTAAACGAATAATGAGTAAAGGTAATACCGGAATTCCCAACGGGATAAAAATGAGTGTATCCTCAATCACAGCATGACAGGCAACAAGAAAAATAAATGCCAGAGTTAAATCCTTATAGCTTACATTGTCCTCTTTGACAGCTTGAATCATCACACCTGCACCATATGCCAATCCGATCGTAAGTCCTGCCACAAGTGTCATTGAGGTATTTTCCTTCATGCCAAGCATCCGTGTAACAGGCGCCATCCACCGTGTAAAAACGTTCAATAATCCTAAGTCTTTTAGAAATTGAATGGCAATCATAAGCGGAATCACAATGATGGCAAGCTGGATAACACCTAACCCGGCTTTCTGTACTGCTAACAGAATGATTTCTAACCATCCGTTTGGAGTCACTTCTGTTTTGCTTACAAATCCATATTGCGCCATTTCAGAGCCGCCTTGCCAAACAAGGTTGATAATGATGGCTGATCCAAATGCAAGACCAAATCTGACGAGCAGGATGATCCAAAGTTTAAGACCAACCTTTGCTGCAACAGAAGACTCGATAAGTAAATTATGTGAAAAAGACAGCATAACCGCGATGATAAACACTTCTTTCACCGTTAAATCAAGTGATAAAATCGCCCCAATGCCTGCGTAAAGACTAAGTAAATTCCCGATTACTAACGGGATCGCTGCTTCACCTGATAAGCCGAAAATCCCCATAAGCGGTGTAATAAGCTTTGTTAGCCATCCCAATACAGGTGTATACTGCAGCAAACTAACAATGAAAGTAATCGGAAAGATCACTTTTCCTAATGTCCAGGTGGTCTGCATTCCAGCTTTAAAACCATTTTTCAAACTACTTCCCACAGCAAGTCTCTCCTTGAAGTTTCTACAAAATAAGTGTTACATCATTGACTTGAATCTAAATACCTAGCCTTAGAATACCCTTTGACACGACGGATCATAATGACAGCAACTGCAATCGCAATGAGAACAATCGAAATAACTTGGGCAATTCGTAACGACTCTGTCAGCATTAAGCTGTCAGTACGAAGGCCTTCAATAAAGAAGCGGCCAATCGAATACCAGATCACATAGGTTAAAAAGAGTTCTCCGCGTCTGAAATTCGCTTTTCTTAATAAGATTAAACCGATAAAACCAATGAGATTCCATATTGATTCATATAGAAAAGTAGGGTGATAGTATTGTCCATTAATATACATTTGGTTAATAATGAATTCAGGTAATTGTAAACCTTCTAAAAACTCTCTCGTTACAGGTCCGCCGTGTGCTTCTTGGTTCATAAAATTCCCCCAACGACCAATTGCCTGTCCTAGGATAATACTCGGTGCAGCAATATCAGCAAGCTTCCAAAACGATAGCTTTTTAACCTTAGCAAAGACCGCGCCTGTAATAAATGCTGCGATAAGACCGCCATGTATCGCCAGGCCGCCATTCCAAATCTTAATAATGTCGCCAGGGTTTTGTGAATAGTAATCCCATTGAAAAATGACATAGTAAGCTCTTGCACCTAAAATAGCAATAGGAATCGCAAATAAGACAAGATCGACGAATGTATCCTTATGTAATCCTCGCCTTTCGCTTTCTCTAACAGCTATTAATAGCGCAAGTAATGCTCCGACCCCAATAATGACTCCATACCAATAAATTTGGATGGGACCTAATTCAAGAAATATGGGATCAAGAGGCTTTATACTCTCTTCCATTCGATCATCTCCCTACATTTATCGTTAACTTCTCTCTCTATTATTCAAAGAGATCTGCCCCTCTGATAAGGGGGCATCCCCTTTCGCTTACATCACTTATTCCTCGTCATGATCGCCTTCTTCGATCACACCTGCAAGCTTATTCGTAAATTGCTCAGCTGCATTTACACCCATTTTTTTCAAACGATGGTTCATAGCAGCAACTTCAATGATGACTGATAAGTTTCGACCAGGTCGAACCGGTACTGTCAGCTTTGTAATATCTGTATCAATAATTCTCATTTTCTCTTCTTCTAAGCCTAGACGATCATATTGTTTATTTTGATCCCATAGCTCTAAATTAATGACAAGGGTAATGCGCTTAAAGTTACGAACAGCACCTGCGCCAAATAAAGTCATGACATTGATAATGCCTAATCCGCGGATTTCTAATAGGTGTTCAATAAGCTCCGGTGCGCTTCCGATCAGCGTATCTTGGTCTTCTTGACGAATTTCCACACAATCATCGGCAACAAGGCGATGTCCTCGTTTTACAAGCTCTAGTGCTGTCTCACTTTTACCAACACCACTTTTCCCAATGATCAGCACACCTACTCCATACACATCAACTAGTACTCCATGAATAGCTGTTGTTGGTGCCAATTTCCCTTCAAGGAAGTTTGTTAAATGACTTGATAAACGTGTCGTCTTCATTGATGAACGTAAAACAGGCACACCCTCACGATTAGATGCTTCAATTAATTCAGCTGGTGCTTCATTTTCTCTTGAAATAATAATGGCTGGAGTAATGTCTGTACAAAGCTCATCCATGCGATGCTTTTTCTCTGAAACACTCAGCTGGTGGAAAAATGAAAGCTCTGTTTTTCCTAACAACTGAACACGTTCTTTCGGATAATATGTAAAATACCCTGCCATCTCAATACCAGGACGGGACAAATCACTCGTTACAATCGGGCGATTAATGCCTTCCTCTCCACTTATAACTTCAAGATTAAATTTATCAATAAGATCCTTCGTGCGAACTTTAGCCATAGTGTATCCTCCTCGATTACAAGAGAGTTATCTCATGTAAATGATGTATTCGTGTTAACATTGTTGTGCTTCTACCTGAGTAAAAAGGCTCTTTCTCTATTTTAGCATTAGTGGATTATATTCCAAAATATAAAATTAGTCTCTCTGTCTAGTATCTTAAGTTAATTCCTTATAAAAGGAAAGGTGAACGAACAGATTACAACGATCATTTTCGTCAAACATTTTATAGGCAAATCCTATTTCGCAGTCCTAATTGATAGAAGCAAGAAAAAAATCTCTTTGACTACCAGTCCTCACATGAAAAAAACTCCTATATATACGGTGAAATCTATTTTAGGAGGCTATCTTAATGAAAGTAATGATTGATGCTGGGCACGGATTTGATACAGCCGGTAAGAGAACAGTGGATGGGATGAAGGAATACGAATTTAACCGAGCAGTTGCAAATGAAATGAAAAAGCTTCTTTTAGGTTACGAACATGTGACTGTCTTATTTTCACATTCTGATCAAAGAGATGTCCCTTTAGCAGAAAGGGCCTCTAAAGCGAATAACGCAAAAACTGATCTGTTCATCTCCATTCATGCGAACGCACATGGAAATGGTAAAGAGTGGACATCTGCAGAAGGGATTGAAACATATGTCTATACCTCAAAACCGAAGACTGCTTATGAAGCAGCCAAAATTGTACAAGCAAAACTTGTTGCAAGCACTTCTCGGGTAGACCGCGGTGTCAAAACAGCTGATTTCTATCTTTTAAAGAAAACGAATATGCCAGCTATTCTCTGTGAATGCGGGTTTATGACTCATAAGGTCGAAGCTCATTTACTGCGCTCACTTGACTATCGCCAAGCATGTGCACAAGCTATCGTGAGTGGTATTGCTGCATACTATAAACTAAAGAAAATACCAGAAGCTGTGAAGAAAGAATGGTATAGAGTTCAACTAGGAGCCTTTCAAGAAAGAGAAAATGCTGCTAAACTTGCCGCGGAATTAACTAAGAAAGGCTATCAGGCATTGATCGTTAGGAACCAAAAGGATGGACAACGTTAAAGGCCTATTTTCCTTTGATAATGAATAAATGACATATGAAAAGACGTGTGAATTCGCACACGTCTTTTTCTTTGTATAAGGGTATGTTAAGTTGCATCAGATGCATTGGCAATGCTCCAAGTAACGGATCCATCATCCTATAAAATAAAAATAGCGCCAACTTCTATTTCATTGAAATCGGCACTTCGTTTATTCGATATACGTTTAGCGTGACGCTTTTGGCGGTTGGCACACGTCACATTTACGTTGGTTATTATTTTTAAATTTCGTAAATGTTTTTTCAAAATTGCTACCACATGCACATTTAAATAGTAACTTTTGAGAGAAACCGTGATATTCCGTTGTTAGCAACTTACTTTCCGAATTTTTCTCAACAAATTCTTTAATTTTACCGATTGTCCATCGTTTATTCATTCTCTTACACCTCCATATTTTATCGCTAGGCGGAGGCTTTTATTGGCATCCGTTCAATTATAAGCAAAAATCGTAATGATCCTAAGTTTCTCATTATAACATGAGCTGGCACACAATTAAACAGAACTTATGTTGAACATGTACTAGGTCATTTCAAACTGTCGTAGCATGTACAATCTACCTGTTCTTTTTGGGAATTGCATGAAATGACTCTATATACGCGTTACTATAAATAGTGTGCATACTAATACCCGCTATTCGCATTTGATTGAATACTGTATCAAGTGCTCTATACAAATGCGTCAGTTCCAGCTCTTATTATTTTGGGTGTTATAAAGGATGCAATAGCCCTCTCGTTCCATCTGAATTAGGCTTACTATTTCATTTCTCTGTAAACGACTTTCTCGTCCATGATTCGTTTATACACGTTTACTTCGAAATAGCTAGTTGATATCATTTTTTCGGTTTTTTTCACATCCATATCCATCGAAAATTCATCTTTTTTCGGGTATTTGTCTGATTTGTAAAAATTGTATTGATCCAAATATGGTGAGTATGTTTTTACATCGATTGTGTTCGTTTCCTCATCAACGAGAAGAAGGCGGATAAAGCCGTTCCCCCCACCAGGTCCTTTTTGATAATCAGCGATTAATTGATATACACGTCTATCCGGAATTCCATCTAAATTATCATCAATATCGTCAATTAATTGCTCACTGCTATGATAATGACCACAAAGAATGGCTGCGACATTTGTATTTGGAACAACTACTTTTTCAAAAATTTCATTTCCTATGCGACTGCGTTTCCCGTTTTTTTGTAAATACTCGTGAAAGGACAAAATAGCGGTACGATCTGAATGACGGCTTAACACCTTGTTGATCCACTCAATGTCTTCAGGTCTAACCTCCCAGCCCATATAGATAAAAACATAATCCTTGCCATTTGCTGAAATAAGATCATAATGACCTCGATTATTTTGATAGGAGTCTCCATAATACGGCTTTTTACGAAACCGACTTTCACCAAAATATTGTTCATACTTCTTAAAATGGTCACCTTTATCATGATTACCGGGTAGGACCCCATAGGGAATTTTCGCGACGTCTAATGTATTCATATAGGAATCAGCACGTTTCCATTGCTTTTCATCATTGCCTTTATTGACAATATCACCGGTATGAAACACATATTTAATGTTCATTTTTGATTTATTTTGGGAGATCCATTCTGTTACAGTATTAAAAATGGCGGGATAATCTTGAGCATAATACTGTGTATCAGACATCCATATAAATGAGTAATCATAGTTTTTCGATTGTGCGGAGATCTGATCTTGGACAATGACACTTATTTGCTGATTGTGTACGTAGTCTTCAGCGGTAAATGTTCCATTAAGTTGAAATTCGTCTTTACCAGCCAATTTACGGTCCAGCTCCACCCATTTTCCAGTTGATACATTCCAGCCATACATCGTTACTTGTCTTCCTTGCAGAGACTTCCCCTCCCAATTGATAAAGAGTTTGTCTGAAGGTTTGACATCTTTATCAACCGTTACATCAAAACGGTGGTAAGGAAATTTAGTGATGGAACGTGTTTCATTTGCATGACTTTTATGTTTTTTTAAAGCACGGTATTTTTCTTTTGAGAATTCTTTTTCACCTTTGGGGCTATACGTTTTGGGTGGTTCGGTATTTGCAGCATTTTCACTTACGTACATGTGTTTATTTGTTGCAGACGTATATTGATGTGCAAGGTAAAGATTTTTTGATGCATGGATTTCAATACTTGAAGAATGAATGGTATTCTTTTTTACAAAATGCAGAGGCAGGAATGATAGTAATAGAATGGTTATACATATAACAACATATTTACGCCAAAGAATTCGTCTGTACATGCTATTCACCCAATAGTAGTATGTGCAGATTTTTGATTTTTAAAGAAAAGAAGCCGAAAAAAGAGCGAGATTAGCAGCATCTCACTCTTAAACAAACGTTTATTTAGGATCTAGAGGTAAGTTACTCTTTATTTTTGGCTCTTTTCTAAGAGATTGATGCTTTTAACGAAAACTAATTAAGGTTGGTTGGAGCAGATTGCGAGACTCCTGCGGGTGCAGCGGGACAGGTGAGACTCATGCAGGCGTTCACGCCGAGGAGGCTCACCGCCCGCCCCGCGGTCATCGTGCAGCTCTCGCTGCAATCAACCACACCGCACTCCTTGGTAAATAGCAACAAAGTCTGCGAAAACAGCCTTATTTTTTCTTTTGCAATGGCTCAACAATCGCCTTTTGAATCATGAGATGCAGCAAGGAAATCACGACAGCAGCTAATATGGCTGCACCAAAACTATCAATATTAAACGCATCACCCATCAGACCTTCAGCAATCATCAGTGTAACAGCATTTATGACAATGAGAAATAAACCTAAAGTAAAAATGGTTACAGGAAGTGTTAACAAAATGAGGAATGGTTTAACAAGTATATTTAAAATGGATAAAAGGAAACTTGCTCCTATGGCTGCTCCGATCCCACTTAAATGAAAAGAATGAAAGTAGCCCGCAACAACAATAAGGATTAACGCATTTACTAAAATACTGACGAACCACCTAATCATCTTACATAACGTCCGATTCTTCTGGAACAACAAAAATCCAGGCAGCATAGATAAGCACTAATGGGAAAAATCCCGTAAAAATAAGTAAGATGACAAACAGAACCCTTAATAGTGACGCATCAATTCCTGTATACTTTGCTAAACCGCCAAGAACACCGGATAGTTTTCGATCTGAATTTGATCGGATTAATTTTTTCATGATCTTCAACCCTTACGTATTTTTTATCGAAATCGAACCTGTTTTTGAATCAGCAAATAATGAGAGCTTTGTTTCTGGTGATGTTCTGAATTTAAGCTCTTTTTGAATGGTTTCATTTTTCTCAAGTATGATGTCCACATCCTTCAGCTGTGCTGACAGGCTGCCTAAGTGAGACTTAAACTCACCAATGAGTTTTGTTTCATCTGGTATATTTATTTCAATATTACCAGTCGTCGTTTTCGCATATAATGCCTCACATGCTGTATCAACTAACGTCAGCAATACATTCCCATTAAAGCTTTGAGCGTCAATCTTGTCAGCAGATCCATTAAACTGGATAAAACCTGTAATTGTTTCTGCTTCAACTTTTTCATAGTTTGACCGCGAAAGCTTAATCTGTCCATTTGCCGTTTCAAACTCTCCATTTTTTCCATTGATATCAGAGAAGGTCACAACACCGTTTGCCGTCTTTGC
Organism: Metabacillus sediminilitoris; assembly: GCF_009720625.1. Taxonomy (NCBI): domain Bacteria; kingdom Bacillati; phylum Bacillota; class Bacilli; order Caryophanales; family Bacillaceae; genus Metabacillus; species Metabacillus sediminilitoris. The sequence continues at coordinate 4,979,334 of NZ_CP046266.1, forward strand.
TTTAAGAGTCCCTACTTGTAAAGCTTCCCCTCTAATCGGCCCATTAAACAATTTAATCTTTACTTGTTCATACGTTTGTTCTGGAACATACACGATTAAATTGACTTTCATTGTCTTTTTATCTGTATTAAAAATCAAACGATTTCCTTCAACTAAGCACTCAACTTCTGCCAAGAAGTTCTGTCTTGCCTGATCCATATTTTCTACACGGTACATCTTTGCATCACATTCCAGCCGAATATCCTTTTCGCTCCATGGTTTTAGATTGACACTGCCATTAGGTAGATGAATATCGATGCTATGAAAAGAGGAACCTTGGAACTGGAAAATATGCTTAATATCAATTGATTTTCCAAAATTTAAATCAAGATCGATTTCCTTTACCTTTTTCACTGCGGTATCGACCCAATCCATAAGTTTAGCCCCTAATGAGGAGTATTTATCATTTGTTTGTTTCGCTGTATTATCATCATGATTGTTAATCACTTCTGTTGATAATGCTGTGATCTTTTCTGCTTTTAATTGTTCATCCTTCTCTAATGCTTCAATTAATGAAAGAGCTTCATCTGCCGTTAGCTTTCCTTCTTCCACAAGCTTTAAAATTCGTTTTCTTTGTTCATGCATATGATTCTCCCCAATCTCAGTTTTTTATAGGCTCTTTTCTAAGAGATTGTTGCTTTTAAAAACAAAACTATTTACGGTTGGTTGGAGCAGATTGTGAGACTCATGCAGGCGTTTACGCCAAGAAGGCTCACCGCCCGCCCCGCGGAAAACGAGCATCTCTCACTGCAATCAACCACACCGCATTACTTGGTAAATAGCAACAAAATTTGCGAAAACAGCCTTTTTATATAATGGAACGAGTGCGGAACATGCTTTGGACCTGAAAAAACTGTTTCCAGTCAACGTATAGTGCCTGAGCTGGCTTTTCCACCCACTTTGATTATATCGTTGTTAAAAGTTTAATCCCCTTCACAATATTCCATATAACCACAATGATATTTATGATTCCAACAACTAGGAAGCTTCCAAAAAATACAGTTAAAAAGGCACCTTCTGATAGGTTTGAAAAACCACTAAACACAACGATCCCAATCATAGCCACGACCGATATAAAAGGAACGATATGAGAAACAATCGCTTTTTTAGCATGCTGCTTTACCTCGTTATGATCGACAATAAAATAGATGGCAATCGGTAAAAGAAACGGCGCAAAAAACACACTAAAATAATTTAACGATGCAATTAATTTATTGGTTTTATCCAATTCTTCTTCACTCTCCTTAGTTTTAATACGATTGGCAGGAGGTTAAGGTTTCAGTATTTTCGTTTTTAGCAAAAAATTCCCACATTTACTTTTATGTGGGATCATTATTTCTTAGTCCTTTTTCCTTCAGAAGTGCATATTTCGTATACTCCAATCATCTTAGTATTCATATCTCTTGGTCCTAATGGACAGCACTTAATAGTTTGTGATGTTAATTGGACATTATCTAAGCTAAATAAAAAACAGCACCTCCAATTGTTAGGTATGTCTTACAATTGGGGTGCTGTTCAAATCTAGATGCTCTCTATACATAAACACTTTTTATTCTATTGAACAACTTCCTCTTTTTCTTTTATCAGTTTTTTCATCCGTTCCCTGTCACGCTCAATGACTGGTTTTAAATATTTTCCTGTATAAGACTGGTCATTTTTAATGAGGTCTTCTGGTGTTCCGACTCCGACAATTTGTCCGCCCTTGTCTCCGCCTTCTGGACCTAAATCAACGAGGTAGTCTGCTGCTTTTATGATGTCAAGGTTATGTTCAATGACTAAAACAGTATCACCGTTTTCTACAAGTCTTTGCAATACCTTCAATAGTCGGGCGATATCGTCAACATGAAGGCCTGTTGTTGGTTCGTCAAGAATATACATCGACTTGCCATTTGAACGACGGTGTAATTCTGAAGCTAGCTTCACCCTTTGTGCTTCTCCGCCGGAAAGAGTTGTTGCCGGCTGGCCGAGTGTGACATACCCTAGACCGACATCATAAAGTGTTTGCAGTTTTCGTTTAATCTTTGGAATGTTTTCAAAGAATGAAACAGCATCCTCTACAGTCATGCCAAGAATTTCTGAAATATTTTTGCCTTTATACGTGACTTCAAGCGTTTCACGGTTATAGCGTTTGCCATGACAAACTTCACAAGGGACATACACATCTGGCAGAAAGTGCATTTCGATCTTAATGATTCCGTCGCCTCGGCATGCTTCACATCTTCCGCCTTTGACGTTAAAGCTAAAGCGTCCCTTCTTGTATCCGCGTACCTTTGCTTCATTTGTTGTTGAAAACACATCGCGAATATCATCAAACACACCAGTGTATGTGGCAGGATTTGATCTTGGGGTACGACCGATTGGCGATTGATCAATATCAATGACTTTTTCTAAATGTTCAATTCCTTTAACCTCTTTGTGTTCACCAGGCTTCGTTTTTGCACGATTAAGCTTTTGGGCAAGTGATTTATGAAGAATTTCATTGACAAGTGTACTTTTTCCAGAACCAGATACACCAGTTACGGCAATAAATGTTCCTAGAGGAAATTTCACACTGACATTTTTAAGGTTGTTTTCCTTTGCCCCTTTCACTTCAATAAAACGTCCATCAGGCTTTCTGCGCTCAACTGGAAGTGGAATGAATTTTTTCCCAACTAGGTATTGACCTGTTAACGAATTTTCATCGTTCATCACCTCTTCAGGTGTACCGACAGCGATCACCTGACCGCCATGAATGCCTGCACCAGGACCAATATCGATTAAATAATCGGCGGCGATCATCGTATCTTCATCATGTTCAACAACGATTAATGTATTACCAATATCACGCATATTTTGCATCGTTTGAATGAGACGATCGTTATCACGCTGATGCAGGCCGATTGACGGCTCATCTAATATGTATAAAACACCGGTAAGTCGTGAACCTATTTGTGTAGCAAGTCGAATTCGCTGTGCTTCTCCTCCAGATAACGTTCCTGCAGCACGATTCAATGTTAAATAATCAAGTCCAACATTATTTAGGAACCCTAATCGCTCACTAATTTCTTTTAAAATCAAGTTAGCAATTTGTACTTCTTTTTCCGATAATTGGACATTTTTAAAAAATGTTAACAAATCCACAACAGACAATTTCGTTATTTCACCGATATGATTTCCATTAATTAAAACGGCAAGCGTCTCTTTCTTCAAGCGATATCCTTTACAAGTTGGGCAGTTTTGCTGCCCCATATACTTTTCCATTTGCTCACGTATATAATCTGAGCTTGTCTCTTTATATCGGCGTTCCACGTTGCGAACTACACCTTCGAATACGATATAGTTCTCGCGGATTTGTCCAAAATCGTTTTCATAACGGAAATAAATCTCTTCTCCGTCACTGCCGAATAAGATTTTATCAAATAAGTGTTTCGGAATATCCTTCACAGGAACATCCATATTAATGTCATAATGTTGGCAAACAGCTTGAAGTAATTGCGGATAATATTGAGAGCTTGTTGGCTCCCATGGTGCAATTGCATGTTGAGTAAGCGTCAGATCTTTGTTCGGAATAATAAGATCTACATCTACTTCAAGCTTTGTTCCAAGCCCATCACATTCAGGACATGCCCCAAACGGGCTGTTAAATGAAAACATTCTTGGTTCAAGCTCGCCTATTGAGAAGCCGCATTGCGGACATGCATGATGTTCACTGAAAAGCAGCTCCTCTTCACCAATAACATCAATAATGACTCTTCCTTCACCAAGGCGTAATGCAGATTCAAGTGAGTCGGCTAAACGTGATTCTACCCCTTCTTTGACGACGATCCGATCAATGACTACTTCGATCGAATGCTTTTTATTTTTATCTAACTCAATATCGTCTGAAAGCTCTCCCATTTCGCCGTCTACACGAACACGCACATAGCCTTGTTTTTTTATATCTTCAAATACCTTTACATGTGCACCTTTTCTCCCTGATACAACAGGTGCGAGGATCTGAAGCTTTGTCCGCTCAGGATACTCTAAAATTCGGTCAACCATTTGTTCAATTGTTTGCGATGAAATTTCGATTCCATGGTTGGGACATGTCGGCCGTCCTACTCTTGCATACAAAAGACGCATGTAATCATAAATTTCCGTTACCGTTCCGACTGTTGAGCGCGGATTGCGGCTCGTTGTTTTTTGATCGATTGAAATCGCTGGTGAAAGTCCTTCAATCGCATCAACATCAGGTTTATCCATTTGTCCAAGGAATTGACGCGCATAGGCAGATAATGATTCAACATAGCGGCGCTGCCCTTCTGCATAAATGGTGTCAAAGGCTAGAGATGATTTGCCTGAACCTGATAGACCGGTTATGACAACAAGCTTATCGCGCGGAATGGTAATATCAATATTTTTTAAGTTGTGAGCACGTGCTCCTTTTACAACGATATGTTCCATTGCCATTATCGCTTCATCCTTCCGCTTTTAGCTCTAAAATTAAATCACGCAGCTCTGCAGCACGTTCGAAGTTCAGTGCTTTTGCTGCTTCCTTCATTTCGATTTCCATTTCTGAAATCACTTTGTCGCGTTCTTTTTTCGTCATGCCTGTCAGTTTCTTTGCAGGAGATGTATCATACTCTTCATGCTCCTCTGCAGCCACTGTGGCACGAATCACATCTCGTATACCTTTTTGAATCGTTTGTGGTGTAATACCGTGTTTTTCGTTGTACAGCTGCTGAATTTCCCGACGGCGCTTCGTTTCATTTAAAGCAAGATCCATTGAGTTTGTCATCTTGTCGGCATACATGATGACATGACCTTCAGCATTACGTGCAGCACGGCCGATCGTTTGGATTAGTGAACGTTCTGAACGTAAAAACCCTTCTTTATCCGCATCAAGGATTGCAACTAATGAAACCTCTGGAATATCTAATCCTTCTCTTAACAAGTTAATTCCAACAAGAACATCATATGTACCGAGCCTGAGCTCGCGGATAATTTCGATCCGTTCTAATGTTTTTATTTCTGAATGCAAGTAATTTACTTTTATCCCAATCTCTTTTAAATAGTTCGTCAAGTCCTCAGACATTTTTTTCGTTAATGTTGTGATAAGCACCCGTTGATTTTTTTCAACTCTCGCCTGAATTTCACCGATCAGGTCATCAATTTGTCCCTCGATTGGACGGACATCAATGGTTGGATCAAGCAAGCCTGTTGGACGAATAATCTGCTCAATCATTTCTGGCGTATGGTCGATTTCATATGGACCAGGTGTTGCAGAAACAAAGATGATATTTTCAATATGCTTCTCAAATTCTTCAAAACGCAGCGGACGGTTATCCATTGCTGATGGCAGTCGGAAGCCATGATCGACAAGCACCTGCTTGCGGGCCTGGTCACCATTAAACATACCCCTAACCTGAGGTATACTAACATGTGACTCGTCAACGACGATTAGAAAATCATCTGGAAAGAAATCAAGCAGTGTATATGGCGTTGAACCTGCGGGACGAAGTGTTAAATGACGTGAATAGTTTTCAATCCCTGAACAAAATCCCATTTCTCTCATCATTTCTAAGTCATATCTTGTTCTTTGCTCAAGACGCTGTGCTTCTAGAAGCTTGCCGTTTTCACGCATTTTCTCTAATTGCTCCTCAAGCTCTGCCTCGATATTGATGATCGCTTTCTGCATTTTTTCTTCTCTTGTTACGAAGTGGGACGCAGGGAAAATGGCTACATGCTCACGCTCCCCCATAATCTCGCCTGTTAACGCATCAACCTCACGAATCCGATCGATTTCATCGCCAAAAAACTCGACACGAATACATTGCTCATCCCGAGATACCGGAAAAATTTCCACTACATCACCGCGGACGCGGAATGTACCTCTTCGGAAATCAATATCATTCCGTTCATATTGGACGTCTACTAGTTTTCTTAATAATTGATTCCGCTCGATTTCCATGCCTGTTCGTAAACTTACCACAAGCTCTTTATATTCCTCAGGCGAACCGAGACCATATATACACGAAACACTGGCAATAATGATGACATCCTGACGCTCAAATAATGCCGATGTAGCTGAATGGCGCAGCTTATCAATTTCATCATTAATGCTTGCATCTTTTTCAATAAATGTATCTGTTTGAGGTACATATGCCTCAGGTTGATAATAATCATAGTAACTAACAAAATATTCAACCGCATTATTTGGAAAAAATTCTTTAAACTCACTATATAGCTGCCCAGCTAACGTTTTATTATGGGCAATAACCAATGTTGGTTTATTGACTTCTTTTATCACATTTGAAACAGTAAAGGTTTTACCTGTACCTGTTGCACCTAACAGTGTTTGATATTTTTTTCCTTGCTGAATTCCCTCGACAAGCGACTGAATAGCCTTAGGTTGATCACCCTGCGGCTTGTATTTTGAGACTAATTCAAATTGCTCGCTCACGCATAAGCCCCCATTCAGAAAGATTCAATAGTAGTAGTTTACCACATTTAACTGGAAAATCACTAGAAATACGAACTAAAGTTCGCATTTATTTTATTCACATAGAAATGAATTCATTTGATTTGATATACTTCGGTTGGATTTTGCAACTTGAGGAATGATTTTTGCAACTTTCTCTGATAATCTTGCAAATTGGATCATTTATTTTGGAGCAATGATCATAATCTTGCAACTTTTCAATTTAGCGTTATGAACAGAAAAAGAGCTCCTTCTGGCAGCTCTCTTCTTTCTATTAGTATATCTCCTTTTGGACAGACTCAAACCTGCTACTTCCTTAGTAACTGTGCCTTCATTTTTCGGGCATAAATAAATCCGATAACGAGCGATGTCATGTCCAGTACAATGATGAACGGATTATCTGTATAACCTTTTACATATGAAGCGATCAGCAACGCAGCGGTTAAAGCTGTGCCAACATAGTGGTTATAGCATACACGTGTAAACAAATTGACGAGTAAAAACGGTAGTATCAACGCCAATATTACTTTTAAAACCATGAATGTTCTCCTCTTCAAAAGGTAATCGTGTTAGATAGAAAGGGTATAAAAGAAGACGGAATCCTCTTTTTCATAGTCTAAGCTTTCATAAAGTGCTTGTGCTTTATGATTATCCTTTGCGGTTTCTAGCAGAATCCCGGCTGAGTTGGTTTCCATCGCGAACTGTTTCGCCTGATTCATTAAGGCTCTGCCGACACCATGACGACGAGAGCTTTCATTAACAAATAAGTCATTTAGCAGCCATTTTCGTTTCATTCCTACTGATGTGAAAATTGGGTATAATTGTACAAACCCCAGCGGTTTTTTACCATCAATCGCTAGAAAAATAACGGATTCATTCCCTCTTATTCGAGCTGCAATAAATTCTTTCGCACTCTCTCGATCAGATGGTTGTCCGTAAAAAATTCTGTAATCATTAAATAAGGCCGTGACATCGTCCAGTTCCTTTAAGGTCGCTTGAATAATATCCAATGTTTTCCCCCGCTTATGTAAGAAATGTGTTTTTCTAGTCATGTTACTCATTATCTTATCATGCATAATGGAAAAATTCGCCGGTTACCCTTTGTTTTCCTTCATTTAAAAAGGCTAATTCCGAAGAATCAGCCTAAAACATGATCGTTAAGATGTGATACCTTGATAGTCATTTTCCTCTAACAGGTCAACTAGCTCAATTTCTTTTTGATTTTCTAAGAAGTATCTTAACGTGAATTCATTTTCAAATAACACGGCATATGCTCCATAGCGATCGCGAACGAGCATACTTCTAGAATCAAAGAAACGTTTTTCAAACTTCTCGCTTTTGATCCAACGCGGAATTCTTTCACCAAGTGAAGTGAACTCGATTTCCACATTGTATTCAGCCTTCATTCGATATTCAAATACTTCAAACTGAAGCTGACCGACAGCGCCAAGGATCATCGAATCATTCAACTCTTGTCTGAATAACTGGATCGCTCCTTCTTGAACAAGCTGTTCGATTCCTTTTCTAAATTGCTTTGCTTTCATGACGTTTTTCGCTTGCACACGTTTAAATAGTTCTGGCGGGAACTGCGGCAGCTCTTCATATTGAAACTGGCCTTTTCCTTCAATTAAGGTATCGCCAATTTGATAAATATTTGGATCATAAATCCCAATAATATCACCGGGGTAGGCAACATCTACGGTATCGCGGTCCTTCGCCATAAATGCCTGTGTTTGATTTAGCTTAATTATTTTATTTGTACGGCTAAGGTTTACACTCATTCCGCGCTCAAACTTTCCAGAACATACACGGAAAAAAGCAATTCGGTCACGATGCGCCGGATTCATATTCGCTTGAATTTTGAAGATATAACCTGAAAATTGATCCTTCTCTGGTTCGATCAAGCCTTGATCCGTTTTACGCGGCTGCGGTTGTGCAGCAAATTGTAAGAATGTATCAAAAAAGGTTTGCACACCGAAGTTTGCTAACGCACTACCAAAAAATACAGGTGTTAGCTCTCCTTTTTTCACACGCTCAGGCGAAAATTCATTTCCAGCCTCTTCAAGAAGTTCAATTTCACCTAATGTATCCTGATAGACAGGTTCATCTTCTAAGCCATGCTCTGAAATTTCACTTATAGGAAATACTTCCTCTTCCTCGTCACCTTTGAAACGGACAAATTGATCATTAAATCGATCATAAATTCCTAAAAATCGTTTCCCGCTGCCAACAGGCCAATTCATTGGATAAGACTCAATCCCAAGTACTTCTTCAATTTCTGATAGCAATTCAAGAGGATCTCTGCCTTCACGGTCAAGCTTATTGATAAACGTAAAAATAGGAATACCTCTCATCCGACAAACCTTAAACAGCTTAATTGTTTGCGGCTCAACACCTTTTGTTGAATCGATAATCATCACAACACTATCAACTGCTGTTAATGTCCGATACGTATCTTCACTAAAATCTTCATGTCCTGGAGTATCCAGAATATTGACATGGAAATCATGATATGGAAAGCTCATCACACTGGACGTTACAGAGATACCACGTTTTTTCTCGATCTCCATCCAGTCTGACGCAGCAAATTTACCCGTTTTTTTTCCTTTTACTGTCCCTGTCGAACGAATAACCTGCCCAAAATATAACAGTTTTTCTGTTAACGTCGTTTTACCGGCATCTGGGTGAGAGATGATGGCAAACGTACGGCGCTTATTTATTTCATTTTGTAAACTCATTAGCACTAACCTCTTTTTATTGAATTCGTCTCTCAAATATACTACAAAGAGCTCAAAGAAACAATTTGTTATCCTATAAGGAAAACATCTACTAAATTGCACAGATCATTACATTATATTATGTTATAAAGTTTCCTTCCGAGCATCATCCATTTTCCCGCCAAACAAAAAAACAGGAGTCTCACCTGCTTTTCATTGACCATATTTTTTTTTCTTGATTTCTTCACTTGTCCGGCTATCTTCAAACTCAAGCATATCCCATGTACTTTTGTAGCGGTATTTCTTTCCCCACACCGCTATAAGGATTTTGAGAGTCGTAATCAGACTTAAGATACAAAGTGCGATAATGAGAAATAAGATATCATCCATGAATGTTCCCCCAATCCTATTTAAACATATATATGTCAAATCATTAGGGAATATTCGAGTATTTGAACCTTCATGACAGGTGTATCGCGTCACAACAAATAAAAAGGCCTGACATAACAAAGTCAGACCCTTTTACACTACCTTATTCTTCTTCAACTAATGTTTTTTTTCGACGAAGCTTACTTAACATTTCATAAACAATCGGTACGATGACGAGTGTTAATAGAGTTGAGCTTGTTAGACCGCCGATAACCGTTACGCCAAGTCCTTTTGAGATCATTCCGCTGCCTTCAAAGCCTAGTGCTAATGGAATTAATGCACCAATTGTAGCGATAGCGGTCATAAGAATTGGACGCAGACGAGTTGTACCAGCTTCTAATATTGCCTCACGCGTACTTAATCCTGCTTTTTCCATATGAATCACTCGGTCTATTAAAACGATCGCGTTTGTCACAACGATACCAATTAACATTAACGCTCCAATCATGGCATTAATACTTAATGTTTCGCCTGCAATTAAGAGCCCTACAAGCGCACCAATGACTGTAAATGGTAATGAGAACAGAATCGCAAATGGCGCTAAACCTCCGCCGAATGTAATAACAAGAATGAAATACACGATCGCAATCGCTGCTAGCATTGCCAAGCCTAGTTGTGTGAATGATTCTTGAATATCTTCTGTTACCCCGCCCATATTAATATCGATTGAAGATGGAACATCTAAATCATCAACCTCTGCTTGAACATCAGCTGATACTTTTGCTACATCATCTGTCTTAATTTCTCCTGATACTTGAACATAGATTTTGCCATCACGTCTTGTAACAGTATCAGATGTTTCGCCTTCTTTTACATCAACAACATCACCAATCTTCACTTCTTTTCCTAATGGTGATTGGATCGTTTGATCTGTAAGATCATTAACTGTTTCATATGTTTCTTCTTCTACTTGAAGATACACATTTAACTCTTCTCCATCTTTTTCAACCTTTGTTAAGACAGGACGTTCTCTCGTTGGGCTAAGTTCCATCCCAATTTGTGCTGCAGTTAAGCCAAGCTTGCTTAGTTCATCTTGATTTGCAACAAATGTATATTCCTCATATGTTTCTGCTAAACTTGATTCAACATTTTTTAAATCTTCATGTCTTTCCATGATTTCTTGTACATCTTCTACGACAGGTTCAATCTCTTCGACACTATCACCATATATATACATGGTGATCGCATTGCTTGCTCCTGCTGAAGCAAAGTCTTGTGAAGCCCATTCTCCGCCACTTTTTACTGTTTCTTGTAAATCCTGAATAACCGTTTCCTTTTCTTCGGTAAAGTTTTGTGTATCATCCTCATATTCAATAAAGAAGACCGCACTATTTGTGTCACCAGGATTCATCGGGTTTTCACTGCCTAATGAATATTGAACTGTTTTGACATTCTCTCGATCTAAGAAGAAGCTTTCTGCCTTTTCCGTTTGTTCTTCTGCCGATTCTCTCGTTTCACCTGGCTCTGGTTTATACGTGACCATCAGCATTTTTTCCTCTTCAGATGACAGGAAGCTGACCCCAATAATCGGAATAAGGAATAAACTGCCAACTAACAATATAATCGCAATGGATGATGTAATGATTTTATGATTTAACGTCCAGTTTAAAATTCGGCGGTATGCTCCGGTGAATTTCCCTGGTTTGTGTTCATCATGCTTGATTTTCTTGCCTTCACCGTAAAGGTTTTTCTTAAATAAGCTATGTGCCATCATCGGAACAATCGTAACCGCCACTAATAATGAGGCTAATAATGCAAATACAATTGTTAACGCAAATGGTAAGAATAATTCTCCAATCATCCCTTTAACAAGTGCTAATGGCAGGAATACTGCGATTGTCACGATTGTTGAGGACATAATCGGCATGAACATTTCCTTCGTTGCCTCACGTACTAGTGCTTTCCCTTTTAAACGTTCTCCTTTAAGAGACATTCTTCGATATATATTTTCAATAACAACGATTGAGTCATCGACTACACGGCCAATTGCGACAGTCATTGCCCCAAGCGTCATCATATTTAAGGTGATATCCATTTGATTTAACAAGATAATCGCAATTAACAATGATAATGGAATGGAAATAATCGAAATTAAGGTTGATTTAATATCTCTTAAAAAGATAAGAATAATCACAACTGCGAAAAGTGCCCCAAATGCAGCTTTACTTAACATTGTGTTAACAGACTCTTCAATAGGTGTTGCTTGATCAAGGGTATAAACAACATCCAAGCCTTTTATGTCTTCCTCAAACTTATCTAATTCTTCTACAACTTCTTTCGCAACTTCAACCGTATTTGCATCTGTTGCTTTCACAATCTGAATACCAATCGCTTCTTTTCCATTCGTTTTGGAAATGGATTCTGCTTTTCCAACCAATTTGATATCGGCAATTTCAGAAAGCTTTACTGTTGGTATTTCTGTTGGCGCAGCTGGAACCTGCCCTGCTGCTTGGCCGCCTTGCGCTGACTGAACAGTCATATCAGTCGCTTGATTTCCTTGTATTGCCCCCTGACCAGCTCCTTGAGAGGATGGCATAACAGGGATTTCTAGATTTTTCAAATCTTCTATGCTCGCAATATTTCCATCGACAATAACTGATTTCTCAGTTTCTTCAAGTGTATATAAGCCTAGAGGAAAATTAACGTCTGCTCCTTTAATAAGGTTTTGTACCGTTTCTTCATCAAGACCATATTCCTTCATTTTTTCATCATTAAAGGTGAATTGTACTTCTTCAAGCTGCTGACCAGATACTTGAACAGAAGAAACACCGTCCACCCCTTTTAAAGCAGGTAAAATGTCGTCCTCGACAATTGTTGTAAGCTCAGCAAGTGATTGCTCGTCATTGGCAATACTTAACGCTAAGATTGGAAAAGCATTTAAGCTGAGTCTTGCTACATCAGGCTCATTTGCTCCCTCTGGTAATTCAATATCTGCTATAATGTCTTTTAATTCATCCTCTGCTTCATCCATATTCTTTTCAAATCCATATTCGACTTGAATTGATGAGGCATTTTGAAAAGAGTTTGAACTAACAACATTTACACCGTTTAGGTTTTGAATAACTTGTTCAATCGGTTCTGAAACCTTATCCGCTACCTCTTCAGGTGTTGCACCCGGATAAACCGTTGTAACTGTTATGACAGGTGTTGTAATATTAGGAATGGTTTCCAGCTTCATATTTAACCCGGAGTAAAGACCGGCAACTGTGACAATAATCGTCAGAAGCCATACTGCAAACTTGTTTCTTAGAACAAAATTAATTATGCTATTCATATTATCCTCCAGCTCGTATTTGGTTAATTGACTAATCGGTCACAATAACTAATAATATAAATGACCGGTCGTTCACAGTCAATATAAACTGAAGTGTTCAGACATTAATTTTTTGTAAATGTGAACAGATGGTGATGATTCATATAGTGTTTCCCTAAAAAAAATCATTCAGCAGCTTATTACGATATAAAACTCTTAAGGAGAAATTGATAAAGATGAAGGAAAAGGAAAAGAAAATCATTGAAGCTGGAATTAGTCTTTTTGCTAAAAAAGGCTATTCATCAACATCCATACAAGAGATTGTGGATGCCTGTGGAATTTCAAAGGGGGCATTTTACCTTTATTTCAAATCAAAAGAGGCACTCATGTTAGCCGTCTTTAAATACCAGTTTCAATCGATTCAAGAGCGACTTGATTCACTGGCCTTAGATAATTTATCACCTCGTGAAATATTTATTGCCCAGTTAGAGGCACAGCTAGCAGAGATATACAAAAATAAAGAGTTTATCATTATGCAAATTCGTGAACAAGCCATTCCTCTGAATCCTGAAATAGAAGCGTTCATTCGAAAAATGAGCCAGGAAATTGGAAGCTTCTATCATTCTTCACTGCTAGCTATTTATGGCGAAAAAGCGGCCAAGTATGTGTTTGATTTAAACATGATTCTCCAAGGAATTACTCATGCCTATGTCAAGCTGATGATGTTTGATAAGGCAAACGTGGACCTGCGAAAACTATCAACCTATATACTAAATAGAATGGATGATTTGGTTGCAGGATATATTCGATCAAATGAGGAGCCTATTTTAACAGATGATTTTGTCAATCAATTGTCTGAACTCTACCCGGAACCGAATAAAGAGGATGTCATAAGACACATAAATTTAGCGAAGGATCGAATCAAGCATGAAGACACGATCATAACACTTGATGTATTAGCGGAGGAAATCATGCTTGATTCACCGCGAATTCCTGTGATTCAAGGGATGTTAGGCAATATTAAAAATGAGCCGACATTACAAAGCATTACCGCAATGATTGAAAAGTTTTTTAAGCTTGATACAAAATAAAGGGGAAGTTCGCCCATTCCCCTTCTTTTTTATCGGCTGTTTTCGCAAACTTTGTTGCTATTTACCAAGTCGTGCGGTGCTCCCGCAGGAATCTCGCAATCTGCTCCAATCAACCTTAAATAGTTTTCGCTTTAAAACCAACAATCTCTTAGAAAGGAGCCTTTTTATAAAATCGGTGAAAGCAAACGAGAGACTGATTCCTTACATTTAATCCATCTTCCACGTTGATGGTAAGCCTCTAATGTTAGCTCCTTCGATCGTGCAATATCTTCTTGGAAAACGTCTGCAAGGTTTTTGGCAATCTCTGCATCATACATAAACGCATTCACCTCAAAATTTAATTTAAAGCTTCTCACATCGATATTTGCTGTCCCTACTGACGAAATGTCGTTATCAACGACAATTGTCTTCGCATGAATAAATCCATTTTCATAAATATAAACAGTTGCCCCGGAGGTTAGCATTTCCCCTATATAGGACATAGTAGCCCAATAAACAAACGGGTGGTCCGGTTTGTTCGGAATCATTAATTTCACATCTACTCCTGATAAGCAGGCGATTTTTAATGCGTCAAGCAAGCTTGCATCAGGAATAAAGTATGGTGTTTGAATGAGAATGGTTTTTTTCGCCGCGGAAATCATTTTGATATACCCGTGCTTTATCTGCTCCCATTCTGAATCAGGACCGCTTGTGACGATTTGCAGGCTGCTGTCACCTTCAAACGACAGCTTCGGAAAATGTTCCTGTAGGTATGGAATTTTTCGTTTGTGTGTTGCTTGGTTCCAATCTAAAATAAAACGGGTTTGAATCGCAAAAACGGCAAAACCTTGAATTCTTAAATGTGTGTCACGCCAATAACCGAATTTTGGATCCAGTCCTAAGTATTCGTCACCAACGTTAAAGCCGCCAACATACCCAATTCTTCCATCAATGATGACAAGTTTTCGGTGGTTACGATAGTTAAGCCGCAAATTGATCCACCTTAGCTTTGAGGGGAAAAACACTTCCACTTCTCCTTGTGCTGCTCTCAGTTCAGCAAAAAAAGATTTTCGCAGACTTCTAGAACCTAAGTCATCGTACAATACCCTTACCTTCACACCTTGCTTTGCCTTTTTCGCTAACGCCTCTACAAGCCGTTTTCCCAGCTGATCATTTTTTAAAATATAATATTGCAAATGGATATGGTCCTTCGCATGTTCAATATCCTCAAACAATCGATCAAACTTGGCTTTTCCATCTGTAAACAGTTCGACATGATTATTAGGTGTTAAAACGGCATCATTATTCATCAGGTGCATATAAATGAGCTGCTTATACTGTCTCTCTGTCTCATTCCGAAAATCAAACGTATCGTCGCGAATATGTTCCAGCTGTTCTGTAAGTAATTTGTCAATCCCAAGCTTTTTGCGATCCTCCCATTGAAACATATGGTATCGACTTAAATTTTGTCCAAAAAGAAGATATAACACAAACCCGAGCAATGGAATAAAAAACAGTACAAGTAACCATGCCCATGAAGAAGATGCATCTCTTCGTTCACGAAAAATGACGACAATCGCAAATGACATATTAAGTAAAATAATGATTCCAAGTATAATTGTGACAATTTGCATGTCTATGCCCCTCTTCTCATTTTTTATCTAGCGTGGTTTATTTCTTATAGTATAGCGTGAAAAAAATTTTTCCTCATATGGGTTGAACTGATTTTGGGAATAATTTTTTTGATTACACTGTGAGAAAAATCTTTAGTATGATAAAATATCTCATAATGAATTTTCTAAATATTTATTTACGATAAAGGTGGAAAGCGCAATGAATCAATTAGCACAAACACTAAATCAGGCAGTGAAAGAAGACAATGAACACGTTTATGATATGTTGTCACAACTCGGAAAAGAAATGTTTTATCCAAAAGGGATTTTAAGCCAATCTGCTGAAGCAGGCAAAAAAGCACACCGCTTTAATGCAACGATCGGAATTGCGACAGAGGAAAGCCAACCAATGCACTTTCAACATATTCAAGATCTATTCGGAGATAAAGTAGCACCGAAAGACCTTTTTCCTTATGCACCGCCACAAGGGAAAGAAGATCTTAGAAAAGTATGGAAAGAAAAAATTCTTAAAGATAACCCAAGCTTAGATGCAGAATCAGTTGGAACACCTGTTGTCACAAATGCTCTTACACATGGCTTAAGCATCGTAGCTGATCTATTTGTCGACGAAGGCACACCAGTTATCTTACCTGATAAATATTGGGGCAACTACAACATTACGTTTTCCGTTCGCCGCGGCGGTATTGTGAAGACATATCCTTTATTCAATGAAGCAAACGGCTTTAACGTGGCAGGGCTTAAGGAATCCATCCAAGCGCAAAAAGAAGCCGGCAAAGTTGTTGTCTTACTAAACTTCCCGAATAATCCAACTGGATATACTCCTCTTGAGTCTGAGGCGAAGGAAATTGTCGCTGTTCTTAAAGAAGCAGCTGATGAAGGATTAAATGTGATTGCACTAATTGATGATGCATATTTCGGATTATTTTATGAAGATTCAATGAAAGAGTCCATCTTTAGTCTGCTAGCAGATGTACACCCGCGCATCCTGCCAATTAAAGTTGACGGTGCAACAAAAGAAAACTATGTATGGGGCTTCCGCGTAGGATTCATCACATATGCAAGTAAAAGCGCTGCAATCCTAAATGCATTAGAGCAAAAAACAAAAGGGATCATAAGAGGAACGATTTCAAGTGCCTCACACCCTTCACAATCCATTATCCTGCAATCCCTGCAATCAGAAGAATTCCCTGTTGAAAAAGAGCAGAAATTCGCGCTTATGAAAAGCAGAGCAGATAAAACAAAAGAAGTATTAGCAAAAGAAGAATACCAAAAATACTGGACATACTATCCATTTAACTCTGGATACTTTATGTGCTTAAAATTACACACAATTAACGCAGAAGAGCTTCGCTTACATCTATTAGATAAATATGGAGTTGGAACGATTTCAATCAACGACACAGATCTTCGTATTGCGTTCTCATGTGTTGAAGCAGAAGACATTGAGGAGTTATTTGATCTGATTGCACAAGGTGCAGCTGATCTGCAATAAATGAATAAATACCCGCCATTTGATTGATGAAATGGTGGGTATTTTTTTATTTTCAAACAAAAGTAGTAGCTGATAAAATTAGAGGAAATAATAGGTTAATCGGCTTTAAAATTTATTGTCATCGGAACTTATTGTCCGGATCTTAGAACATTTTGTCCTATATCAGGATTATATTGTCCTGTCCTAAATCAGAAAGATATTGACTAAACTACAATATTCGACAAATCCTTGTCTCCCTGTTGCAAATCCAAATCTTCATCTCCTCCGAACACGCCTATAACTTCCTAATTTTCATTTTATGGTCTTCGACTAAATAACAACTTTTGATACTGTGCAAAAATTTAAAGGTATCATAGTGAAATATTTTTCGACATAAAAATTGGTAAATCGACAAAATTAATTGACCTATAAGAAATAAAAGGTTAGAATTTTTATAATATTTAAAGAAAAATGAGGGTTACGTGTGAAAAATGTACTATTCAGAAGAAAAAATATTGGAGAATTATTAAGAAAAAAAGGAGATATCCAGCTAAAGCAAACGTTAGGAGCATTTGATTTAGTATTGCTTGGAGTTGGTGCCATTGTTGGAACAGGTATATTCATCCTTCCTGGAACAGTAGCTTCAAGTCATTCTGGACCAGCTATTGTTTTTTCCTTTATTATAGCTGCTATTGTCTGTGCATTGGCAGGTTTGTGTTATTCAGAATTTTCTTCATCCGTACCAATAGCAGGTAGTGCTTATACCTATGGATATATTGTATTTGGAGAATTAGTCGCTTGGTTAGTTGGTTGGGCTTTGGTATTAGAATATGGATTAGCAGTTGCTTCGGTCGCAACTGGTTGGTCTGCTTATTTGTCTGCTTTGTTAGAAGGATTTAATATCACGATTCCAAAGGCAATCTCGGGTCCTTTTAATCCAGTAGAAGGAACTTATATAAATGTACCAGCTATTGTCATTATACTTGCCATTGCTTTTTTATTAACGCGCGGGATAAAAGAATCTGCAAAGCTTAATAAGATTATGGTATTTATTAAAGTAGGTGTTATTCTTTTATTTATTGGGGTAGGTATTTTTTATGTGGAGCCTGCTAATTGGCAGCCATTTATGCCGTTCGGAATAAGTGGAGTAATGAGCGGAGCAGCACTTGTTTTCTTTGCCTATCTTGGATTTGATGCTGTCTCATCAGCGGCTGAAGAGGTAAAAAATCCACAACGAAATTTACCAATTGGAATTATAGGTTCATTATTAATTTGTACATTACTTTACGTATTGGTTTCGCTTGTTATAACTGGTATTGTTTCATATACACATCTAAACGTAAGTGACCCAGTCAGCTTTGCTATGCAGCTCATTCATCAAGATTGGGTTTCTGGTGTGATTTCACTTGGTGCTGTTATCGGGATGATGACAGTTATACTTGTGATGTTATACGGAGGAACAAGACTTCTTTACGCTCTTGGTCGTGATGGATTATTACCAAAAATTATGTGTGAGCTTAATAAAAAATATAAAACACCCATTAAAAATACATGGATCTTTGCAGCACTTACAGCTTTTTGTGCTGGAGTAATACCTTTGTCTAAACTAGCAGAATTAGTGAACATGGGAACATTACTTGCATTTACAGTAGTTTCAATCGGGGTCATTTACTTAAGAAAAGATAAGAGTATACCATCAGGTGGTTTTAAAGTACCGTTCTTTCCAGTTATACCGATTTGCTCATTCCTACTATGTTTATTCTTAATATCTCAACTCTCTGTTTCTACATGGATAGCATGCGGTATTTGGTTTGTATTTGGATTGTTTATCTATTTTATTTACGGTAGAAAGCATAGCTTAATGAATAAAGAATAAGAAATGAAAAAAGTGAGCTTCTATTGTCACAGCAGACTTTAGAAGCTCACTTTTTTTGTGGATCATAGATATTTCTCTTTTCTACCCTATCTCCTATAGGATGAGGATTTTAATTTCGCCTTCGGTACGGCATTCTTATATTTTTATAAAAATAACTATAAGTCTATTGTTGATATTTGATCACTATGTGATTGGAGCGTAAGGCGTGAGACTCCTGCTTAGAAATGCGGAAGCGCCTGTTCAGCCCCGACAAGCATAAGACGCTCTTGAATAGAAGACGTTCTTTGTCTTCAATTCAAGAGCGGCTTATGACCTCGAGGGGCTAGGCGCTGGAGCAAGACAAGGGAGAAGCGTGTCAATGCAAGACCCCACAGGCGTAGCCGAAGAGGCTCCCGAACCGTACGCTGAAACCAAACGCCTGTAGTGGAAATCAACAACCAAGTTTAGCAGAGCCTTATAAATAAGTTAATTGGACTCCCTATGAAATCACGTTTATCAATTTGCCAAAATAGTAATGATTTATCAGAAAAAGTCGCAATTTTTTACGATTTGTATAGAAACCATTTACCTATTCGTCTCGTAATAATAGATGAATGTTTGAATTTTATTATTAAATGGAAATATCAATAATTAAGTTCATTCAAATAAATGTTAATAATAAGAGGTGGCGTTTTAATGGAATTTGTTTGGTGGGGATTAACCATCGTGTTATTTGCCCTTAGTTTTGTTGGGATTATCTATCCTATCATTCCTTCAATTGTTGCTATATGGGGAGGATTTGTTGTTTATCAATTCCTCATTGATTCAGATGCATTATCCTTGTGGTTTTGGATTAGTATAGCGTTACTAAGTGTAGTTCTAATTGCAGCGGATCTTATTGCAAACAGTTATTTTGTAAAAAAATACGGCGGTTCAAAAATATCAGAGACTGTTGCAGCTATTTCTACTATTGTTGGATCGTTCATTTTCCCTCCCTTTGGGATTATTCTTGTTCCGTTCTTGGCAGTACTTGTTACAGAATTAATCCTTCATAAAGAAACAATGAAGGCAACAAAAGTTGCTTTTGCTACTGTTATTGGATTCTTAGGCGGCAGCATAGCCAAAGTATTGATTCAATTGTTAATGATTGTGTGGTTCATTTTAGCTGTCATTTTTTAAAGGTTTTTCATTAATATAATCAATGAAACTACTGATATGGGAAATAGCTGACTTTCATCATTCAGCTTTTTATTCTGCTATTAAAAAATAAAAATAGATCCCCTATTCATCATAATAGGGGATCTACCTTTCCTAAAACGTTTCTGCTGCTTTTTTGACTAATGGATGATCCATATCAAGACCAGCAATCTCACTAAATGCTGCTGCAGCGCCTTTTGCCTGAACTTTTTCCTGAAGAGTCAATGATTCTTGATCTTCTTCTGACACAAACTTCAGTGCGGCTACAATGACCTTCACTAAGTTCTCAGGTACTTCATTGAATTCGTTCATAAATGCTAAAGCAGGAGCAACTAAGCGGTCTTTTGCGCCAAGCTTACGGAGTGGTGCTCTCCCTACCCGTTGGACGTCATCGACGATAAATGGATTTGCAAAACGTCCGATGATTTTTTGAATATATTGCTGATGTTCATCGGCATTAAAACCATATGTTGCAACAAGTACTTTACCTGTTTCTTCAAGCGAGCCTAAGACTGTTTTCTTGATTTCTTCATCTTTGATTGATTCAGCAATCGTTGCATGGCCAGCTAAATTGCCTAGATACGCTGTAGCAGCGTGACCTGTATTAACGGTAAACAGTTTTCGCTCGATATATGCTTGGAGATTTTCGACAAACAGCGCTTCCTTAATTTCTGGTTGTGCGCCCTTCATTTCTGTAGAGTCAATGACCCACTCATGAAATGGCTCGACCAAAACGTCCAGGAGTCGGTCATTCTTTTGATTTGGTACAATACGATCGACAGCTGAATTCGGGAAACCAACATTCTCCTGTACCCATGACGTCTCTTTATCATTTAGTTTTTCAAGCACATGCTTTTGAAGCTCACTGCTTCCGCCAACCATGTTTTCACACGCAATGATATTAACAGGCATGTCATTCTCTTTCGTACGCTTTTTCAGACCGTCAGCAATTAGCGGGGCAATGAATTTTAAGATATGCGGACCAACAGCTGTTGTAACTAGGTCAGCTGATGAAATAGCTTCAATGACAGCTTCTGGAGCTTTTGCACTGTTGATACCTGATACACCTTCAACATGGAATTCTTCTTTTTGCTCGTTAGCTAGGATCACGCGATATGCTTTTTCTTTATTGATTTCATCGATTAATGTTTCATTTACATCGACAAATTGGACTTCATAGCCAGATTGATGCAGAAGAAGGCCGATAAAGCCTCTTCCGATGTTTCCGGCCCCAAAATGTACTGCTTTCAAATTAGTTCACCTCGCTTAGAAGTGAAATAATGTCCTCTTTCGATTTTGCTTGAACTAATTTTTCAACATTTTCTTCTTCAGAACAAACAATCGCAATTTTAGAAAGAATCTCAAGATGCTCATTACCTTTTCCTGCAATACCGATTAAGATTTTCACAATATTTCCGTTGCCAAAATCAACGCCCTCGGGCACTTGGATAACAGAAAGACCTGATTGTAAAACATCTTCTTTTGACTCTTCTGTTCCGTGTGGAATCGCAATGAAGTTCCCCATATATGTAGAAGACAGCTCTTCTCTTTTTAACATTTGCTCGATATATTGTTCCTTTACATAACCTTGCTCTACTAATACTTGACCTGTTGCTTTAATTGCATCTGTTTTGGTTGCAAATGATTGATTTAATTGGATGTTCGCTTCTTTTAATATACTCATGAATTTATTCACTCCTTAGATTTTTAACAAAGTTAGTAAAATACTTTTGGCTAATATATTGAATTAAGCTGTTTTTCGCAGCAGATTCAAAGATGTTGATACTCGCTTGTGATTCAATAATACTTGCACTAATAAAGCTCATCAGCTCTAACTGGCTGCTGTCAGCTTGTTCTGGCGCTAATAAGACTAAGATGCGGGTGACGCTACTCTGTTCATTATCCATCGCCTTTAACATCATTGGCTTTTCCAAATCAATGATATGAAAGCTAGGGCGAATCACAGTATCACTCCTCGTATGAAACAAGGCAAGCTTTGTTTGCGGAATAGCTAATCCCCCGATATGCTCACGCTTTAGCAAGGCATTGACAAGCTTCTTCCCATCGTCAATGAGTCTGTTGGCTACAAGCTTCTTACTTACATGCTTTAAGATTTTTTCGATGGTAAATGATTGATCAATACCAAACGCTTCCATCGTATCCAACAGTTCAATAAGTCGATTTGATTGCCTTGTAAACGTCTTGTATTCCTCATAAGTCAGCGTCATGTCTGCTTTTTCCTGATGATCATTATTCACACTATAATTTGCTATAGTAAGGCCTTTTTTATGAATATAATCTTTTATCTTCTCTAATTCATGTGCTGTTAAAATCGGGCTTACTAGTAAGTAATCTGTTGAAAGTTCCTCAATCGGTATCGTAGACAGGATGATATCATATGTTTCAATATCAATATCCTTTAACTCAAAGGCCGAAATGTTTCTGAGTTCAGCGATATCAGGAAATTGATTTTTTATTTGTGTAGCGAGCATCTTTGATGTTCCTATCCCACTTGAACAAATGATTAATGCCTTTAGATTCGTTCTTCCTTTCCGCTTATGTAATGCGGCTCCAAAGTGGAGAACGAGGTATCCGATTTCTTCATTAGGAACATGATCAAATGGGAATGTGACTTCCACCGCTTTTGCGACAACATCGAAAAGCTCTTGATAATCCCGTTTAATTTCTGCAAGAAGCGGATTCGTAATCTTCATTCCTTGTTTGATTCGAAAGATGGCAGGCTGTAGATGTGCGAGTAAGCCTTGTGATAATGAGGCATCATCCTTCAAGCGGTCTCCTGTCATTTCCTCAACTTGTTCGATTAATCGTTGAACCAAATAGGCAATTTCAACATTCTCATCTTGGATATCCACTTTCCCTTCAAAACGGTGCTTAGCACCCCTTAAATGCATAGTGATATACCCAATTTCCTCCTCAGGAATGTCAATTTGAAAGGTGTTTTCAAGCATTTGTGCAATTTCCTGTGCAAAATGAAACTCACGGGAATCCTTCAGTTGTACAAGGTATTCATTTTTGATCGTGATGTTTTCACCGCGCCCGATTCGTTCAATCGCCAGCGCAAGATGCACAACTAACCCAACATAGGAGCTATCTGCTAACGGATATGGTAAGCGAGAATTAATTTGATTAATAAGATTTTCAATAATGATAAGCTTTTCCTTTTGCACAAGGCCAAGTAATCGTTCTGAAATGGAATCGATTTTATTCGTTGACTTTCTTTCAATACTTTCTCTGACCATCTTTAGGAAATCCGGAACATCAAACTGGTCTGTGATAAGACTGCTAATCGCACTCCGTTTTGCTTCCTCTTTACCAATTAATTCAATGCCATATCCTCTTTTTCGAATAAGGGTTAGTCCATACTCTTTCACAAAAGGTTCCAGCTTGTCGAGATCATGACTGATTGTCGCTGTTGTGACTCCTAAATCATTTGCCAAGGCTAATAATTTGATTGGCTCATGATGATCTAACAACGTACATAATGCAACCATCATTCTTTCATCTGGCGTATACTCTTTATAATCCTGCTTTTGAATGGCGATACGCAATTGCTGGAAATTTTCTTCATTCCCAACGATTTTAATACCGATTCCTGCCCGCTTCACAAGATGTAATTGAAACGTTGCTAAAAGCGGTTCGATATTTTTTAAATCACGGTGAATTGTTCTTTCGCTGACATCAATTTGCTCAGCAAGTTCTTTAATCGTTACTTCCTGGTTAGCCTCATCAACTAAATAATGAAGAATGAGGCGTTCCCTAGCCGAAACAATCATATCTATCAACTCGTTCCTCAAAGATGAGTTATTGACATAGTTTAATTATAAATATCAAGTAACTTCTGTTTCAAATGAATGATAAAGTGATTTTTTCAAATGTATTCCTGACATTATTTAATTGTTATGACAAACATGACAGTTGTCCGGAATATCAAGTGTCATCATTCAACAATGAAAAAAGGGGATACATATACTCAAAAAGTAGTGTATCCCCCTTACCAATTGTTTATTTTAATTGATTAATGATTTCATCATATCTAGGACTGTTTAGGAAATTATCTACAGATACATGATGTGCAGTTGGCAATTTCGCTTTTGCACGATCTGTTAAATCCTTATGCGTGATGACGATATCTGCATCATTTGGAATGTTGTTAATTGACGTATTTGTCACATCAACATCTTGGATGTCTGCCTTTTGGACTTTATTTCTAAGAATCGAAGCACCCATAGCACTTGACCCCATTCCTGCATCACAAGCAAAAATGATTTTATGAACATTGTTAAAATCAAATTCCTCAGCAGGTTTTGCAGTTTCAACAACAGTTAATGATTCACTAACTGAGCTCTTTTTCCCTTTTAGTGATTCCATTTTTGCTGTTGCAGCTGTAATATCTTCTTCCTCTTCTGTTTTCTTGCTTGATTTTAAGATTAATGATGCTATTGCGAATGAAACAGCTGTACCTACGATTACACCTAAAACAACTCCAGTAAAGTTGCCTTTTGGTGTCATCGCTAAGATAGCAAAAATACTGCCAGGTGATGTACTTGCAACTAATCCTGCATCAAAAATAGTGAACGTAAATACCGCACTAACTCCCCCACCGATAACAGCTAATAATAATAATGGCTTCATTAAAATATAAGGGAAATAGATTTCATGAATACCACCAAGGAAGTGGATAATCCCTGCACCTGGTGCTGTTTGTTTCGCTGAACCTCTACCAAAGATCATGTATGCTAATAAAATCCCAAACCCTGGACCAGGATTTGCTTCTAATAAGAATAGGATCGATTTCCCCTGTTCTGCTGCCTGTTCAATCCCCAACGGACTTAAAATCCCGTGGTTAATTGCATTGTTTAAGAACAGAACCTTTGCTGGCTCAATGAAAATATTTGCTAGTGGTAATAAGCCTGCATCAATTATGGCTTGTACGCCGCCTGCTAATACATTGTTTAAACCTAATACTAATGGGCCAATCGCTAAAACGGCGATAAGCGTTAAAATTGCCGCTAAAATACCTGCTGAGAAATTGTTGACTAACATTTCAAAGCCTGATTTCACTTTGTTTTTGAATAATTTGTCAACCTGTTTAATGAGATATCCTCCAAGCGGACCCATGATCATGGCACCTAAGAACATTGGGATATCTGCACCGACAATAACACCCATTGTCGCTGTAGCCCCAACAACTCCACCGCGAACATCGTAAATCATCTTACCGCCTGTATATCCGATTAATAGTGGTAATAGATACTTAATCATCGGATCTACTAATGTTGCAAATTGTTCATTTGGCATCCAGCCTGTTGGAATAAATAATGCTGTAATAATTCCCCATGCGATAAATGCACCTATATTCGGCATAATCATGCCACTTAAATAACTTCCAAAACGTTGAATTTTAACGCGAAAGTCACCTTTGTTTTGGTTTGTTTCCATTTGAGTCACCTCTTTTTTGTTCTTGTCCTTATAGTAAAGCGATTTCAGGTGATAAACAATTGAAAGTAAATATGATTTTGTCGAAGGAAATGTTGACATGATTAATGTTGGAAACAAATAGGGTTTTTATGCGTAATGATCATTGATACAAATCTATCAATTATTTAAAGATTACTGTTTTTTTAGGTAACTTTGAACATAGTTCTTCTATTGTTGAATTTGCCTTCTCTATGATTAAATGAACATTCATCGGGGTAGAAATTGGTAAGTATCTGATTATTGAACTTAGGTAAGAGCAATATCCAAAATTAAATGCTCCCTTCGGATTAGTGATTGTCATATCAATCCTTCTGGACATACTATAACTGGTTAAAGACAAGGAGGTAGAAGATGATAGACCGAATTTGTACGATTGGACCAGCAAGTAATCGCCGAGAGGTATTATCTGAATTGATCGATCATGGCATGACAATGATTCGTTTAAATCTTTCTCATGGAAATCACGAAAGCCACAATGATGTTATCCAACTTGTACGTTCTATTAGCAAAGAGAAAGACAAGGAAATTAAAATTCTTGGAGATCTTCAAGGACCTAAAATAAGGTTAGGTCAATTTCATGAAAAAAGCATTACCCTTCAAGAGGCAGAAACATTTCTATTAACAACAGATGAGGTTGTTGGTAATAATAAAGTTGGAAGTATCGATTATAAAGGATTAGTTCATGACGTGGAAATCGGGAGTAAAATACTAATCAATGATGGTGAAGTTAAATTAACTGTAATTGGTAAAGACCCTCAGTCAATAAAAACAATCGTAAATGTTGGCGGAACGATTTCATCAAGAAAAGGAGTTAATGTTCCCGGCACAGCTCTATCCTTACCGGCACTGACTGAAAAGGATAAACAAGACATTCAGTTTCTTATTGATCAGCAAGTTGATTTTATTGCTTGTTCTTTTATTAGGACACCGAATCATATTGAACATATTCGCGAATTTTTGATAAAGAGAATAACAAACCCTCCGAAGCTTATGGCTAAGATTGAAACACTTGAAGCCATACAAAATTTTGTTGAAATATGTGAAAAATCAGATGCCATTATGATAGCAAGAGGTGACTTAGGAGTCGAATTACCCTTCCAATGGATCCCTCTCTTACAAAAAGCAATCATATATGAATGTAACAAAGCAGAGAAGTTTGTTGTAACGGCTACTCAGATGCTGCAATCTATGACTGAACATGCTGTACCTACTCGAGCAGAGGTAACAGATATCTTTCAGGCTGTATTAGATGGAACAAATGCTGTGATGCTATCTGCAGAGAGTGCATCTGGATCCCACCCTGTCGAAAGCATTGAAACATTAAGAACGATATCCCAGTTTTCAGAGATTGCTAAAAAATATGATCCTTTTGATTTTACAGATATGTTAAAGTTAATCAATAACGAAATCTTATAAAAAGAAACAAGGGATTTCTCATAAAACTATAAAGTCATAGCCTTCTTAATGGCTATACACAAAATACTATAGAAGAGTTATACGTAAATTCAAAAATATCTTATATAAAAAAGCCGGCTAACAAATGAAAAGTCTCCTTTTAGCCGGCTATAGCAAGATTAGGTATTTTTTTCTATCTCTTACAAAACAAATACTATTTCTATGTGCTATTTATTTAACAAGGTTCTAGAATGATTTATGATCTTGTAATAACATGAACGGTTAACAGTTCAAAAATAAAAAAATGGCCGAATCAGTTAGGACTGGTGAGTAGTCTATCAACCAACTAGAAAGGAGAAAATAGGATTTTTTTTATATGTTTTCCTTCTAGGATAAACCGAACATAAAATCGATTTTGTTTGCGTATTGCGGAAAATCGATTAAGGGATTTCGATTCTTTTGAATTTGGAAGATTTCTTTGTTTCGATGTTTTTCATAAATGGATACTTTATCATCACGGTGCCATTTTAGCAGCATTTCTATGTCTCTACCGTTGTAGCGGCTAACTTCTCCGGGATATCTTAACAAAAAGTATAATGTCGCCCTCGCAACAGCTCCTTTTCCATTTTCAGGTTCAAACTTTCCCTCTTCATATTTCCCGCACTGTGCTCTAATCGCGTCAGTCTCTATTTGGGGAGGATAGTCATCGAAATCAAAATAAGGATAGTTGGATCTTGAGGAATTACACTCTTTTTCACATGTAAAAAGATGATGCAAATCACCGCTCATTGGATTATCCTTATCAAACCATGACTGAGGCACAACATGTTCGCAATTATACATGATTTCATTTTCAATGGCTGCTGCAGCCTTTTGCTTATCATAATCGTTATTTAAGTTACTTTTTAATAACTTGTCATAAGCTATTTTTCTTTTTTGGTCTGTGTCATAATCTTCTCTTATGACTTGTTCAGGCTTCTGTTCTTTTTTAGAATAGATGCTCTTAAGGGTTCCATCTATATGGAGGTCAACCGTTGAATAGAGGTAATCCCGTGTTTTAGAGTTATAAGGAAGCTGATTTTCATGTGTATTCTTGATTAATTGAGATAGCTGTTTAAATAATTTTGTTTTGTTTGCTTCATTAAAATCAATGTTGTGATAATAATCCTTGATGATCCGATTATCCTCTACTTCGTCATAATACTCTTTTGCATTTTCAATCTTCTTTTTGTAATCCTTCAGTGCCAACAATGTGGCTTTTAAATCTTCGCTTTCATTTGATTCTTGCCTATTCATGTTCTCCATAATGTTTTCCTTTCTTGTTTGATATAGGCTGTTTTCGTAAACTTTGTTGCTTTAGACAAAGGTTCAGAGTAGTTGATTTCTGCTCCAGGATGCTCGCTTTCCGCGGGGCGTGCGGTGAGCCTCCTCAGCGCTTTGCGCCTGCGGGGTCTCACCTGTCACGCTGCTCCCGCAGGAGTCTCGCACCCTCCGCTCCAATCAACTTATCAATGTACTTGCAAAAAAACTATTTATAAAACAACAATCTTTTAGAAAAGAGCCTTGATATAAGACAACGGACAGGGGGAACTGCCTGTCCGTTCCATGAGGCGGCAGTATTTATCAATAACCTATTGTGAATGGCCTACTTCCTCTTCCTCTCTTGCAATCTAGTTATTATGGTTGTTTATCATTCCCATTCATACTGGGAGTGATGATCCTATCATTTAATTGTTCAACTAAGTTAAGTAAGAGAAAGCCATTCCCTTCAGAGCTTTTTCGATAATTAAGCGGTAATGTCCGTTTGATTAGTTGGGCATAGACCTCTGCTTCACTAAGAATTCGATTAAACTCTTTTTCACTTAAATTTATGATTAAAGCTAAAGCACCTGCAACATGCGGAGCCGCCATTGAGGTCCCTGACAGCTTTGCATATTTATTGCCTAGATATGTTGATATCACATCTACTCCGGGAGCGACAAGATCCACTTCCGTATTGGTGTTCGTAAATGGAGCGAGCTTTAGGTCCATGCTCACAGCACCGACAGAAATGACTTCGTTATATGCCCCGGGGTAGGCATACTCAAATGTATCCTCTTCGCCATCTCCCTCATTTCCCGCAGCAACTACTACGGATACATCTTGATTAACTGCATTTTGAACCGCCTTATGCATTTCAGGTACATCATGCGGACCGCCTAGTGACATGCAAATTACTCGAACTCGTTCATTTTTTGGACCACGCCATTCAACTGCATAGTTTATGGCATTTATGATCCATTCATAATTACCAGAACCTTCTCCTGTTAATGCCTTTAAACCTAATATTTGAGACTTAGGAGCGACCCCCACAACACCGTTATTATTAAGGCTTGCCGTAATGGTTCCCGATACATGTGTGCCATGACCGTTATTGTCCTCAAAATTGGTATGGTCACCATTATGATCCGTTGTAAAATTCCTTCCGCCAATTATTCGTTCCTTAAGATCCGGGTGATCGGTATCAACACCGGTATCAATGACGGCAATGACAATGCCTTCTCCTTGATTGCTTTTCTCCCATATGGCAGGGGCCTGTACCAATTGAATCCCCTTTGGTGTTTCATTTGTTGTATCCGCAATAGACTGAATGGTATAAGGAATCAATTTAACCTTTTTTTGCGTCATCTTTATCCTCCTTAAAAATATTATCAAGATACATATATGTATCTGATTAGCGAGAGTTTACTAGTTTCAAAATAATGAAATATTTTTGTAATAACTGAATTTCATGATGACATTGGAAGGTAGAGAAGGTATAAACTATGTCTGGATAATCTACTATGTTATTAACTGTTTATTGATTAATGCGATTTAACCGAACATTTGTTCTTATCTTATCATAAGGTGGCAGATCCTGACAACTGCAAAATGATATTGTTGGGATACACCCTGTATGAATGATAGGTTCCTTCGAAAAGATAAATCCTAAATTCCTAAAATATTGCACTTGTCCAATCCAAATTTGAATTTTTCTCATATATATATTACGTAAGATAAATTTAATAGAAGAAAGGAAGGTATTGATGAAGCTTTATTTAGATCCAGGTCATGGCGGCTCTGACCCAGGTGCCGGGGGCCATGGACTGAAGGAAAAAGATATTGCTTTAGATATTGCACTTAAAATACGTTCAATCTTAACTACTCAATATGAAAATATTCAAGTGAAGATGAGCCGTACAGGCGATACAACCAAGAGCTTAAGCGAGCGGATAAATGAGGCGAACGCTTGGGGAGCCGATTTTTATTTGTCGATTCACTGCAATGCTTTCAATGGTTCTGCAAGGGGCTACGAAGATTATATTCACACAGGCTTATCCGACTCTTCTACGACAGCAACATATCAAAATATCATCCATGCGGAAGTAATAAAATTAAATCAACTACAAGACCGCGGCAAAAAAAAGGCCAATTTCTATGTTCTGCGTGAAACCGCGATGCATGCCCTTTTATCAGAAAATGGCTTTATTGATAATGCGCAAGATGCAGCACTGATGAAACAATCATCATGGCGCCAAAAAGTGGCACAAGGTCATGCAAATGGAATAGCAAAAGCATTTAATCTTAAACGCAAGCAACAACAGGATGATCCCGATACAGGTACGGAATATAAAGTTATAGCCGGGTCGTTCAAGTCAAGAGATAATGCGGACGAGCGTGTCACATTTCTTCGGTCCAAGGGAATTGAATCCTTTGTGGATACCGTATCCATCTCAGGTGTCACCTGGTACAGGGTTCAGGCAGGGGCTTTTTCAAGCCTGGATAATGCAGAAAAACGTTTAGAAGAAGTCAAAATGACGGGGATCCGTGATGCATTTATTATTGCTGAAGACTCGAGAGGTACCGAAGATGTCGAAATACCATCCGGATATTCCATATTAGGCCAAACTTTTCTTTCTCCGGAACATATGAATCTATTTGTTAAAAATATCAATCCAGATGCGCTAGAGTTAGGGATTTATTATTCAACGTTCGGAGAATATTATGGAATCAGAGGTGACATTGCCTTTGCACAAGCCATGCATGAAACAGACTATCTCCGATTCACTGGGGTTGTGCATCCTAAACAGAACAACTTTTGTGGATTAGGTGCAACAGGTCCGGATAACCCTGGCGCAAGCTTTGAAACACCAAAGGAAGGTGTGCTTGCCCATTTGCAACATTTATATGCCTATGCATCTATTAAACCATTACCTGATGAATATCCACTCGTTGATCCTCGTTTTGATCTTGTAGCAAGAGGCTCTGCTCCATCATGGGTTGGTTTAAACGGAAAATGGGCTGTGCCAAGCACTACTTATGGTCAATCCATTTTGGGCCTGTATGAAAAAATGATTATAAATGCAAGGGAAAATCTAGAGAACGTCCTAAAAGAGGTAAAAGGCTAATCTATTTCTAGTTTTTTGCCTTTTTTGTATTTTTTGAACGTTTTAATCATTCCTCTATTAAAAATTTACGTAGGATATCTTATACAAAAATTTTAAGAGAGGAATGAATGTTCATGTTTGGTTTTTCCGTGGTTCAGCTGGTTCGGAGAAATGGGCATAAACTTGATAAAAACATACGTCAAGAATTACTGAAAGTCTATTCCCCATTTCGCAACATTCCGTGTTTTTTGCATCGACCCATAGAGTATGTAAGTAAGAAGGCAAAGAAGTTACCATTAATTATTGAGTTTGAGGCAGATTGTTTTGAGCTGGGCATAAATGATGTTAAAAATACAAATACCAGCACACTGAATCAGTATCCTTCCATTTCCTGTTGCTCTACTAAATTATCTATCGAAAAAATAGAACATTTACTAGATAATTGCAGTCACATTAAAAAAATCTATTATGATCGAAAAGTGACAGCCCTGCTTGATATAGCCACCCCATCCATTCACTCCGACAAATTACAGCAAAGCGGCTTAACAGGAAAAGGTGTAACTATAGCCGTTATTGATACAGGCATCTATCCACACGAAGATTTACAAGGACGGATCAAAGGATTTAAAGATTTTATTAATAATCGAACGGCTCCATATGATGATAATGGCCATGGTACACACTGTGCAGGAGATGCAGCAGGAAACGGAAGATTATCCGGGGGAAAATATAAAGGACCTGCACCTGAGGCGAATATAGTCGGAGTAAAGGTTCTTGATAAAATGGGATCTGGTTCACTTTCTACTGTTATTTCCGGGGTGGAATGGTGTATCCAAAATCAAGCACAATTAAATATCGATATTCTTTCATTATCACTTGGCAGTGATGCACAACAGTCCGCTGAAGATGACCCTGTCGTAAGGGCTGTGGAAAAAGCGTGGGATAATGGAATGGTTGTGTGTGTAGCCGCAGGAAACTCAGGTCCTCAACCATCCACGATTGCCAGCCCCGGGATAAGTCCAAAAGTGATTACCGTAGGTGCTGCCAACGATCGCAATACGGTTGACCGTACCAATGATATAGTAGCCGACTTTTCAAGCCGCGGTCCAACAATTGATGGTCTGATAAAACCTGATCTCGTGACACCTGGGGTCAATATTATTTCTTTACGTTCACCGAGATCTTTTCTAGATAAAACAAATGCATCAGCACGTGTCGATTCAAACTATTTTTCCTTATCAGGAACCTCAATGGCCACCCCAATCTGTGCAGGCGTAGTCGCTCAAATGCTACAAATGAATCCAAACCAGTCTCCCGACGACATCAAACTACAGCTGATTAACGCATGTGAAGATATTGAACAAGACCCTAATGCGCAAGGGAATGGTTATGTAAACGCTGAAAAATTATTAACTATGAATGTAAGGCAACATTAGTGTTTGGTACCAGAAAATAATTGCAAAAAAACAAGATAAAAAAAACTACAGCAGCATGGCACTGCCTTGTAATTTATGCACGATTTTCAAATGCAATCTAAAAAAACGATATCCCCATCTATAAAACGAAAAGACCACTGGCAAATAAACTTTTAAACCCTTTTTCTTTCTTCTCTTTAAAAAAGGGTTCTCTCCCTCTAGCAAACTTATTCTTTTTCTTGTCTGCTGTCATCATCCAATACATGCTCTCTATTAAAAGGAATTGGGATACCTACTTTACCTAAGTCATACCGTTTTTAATTGTTCAAGATTTTATGTCGATTGCAATAAAATTGAATTTTGAATAAAAATAAACAGGAGTTGACTATTATGAGTTAAACTCCTGTTTCTATATCTTCCTGTATTTAGTAATAAAAAATATAGTTTATGGCAGTAAGTAGTTGTAAACTCAGCAGCAATGTTTAAGTCTATCTGTCCATTTTCCAATTTCATAAATCTGTCTTTTGCTTTGAGGAAATAACCTGACCATATTGACTATGTAATAATAAAGATTTTTTTGAACCATGGGTAATAGATCAAGTATTGATTGGCATATTAATTCTCCTGCAAGAATTATTTAGAGGATACTTGTGTTAGTGCCTATATGTTACTTTCTACGCTACCCTTAACTTAATGGTTTTTGGGAACCAGGTGGAACGTAAAACGGTGGTACTTTAATCCATCCGCGTTTACGCATTAAATGTTTTAACCTAGTCGCGAAAGCTAATTTTTCTGCTTGAAACTGAATAAACAATAAACCGACATCTGTTCGAATTGATTCGGTAGCAGCACTAGCCGCACGCATGATCAAACTAATGATTTTTAAAGATAATTCATTTGCAATCACATCATCCGTTAATTTAACACCAAGAGGAACACTGTTAGGGTCTGATAGTGGCATCTCTTCAGGGGCAGGAGGTAACGTAATTCCTTCCTTAATCATGAAATCATGGAGTCGTTTCCTTTGACTGTTCCCTAGTTTCATATCTTCTTCAAGTATCGCTTTTAGTTCATCATCCGTCGTAGTATTTATACCTGCTTGAACTGATACTTTGGCTATTTCAAGGCCTGCTAAGTAAATCCAGCAAGCCATCACTTCTCCGACATGAAGAGGTTGGTCTTCGTCTTGAACTGTAAATGATTTCATGGCATCCATAACTGTTTCCAATATATTTTCCATGTGAATCCCTCCTGATCTAGTAGTAATCTATACATAGTGTTTGTATGGAAAGATTTTTTATTCAGGGTTACCGCCAACATTCCGGTTTATCTTAACTTCAATTTGAGAACGATCGGAATATCATGTATTCGATTAGATTATGATGTAACGAATTAGCTCGGACATTCGTTCGTGGATCGCTTAAGATAAACTATCAAAGGGGGAAATTTTATGAACTCAATTGATTTATTTGTTTTAAACTTTAATGAACCTTTAACTATTAGTATTCTTTTTATCAAGCGCTAATTTATTAATAATGAAAGATATTAATGTATCCAAAGGATTAATAATCGTTTTAGATGTTTTATACTCAAATTGCTGAGATGCTTCAACCATAGATAATTGAGCAACAGATATCACTTTATTCTTTTCTTTTAAGATTTGGTTTAAAAACTTATATATTTTTTGATTGTACTCATCTTTTAACCCTTGCATGATCAACTCAAATGAGTTTTCTATCACAATAACCTCTATATCCAAAGACTTCTGATGGATATTAGCATAATTATTAAGACGTGCCATTGTTCCTTCAACAGTCGCTGGATTTGAGAATAGAACTGTTTGAGGTTCCTTTATATTGCATATGTAATCAAAGTAGGGTTCATCAATCTTTATAATAGGCACTGTTAATGAAAGTTCATCTTCCTTTAAGAGTGCAATATAGTTCGTGCACGTTATAAGGATGGCATCAACATGACATCTTGAAATCCATTCTATTTGCTCTTTTACCTTGTCTTGTGCATCTGATGTTAAAAACTTCTCATCAGATGAAACACAATACATTAATCCTGGGTCAACAAAATGAACTAATTCTATTTCAAATGATGAAAGTGCATTTTCTATATATCCTATATTCGAATAATGTGCGTGTAAGCAGCCTAACTTCTTCCTCATTTTTTCCACCCTTAATATATTTCTGACTATTCTAACAGTTATTAACTTATAATGTCTACAAAATATAGAAAATTAGATACTATCTCAAAAAAAAAGCACATTCCTACAAAGGCGTATACATAACTTTCACTATAATGATTCTATTAATGATAGAATCATTATATAGAATATTTTTCCATACAATCATTCAATGAGAATACACCTAATAAGGTCTTTAAAAGGAGTGAGGTTAAATGATAACTGTTGTTATGCAAGTAATTTTAGCCGTTTTTATTTTAGTCGGAGGATTCATAAAACTTTTACGTATCCCGTTTCAGGTTGAACATTGGCAGCATTATCAATATCCATTATGGTTCATGTCTGTTATTGGATTTATTGAACTTATTGGAGCAATAGGAATGATTGGAGGTTTATGGAATAGAAACTTGGCTGTTGGATCAGGTGTATTGTTTGTACTTCTCATGATGGGAGCCATACATGCTCACATTTTTCGAGCACATCAATCAATTGTAATGATTATTCCTTCAATGATCTGCTTAATATTATCTATCATAGTGATTATCAAGAACTTAACGTTTGCTTAAGTTTCCCTAAAATAAGAAGCAGTATCTAAAAATAGATACTGACTTCCATTTATTTATCTTGGTTAGGTGAACATCCATCTTCTTTTCCTTTATTAAGACTTCATCCCATATTTCATAATCTCTTATAGAATGTCCTATGGGGGCTATCTTGTCACAAACAAGCTCCCGCAATTGCAAAAATATATTTTTTGAGCTCATTAAATGTGATTTTTCATATATTATCTGAAAAAAATACAAAAAATATTATTCAATTAAAGCGCCCTTATGTAGAAGACTCGATTTCAAGATAATCTTAAAAGACATTAATAACGATCTTTACCTTTTGCCCTTATTCTGGAATATCTACTATCGAAATTCTTTCGGATTATAACTGTTTCCACAGTTCGACTTAAAAAAAGAGGCTACCAGAAGTTAGTTATCATTGACTTTCTGGACAATCCCCTCTGCTAATATTAATTTTCAATATCTCGTTTATTAAAGCCAATAAATCCCACTACTGTCAGCACGACCACAAGCAAGTTAATAGGATTAGTGGCATGAATGAAAATTCTTCAATCGGTGTTTGACGCACGTGGCCAAGAGGAGAAATGTTGCCATTCCAATCTGAGAATTGGAATAACCCTCCTAAATACAACACGATATAAGAATAAAAAACATAAAGCCAAATAAAGCTCGTTAGCTTTGGTAAAGCTGGATTATAGGATAGAGCTGCGCCAAAGATCCTTTCAAAGGATAATCCACCTTCAACCACTGCAGTTCCCGCCGACCATAGTCCAAGCGTTGCAAGCGAAATCATGATAAAAGCATTGACAATCGATTTCATGTACTAGAATCCATCATTTTTCCCCTGTAAACGTAACCCCTTTTACAAAGTATCGGTTAAAGAAAGCATATAAAATCAAGACTGGCATTGTAAAAACCATGGATGCAGCCATGATATAGTTCCAGTAACTTATGAATTGCCCTTTAAACGTATTCAAACCTAATGGAAGCGTAAACATTTCTACATCTGACATCACAATAAGTGGCCTCATAAAGTCATTCCAGAATCCCATAAACACAAAGATTGCTTGTGCCGCTAAAGCTGGTTTTGCTAACGGTAAAACAATGCGGAAGAACGTTCCAAGTTTCGTTAATCCGTCGAGTGATGCAGCTTCTTCCAGCTCTTTCGGAAAATTGAGGAAAAATTGGCGCATCATGAAAATAAATGTAGCATTAATCATCGATGGAACAATTATTCCCTGGTATGTGTTCAACCATCCAAGACTCTTTAAAATCAAGAAATTCGGTATCATAGTTACTTGTGCCGGAATCATGAGAACTGCTAAAATAATAATGAATAACCCTTTTTTCCCTGGAAAGCTAAGCCGTGCCAGAGCATATCCTGCCATTGAGTTAAAAAGAAGATTTAGGATGGTTCCTACAATGGCAATAAATAAACTATTAAACAACCATCTCGGAAAATGCTCTTGCTGTATAAAAATTTGCTTATAGTTATCAAGTGTAAAGTCCTTAGGCCAAAAATCAATCGTTCCTTTTACAATTTCTTCTAATGATTTAAAAGAAGATGAAACGGCCCACAAAAATGGAATGAGTGTGATAATCGCATACAATATAAGGATCGTATATAAAATGACTTTTCCAACTCCATATTTTCTCATGTTGTTTACCTCCTAGTATAGGTTTTCTTCCTTCGAAAACTTTCGCTGCAGCAGAGTAGCCAAAAGAATGACAAGCGCTAAACCTAATGCCATAGCTGCGGCATATCCCATCGTTCCTAAGTTTTTAAAGGCGTATTGATAAACTAAAAGAACAACAGTTAATGTGGAGTTGTTGGGACCGCCCGAACCCTTAGAGAAAATGTAAGATTGATCAAATAACTGGAATGTTCCAATGAGTCCCATAATTACAACAAATGATGTAACAGGTTTCAACTGTGGAACAGTAACATACCAAAACTTTTGCCAAAAATTCGCCCCATCGATTTTCGCCGCTTCGTAAACGGTGTCCGGAATATCCTGCAAAGCAGCCAAGTAAATGGTCATAAAGAAAGGAGCCGTCGACCAAATATTCATAATCATTATCGCAGGCAAGGCTACATCCGGATCTCCAATCCAGTTATACCCCGGTAGGCCGATCATCCCCAACAGCTTATTGATTAAACCGTTTTGATTATACATCCACATAAAAATTAGCGTTAATACGGCAGAAGACGTTAAAGTAGGTAAAAAGTAAACAATGCGGAAGAACTTTTCTCCCTTTAACCCTGCATTTAAAGTGGCTGCTAAGACCAAAGCCAAAAGAGTTTGAGCAGGAACTACAATGACTACGTACTTAATGGTATTCCAAAGTGCAATCTTGGCCCGTTCGTCCTCCATCAGTTTCACAAAATTGTCTATCCCCCGGAAATCATAAGATGAACCTCCCAACAGTTCTACCTTATGAAAAGATAAGAAAATGGCATAGAGAATGGGGGCAATGATAAAAACTGCCAACACAAAGATAGCAGGCAGCATAAACGTGTAGCCTTGTCCAATCTCATAGAGGGTATATTTTTTTCTCGTTTTTTTCATATCTATCAGCTCCATTGTCCTGTGTTGTACAGTGAACTAGAAAAGTGAATGGTGTAAAGAGAGCACCCAAGAGCTCTCTCACTACATATTCTCATTCATTAATTCGAATTTCCTTATTTGCTTGTTTTTGAGCTTTTTCCAGTGCCTCTCTTAATGGTTGATCTCCTAAAAAAGCGCTTAAAAATTGATTGTTAAAGTTTGTAAAAGCGATAGGCAAGTAAGGGCCATCCTGCCATACGGTTGCATAGGAAGCTCCCGATACTAACGGTCCGCGTAGTGAATCGTCTGCAAATCCCAGTTCCTCGGCCACTGATTTTCGGGTCGGTAAAGCATACCCTTTGCTCGTCCATGTTTTCATGCCTTCTTTTCCCGTTAAATACTTAATCAACTTCCATGCCGCCTCTTTATGCTTCGATTCTTTATTCATCACATATGCAACCGTAAAAGCCATTGTATTGTTCTTTCCTTCAATTGCTGGCACTTCTGCCGTCCCATAGGAAACGTTTGGGAATGTATCACTTAAATATGGAATGGTCCAGTTTCCTTCTAAAACCAGGGCTGCCTTTCCCTGTCCGAACATTTCGATTCCCGAGTCTGCCCCAGCTTCATTTGGCTGTGCGGCAGATTTATCTTTCAACCGCATATCAATGATGGATTGCAGACCTTCTTCTACTTCTTTGCTGGCAAAGCTTGCTTTATTGTCAGTCATGACTTGTCCGCCTTTTGACTCTGACAAGAAGTATAGCCTCGCCAATTCAGGTGTGATTCCCAAACCATACACGCTGTCTTTCGTCAGCTTTTTCGCTGCTTCTTGCAGCTCATCCCACGTTTTCGGTACTTCTACTCCAGCTTTCTCTAGCATTTTTTTGTTATAGAAAAGAGCAAGTGTCGAATAGTCTTTTGGAAACCCATATGTTTTTCCGTTGTGTTGAAAAGCTTGCAGCATCGGTTTTTCAAAATCGTTCACGTCAAAATCCTTTGTCACGTATTTGTCCAGTGGTTCCAGCACTCCCGATTCAATTAAACCCGGAGCTTCAAATGCATCCAGATAAAAAACATCGGGTCCCGTCCCACCGATTAAACGTGTTTTCAAAACGTCCATATATTGATCGGCAATTACGTCGTGCTTTACTTTTATATCTGGATGTTTCTTTTCAAAATCACGAATAGTCTGTTGAAGTAATTTTGCTTCAGTAGGATTTCCACCCCAGCCGCTTAACACAATTTCTGTTTTTCCATCTGCTGTTTCAGAGCTCTCCACTGGGTTGCATCCTGTAAGGAGGGACCCGGAAAGCAAAGTGACAACTACAATCGA
The DNA here is from genome assembly GCF_009720625.1 of Metabacillus sediminilitoris. Classification (NCBI taxonomy): domain Bacteria; kingdom Bacillati; phylum Bacillota; class Bacilli; order Caryophanales; family Bacillaceae; genus Metabacillus; species Metabacillus sediminilitoris. The sequence goes on from NZ_CP046266.1 coordinate 5,018,798, forward strand.
TTTAAACCACTTTTTCATCGTGACTCCCCCAGTTGGCATTATCGCATAACAATCTCATAGCCAGTTGTATTCTCCATAATGTCCATTGCAACTTCGTCGTTTTCTCTCCTGACAGTTAGGGATAGCTGACCGTTTCCAACTACGATCCCTTCTAAAGATAGCTCATTCATGGATGGCAGTAGCTGCGGACTAAGGTGAATTTGCTTTTTCGTACTGTCCGGGAACATTCCTAGGATCGATTGAATAAATAATAATGGCGTTCCCGCTGCCCAGGCTTGAGGTGAGCACGCTACCGGATATAAAACCGGCTTTCCACGTTCTTTGGAATACCCGCAAAACAGCTCCGGGAGACGATCATATTCAAAATGTGAAGAAGTATCGATCAAGCCTTGAATTACATTATTTGCCTCTTCTTGTTTTCCTATTTTGCTTAATCCAAGTATAATTAAGCTGTTATCATGAGGCCAAATGCTTCCATCATGATAGCTCATTGGATTGTATCCTGCTTCCTCCTCTCCCATCGTGCGAATCCCGTATCCGGAAAACATCTTAGAAGAAAGAAGTATCTTAGAAACTGCCTCCACTCGCTCAGAAGACAGCATACCTGACATCAAGAGATGGCCTGGATTGGATGTGATTGTTCCCACTTGCTGCTTGTTTCCATCCAGGGCAATCGCATAGAAAGACACATCGTCCATCCAAAATGCTTCATCGAACTTAACTTGCAACGCATTTGCTTCACTGCGGAGAGTTTCTGCCTCCTCGGTACGGCCAATTGCTTCGTAAATATCTGCCAAACCAGTCTTTGCTTGATACACGTATCCTTGCACTTCTGAGAGTGCAATCGGTGTTTGGGCATAGTAACCGTTGCGGTGGACAATAGAATCACCAGAATCTTTCCATCCCTGGTTTGCAATACCTTTACTTGACTCTTGGTGATATTCAACAAATAGATCACCATCACGGTCACCATATTGGTCAATCCAAGTTAGAGCTGCTTCTATATTTCCTTCAAGTTTTTTTACAAGCTCAAAATCCCCTGTCCATTTTACATATTCAGTTAATAAAATTAAGAATAACGGGGTTGCATCAATGGTTCCATAATAAGGTGTAAATGGAATTTGATTCGTATTCGCTAACTCCCCAAAACGAATTTCATGCATAATTTTACCTGGCTGTTCATCTCTCCATGGATCAACACTTTGTCCCTGGGTGTTTGCCATTGTTAAGAGCGTTCCCTTTGCAATCTCCGGGTTAAACGCTAACATTTGAAGGGCAGCAATTAAACTATCGCGGCCAAACGGTACACCAAACCAAGGCAGGCCGGCAACAGGGAATTGACCGTATCCTAAGTCTGTTAACAATACTTTTAAATCCGCAATACCACGGTCTATGAGGCGTTGTAATGGTTGATAATCCGTTGTCACTTTTACTATTTTTTCTTCCCATTGCTCATATGAGTGCTTTAATTGCTCCATTGCTTCTTGAACGCTTCGTAATGTTTTTTCTTGTTTTTCACCAATTAGAGGTTGAATCATGAGCGTGACTGTATCTTCCTCACCGTGACCCAGCGTAAAATTAAATTGAATGCTTCCTTCTTCATTTACCTTTTCTGCTGGTCTATCCCATTGTACTTTTGTAGCGCGGTAAATATCGTCTGCTCCTGCGTAATGGTAAGTGAGCGTATTATCTTCAGCTGTTTGACCTTGACGCTGGCCAACTTTTCCCGTTTGGAATCCTCGAACAATGAACATATCCGCAAAATCAACGTCCATATGTACGCTAACATTAAAAGAAATGGATTTTGGATAGTAGTTTTTCACCTTGATTGTTTCATAAAGAATATCATCGCAAATAAAGCGAAGACGCTCAATCTCTACTGATTCTCTCCATAAAATTAACTCTCCGTCTTTTTCCATATGCGGATTTGTTAGTAAAATTTTAGCCATGTAGTTTTCTGTTGCATCTGAAGAAAGCAGGATTGGTTCTTCCCCATTAATTCGTAAATCTAATTTACTTAGGAATCTTGTATCTTTCGTATAAAGTCCTAAACCGTAGGGGTGGTTTTCTGGTATATTTCCTTTCGTGTCAGTTAGTAAAAATAAATCATTTTCTTTAATTACTCGATAATCCATAATAGTCTCCTCTCATTTTCTATCCAAAACGTTTCGGTTTTTAGGTTAATAAATAAAGGAGCATGACTCCTTTTACCAAAACGTTTCGGATTTAGGGTTATTTAAAAACCACAATTAAGTGTGGTTTTTGATCGTTGATTCACGAACAATGAGTCTCGTTTCTAATAATTTTCTGTGAGACTTTGCCTTGTCTTCTAATATCTCGATAAGCATTTTGCCTGCCTCAAATCCCATTTCGTAAAAATTCTGTGCAATAGTGGTTAACGAAGGTGTCATATAGGACGATAGCAAAATATCATCATACCCAATAATAGAAATTTGATTTGGTATACATAACCCAAGCCTTTTTACAGCTTTCATTGCACCAATGGCCATTAAATCACTCGCACAATAAATCGCCGTAATATCTGGATGCGTTTTCAACAACTGATACACTTGGTGTTCAGCTTGTTCCTCTTCAAAAGCACCATTTATCACCCACTCAGTTCGGGAAGGAATATTCGCCTCTTGAAGCGCTTGTTCATATCCTTCTAACCTCTTTTGACTCACAAATGCGAATTCATGTCCATTGACCATCGCGATATTGCGGTGACCGAGTTCCAATAAGTGATTGACGGCTTTTTTAGCTCCTAGCACATTGTCTGTCGTTACATACCCGACTGTTTCACTTTCAATCGGAATATCAACCAATACACAAGGAATATCACTATCGACAACCTCTTGTAAATATGGATCATCCGTTTTAATCCCTTGGATAATCGCACCATCTACCCGTCTTTCTCGACATAACTGAGAATATGTTTTTTCACGCTGCTTTGTCGAATTCGTACTAAATAACACTAAGTCATAGCCTGTTTCCGCAGAAAATTGATTAAGTCCGCGTAACACCTCAAATAAAAGATTGTCTTTTCCACTCTGCTTTGTCATCCCTGAAACGAGTAATCCAATTGTTTTAGATTTTTTCATTACTAGACTTCTTGCCAATGTATTAGGACTATAATTTAGTTGTTTAGAAACCGCAATAATCTTTTCTCTCGTCTTTTCATTAACATCCGAGTAACCGTTTAGGGCTCTTGAAACGGTTGTTACTGAAACACCAGCAGCTTTGGCAATATCCTTTATTGTTGTCACTTTTATTTCCTCCAAAACGTTTCGGATAACAATTTATATTATATCCCCTAACAAAAACGTTGTCAATTCTTTTAGAACTAACAACGCTAAGGAAATTCAATATAAAAACCCAACTTCTCAATTTTAATACTGAGAAATTGGACTTTTTCCGTTACTCCATAAACTGGCCCTATAATGAAAATAAGCGCTGATCCTTGTTCAAGGAAAGCGCCCGATTCCGGAAAAAGAACGTATATATTTTCCTTACTATTTTCAAGAAATAAAAAGCATTACTAAATCCAAAAAAATTAAATCTACAATTGGCTTACTTTTACATCTTAGTTCTTAATCATAAGAATTGAAAAAATTTTTATCATTTTTCAGGAACGTTAGCATGCAACAAGCACTCCATTAAACCCTACCTGATGAGTGAAACTTGGACTATATTGTAGCTACTTTTCAAATGTAAATCATTAAAAATCTGTTTTTTTGAATTGACTGAATTTTCAAGATGTAATAGAATGAGGTATACCACATACCAGGAGGTGAACAATGAAAAAAATAGAAACAGGTATGGCGTTAAGAGATATAGCTTTTGAGGCAATTAAGAAATCAATTTTGAATTATGAACTATTACCGGGTCAAACAATATATGAAAGAGACCTAAGTGAAAAGTTAGGGATAAGTAGAACTCCTGTAAGAGAATCTCTGGCGTTGTTAGAAAGGGAAAAATGGATAATTTCAAAGCCACGGGTTGGTACGTTTATTAATGAAATTACAGAAGAACATGTAATTGAAGTAATGGAAATACGAATGATGTTTGACCGTTTCTCACTAGAAAAAATTTGTGGCAATATTACGTTAGAACAAATAAAAGTATTAGAAGGTTACATTGAGGAACAAGAAAAAAATAAAACAGATCATCAAAGATTTATTGAATTAGATAAGGAGTTCCATTCCAAAATTGTATTTTTAACTAAAAATGAGCGATTAGAAAAATGGTTTGAGGAAATCGGTGATCAGATAAGATGGTTTGGGTTAAAAGCAATAACTGAGAAGTCGCGTATTGAGGAAACAATTTCTGAACATAAAGAAATTGTACAAGGTTTAAAATCACAAGATATAAATCAACTTTTGATAGCATCGAATAACCATGTGGAAAATACCAAAAATGAAATTATTAATCAATTGAGGAGGAATTCAAATGAGGAAAGTAATTAATTTACATCTTCCTAATGGAGAGGTTAAAAAACATGAAATTGAGATTAATAAAGTAATTGTTGTTGGGTATGGGGGAAGAAATACAGAAAAAATCCAAGAACACATAGATGAATTAAAAGAATTAGGAATTGCACCTCCACCTAATGTACCCATGATATATCCACAAAAAGTAGAACAACTGAATTTTTCTAATGAATGTCATGGAAGCAAATTTTCCTCCGGGGAAACAGAATATGTGTTATTCCATGACGGAAAAGAATGGTTGGTTACCCTTGGCAGCGATCATACTGATCGAGAAGTAGAAAAAGAGGATATTTTAAAGTCTAAATTAGTATGTGATAAACCCCTTGCAACTGATTTTTGGAAATTAGCAGATTTAAGAGAAGACTGGGATAATATTATTTTACGTTCTTATGTTACTTCAAATGGGGAAAAATGTTTATATCAAGAAGACACTTTAGAAGCACTTTTAGAGGTTGATATTTTATTAGAAAAGCTGGACAAATTAGGGGAAAATGATTTAGAACATACTGTTATTTTTTCAGGTACTGTACCTACAAAAAATGGATTTATTTTTGGTGATAAATTTGAATATGAAATTGAACACCCGAAGTTAAACAGAAAAATTAAACATCATTATTCCATTGTCAATTAAGGGGGGATTTTTTTGAAAAATAATTCAATGGCCCAACGTAATTTGTACACTTCAGATACTTCTTCAGCGCCCAAAAAGAAACCGACAAAAGTTAGATGGGGACTAGCTTTCTTTTTCTTCATCATTGGTGTAATCGCTTACATGGATAGATCGAATATTTCAATAATAGCAAAACCAATGATGGATGATTTAGGCTTAGATAAAGTTCAGTTTGGGATGCTTGCATCATTATTCTCATTAGGTTACGCGTTAATGCAAATTCCAGCAGGACTTTTGGCAGAAAAGTTTGGTCCAAGAAAAATGATCACTTTTGCTCTAGTATGGTGGTCAGTATTTACGGGTTTGACTGGTTTAGTTAAATCTCACGGTCTGTTGTATGCGGTGAGATTCTTATTTGGAATAGGTGAAGGACCGATGTTTCCAGCTAACGCCGTATTTAATACAAATTGGTTTAGAAGAGATGAAAAGGCTAGAGCGTCTAGTGCTTTATTGGCAGGTTCCTATTTTGGACCAGTTATAGCCCCTATCGTTACGGTTTATATCTATCAATATTTTGGCTGGCAAGCTGTATTTTATATTTTTGGATTGATAGGAATAATCATTGCGGGTGTATGGTGGGTTATCGCTAGAGACTATCCTGAAATTCACAAATTAGTGAATGAACAAGAAAAAGAATATATACTAGAAGGCAGAGAAATTGTTAATACCGCTAAAGCTAGAGCACCATGGAATACATTTTTGAAAAGCTATAGATTTTGGGCGTTAGGCTTGCAATATTTTGTTGTTTTATATATCATTACGTTCTTTTTAGTTTGGTTACCCACATACCTACTGGAAGATAGAGGATTTTCATTAAGTAAAATGGGATTTGCTGCAAGCCTTCCATGGTTAGCAATATTAATAACCGTAATGACAGGTGGTATGCTTTCTGACCGTTTAGTACGTAAAGGTTTTTCAAAACAAATTTCTAGATCCTCTTTAGCTATCTCAGGTTTAATTATATTTATTATTTCAATGTACCTGGCTGTTATGACAGTATCTCCATATATGAATGTTTTATGGTTATCAATATGCTTGGGTTCACTTGGATTCACAGTAGTGTGTTCTTGGGCTTCTGCTACAGACTTAGGCAGAAATTTTTCTGGATCCGTTTCGGGTTGGATGAACTTGTGGGGAAATCTAGGAGCATTTGTATCACCGTTGTTATGTGGTTGGTTAGCAGAAAACTTTGGATGGAATATCACATTAGGAGTGACTATAATCCCTGTATTCATTGCAGCTATTTTATGGTTGTTTGTGAAACCAGATACTTCATTACTAAATACAATTGAGGAGTGACCAATGTGAATTATTTAGTATTTCAAATGGATTTGGAAGTTGGAAATCCAGAAGAGAATAGGAAAATCATTGAACGCTGGTTAGAAGCTAACTACAATGACGACTTGGATGTTGTAGTTCTTCCTGAAATGTGGTCTACGGGCTATGCACTGGAAGAATTGAAAGAAATATGCAAAGTGGATGGTAATCAATCAACTGAATTTTTACAATCACTGGCTAAGAAGTTTAATGTAAATTTGGTGGGTGGCTCGATTGTCGTATTAGAAGATAAAGATATCTTTAATCGAGCGGTTATTGTAAATCGAATGGGTGAGATTGTTCACACATATGACAAGATGCACCTTGTTCCGATGTTAGATGAGCCAAAGTTTTTAACGGGTGGTCTTAATCAAGTTGAAGTATTTGAACTTGAAGGTGTGAAGATGGGGGTTATTATTTGTTACGATCTACGATTTCCTGAAATTATTCGTGACTTAGCATTACAAGGTATTCAAGTACTGCACATCGTAGCAGAATGGCCACTCGCAAGGGAAACACATTGGAATACGTTACTTCGTGCACGTGCAATTGAGAACCAAATGTATGTTGTTGCATCAAATGTAACTGGGACAAAGTTAGGAGTAAAATTCGCAGGTTGCTCACAAATTATAGATCCTTGGGGAGACATCGTTCAGAAATTAGATCAAGAGGTTGGTGAATTAAGGGCAACTTTAGATTTAGAGAAAGTACCGCAAATAAGAAAAGAAGTTCCCATATTCGATTCCAGAGTACCGGAGAAATATAGAAAGTTATAAAGCAGGCGCTACTTCAGAGATGTCAATCTTTGAAGTAGCTTTTTAGGTTTTAACACAATTCTAATTTTTTCATAAACGGATTTTGGTTGATTTTTTTATTAATTGTTAAACTTTCAAATTCGTGTTTCTTTTTTAGAGAATTAATTTGATCATAACAATCAATTTCCTTTCGATTATATGTTTTTATTACTAGTTTACTAATTCGGAAGATATTATTCATCAAATGAAAGAAAAAATTGAATTTCCCCATTATCCTATTACAATTAGATAAAATTGTGATGGGGGTAAAAAGAAGTCGCTAGGTTGCAATCCTGGCCCTCTCGATAAGCCTTACTCCATTAAATGGCCCGATAACAAAAAGACACGCCTATTTAAATGCGTGCCTCGATTTCGATTAAAGTTTAATTTATATAGCTTTCAAAAATATTTACTATAAAAATCGTGTCTCAACTTTCCACTTAGCTGAGCATATATTTTAGTGGTCTCACTCTTCTCATGTCCCAGTAAGCTCTGGATCACTTCAAGTGGCGCACCGTTATTAATCATATGTGTAGCATAGCTGTGTCGTAATTGATGAGGATGTATACTCTTTTTTATCCCCGCGCGATTTGATATGCGTTTGATAATATATCTCAGATTATCAATACTCATACGCCTGTTTGGCCTTCTATCCGTAATAAACAAACAGGAATCCTTATCATCTCGCTCATCTAGATACCTTTTTAACCAGATGGAGCAACGGGTATTAAAGTACACTTCCCTTTCTTTATCACCTTTCCCATGTACAATGACTGAATTCGTTGAGAAATTAATATCATCACGATTTAATTTTACAACTTCCCCAATACGGCAACCAGTAGAATACATAAATTCAAATAACGCATTCTCCATCGAAGTATGACAAGCTTCCCTAAGATGTTCAATCTCTAGTTCTGAAAGGAATTTTGGAATTCTTTTGCCTAATTTTGGCTCTTTTAATTTAGCAGCAGGATTTTTAGGAATAAAGCCTTCATCATGCGTCCATTTGAAGAGTGATTTAATGCAACGAACCCTGTGTCCCAAACTAGACGGCTTTAAGTGTTCGCCCGCCTGTATTAGGTACTCTTTTAATTTTTCTGTAGTAAGTTCATCCATATCAATATCACCGAAAAATCGTAATAAGAGATTATATTGAAAACAATATGTTTTTAATGTAAGAGACGAATACCCCTCTATTTTTTTATCTAGTTGATACTTTTCCCAGGCTTCTGATAATAACATTATTCTTTCACTCTCCCATGTTATAAATCAATTAATCTAGATACTATTATGTTCAAGGAGAGACTTTTTTATACGCAAGTTATTCAACAATCGCAGACAATAACCAATTATAGAACCGTGAGAACCCTTGAAATACAAGAAAAAAGGCACATTCTTTACTTAAGAATAGCGCCCGATCGTAATATAAGGTCAGCCAGTTTTTTCTGGTTGACCTTTTTTCATGAGGTCTTATGATAGCGGTAGTCGGGGTAGAACGCAGCGCCCGTGGGACTTGATCCCGTCAGCAAAACTGTTCGCCCCCTACTTGTATAAACATGTTTTAGGCTGGTTGGGACATAGATCCCGTTTAACAAGCGAACCTATGGCATTACAAGAAGCTTAGGGGTTACCGACTAATTCATTTCAAGGAGGAGATTGATAGATGAATCCAGTGATTGGTCTGGATGTTTCAAAAGGAGAAAGTCAGGTTCAAGCCTTTTTAGATAAAGGAAAACCTTATCGTAAAAGCTTTAGTGTTAAGCATACTTTGGATGGTTTAGATAGCTTATTAGTTTTCTTAGAGGAGGTTACGAAAGCATCAGATGGAATGAAACCTTCGGTTATCTTGGAGTCAACTGGTCCTTATCATTCCCCTGTTGTCCAGTTTTTAGATGAACAAGACTATGTGTATATTATGGTGAACCCTCTAGTGTCTCATCGCTCACGTAGTACCAATCTTAGAAAGGTAAAGACAGACCCTGTAGATGCGTACCAACTTTGCGAGCTATTCTACAAGGAAGAGTTAGAACCTCATAGAAAAAGAGGAATTCAGTTATTAAATCTGAGAAACCTCACCAGACAACAGGAAGCAATAGTAAGTGTCTCATCTCAAACAAAATTACAATTACAAACTCTATTAGATCAAGTATTTCCTGAATATCGAGGTGTGTTTGGAGATCTATATTCCAGAGTCTCTTTAAATGTCCTTAATACATTTCCTACATCAGAGTCTGTATTAAAAATACCAAAGTCAGAGTTAATCAATATCATTTCATCCCTGTGTAAGAGTCGATCAAATCAGTGGGCTGAAGAGAAAGTAGAGAAACTTATTGAGGCGGCAGATAGAAATCCATTTCAGCATAATATGTACGACAGTCACATCTTTAATCTAAAGATATTAATTAATATCGTTCTTCAATACGAAGAGCACCTATCAAAGTTAGCAGCTGAAATAGATGCCCTCGCTGAAGAAATGGAAGAATATAAGATTATCCAATCTATCCCCGGTATCGGAGAAAAAATTGCGGCAACAATCATCTCAGAAATTGGAGAGATAGAAAGGTTTAATCACCCTAAAAAGTTAGTTGCATTTGCCGGAATAGACCCTAGTGTTTACTCTTCTGGTCGATTTACAGCTACTCAAAACAAAATTACTAAACGAGGCTCTAGCCGATTAAGGCGATCTCTATATATGGCTGTAAGGTGCGGTATTCGTGATACCAGAAAGCAAAAGACAACAGATGAGATCATTGCAAGAAACAAGAAATTACGAGAGTTCTATGACAAAAAACGCGATGAAGGTAAACCCTTTAGGGTTGCCGTTATTGCTTGTGTGAATAAGCTCTTACACTGGATCTATGCCTTATTAAAAAGCAAAACAGCCTTCCAAGATATAGCTTAAGTACTATATCTAACTATAAAATGAAAAACCTTCCAAATATGTAAATTAGGAAGGTTATTTGTCATGGACATTATTAGTATATCACGAGAAAATATAGTTTTTTACTGAAAAATGTTGACAAACTATTAGCTGGTTTTGCTGAAGATTGCTCTTGACTGGTGATACCGTTTGTTTAAGCGCTATGCCATCATAGAATACTTGATTTTCCCACTAAAGAGGAAAGACCACTATTTCTTACTAGTAGTCTCAAATTGTTTTCAACTCAGATTTTTTCATAAATTTGATTGTCTTTCTCTTACCATACTTGAAATAAATAAATAAATAAATGATAACTGCAACCCCTATCATAATAGCAAAGGTAGTATGTGGAGACATTTCTCCAGAAGCCATACCAAGTTTGCGCTGAATAGGATACCATAAGTAAATGTACACACCATCTAGCAATATATTGGTGATTAAATAAATAATAAATCTTCCATATGTTTTTTAAAATCCTTTCCCCATAGAGCGTCCTAAACTTTCAATTCCATATTCAAAATTGAAAGTGTACGCAAAACTGTGAAGTAATTTCTGAAGAGCCCGGTGCGGGAAATACGCACGCCGGGTTCTGTGGGGGTTTGAGCCGCCAAATGGGCTGCCTTTCTACCCGGAGTCGGGGGGCATCACCCCCTCCTACTCGATTTCGAATTACCAAATGCTATTATTTTGCTTTGATATGTGCAACGACACTATTATTTCTGTAAGTGACAGTTACCTTGTAACCATCAGCAGTTACATTATCGAATTTACCTTTCACCTTGTCGGCAGTCATTAAAGTAATGTTTGTAACCTTTTCTATTTCATAATTAGAAAGATCCAAATTCAGGTCCCCACCATCAAGGTATAACAGTCCATCTACATTTAGTTGACTGTTGTCATTATCCATAGCAATATCTAGGTTTCCAGCTTCCATTGTTAAATTGCCATTTAAATTTAAAGGTCCATCTACATTAACTAAAACTGCACCATTTTCTACATAAAGATCGCCTTCACCAAAAGCAGTCGTAGAAGTAGCTTCTAACGTTCCTCCTTGTAGCAATGTGCCTCCTGAATAACTATTATTTCCTGTCAATGTAAGCGTTCCTGTCCCTTGCTTGGTAAGCATACCATTGCCAGTAATATCATTTCTCCACCAATCATGGGCATTAAATCTTCCTTTTGAAGCATCCATATCCACTGTTACATTGCTTAAAAACGCACCATATCCATCAGATGCTGTTACCAAATCAAGTCTTCCCCAACCATTTGACTCGTCTATTACAGGGTAGCCTGATTCAATTTCTGTAGTATACAATACTTCTCTACGTTGCTTATCTGTCAAGTAAGGCTGACGAGTTTCCAATAAAACTTCTGCCCCTTTAGGTACTACAGGGTCTAAACCTTTTGTTCCTGTTTGAGGTAATCCGTAAGTAAGTTTTTCCCGATAGAAAGCTTTATTTGCTTCATGATCTTCCCACTTTTCTTCATCGTACGCACTTTCAAACTTATAATCCTCTGTTACCGTATGTGCATATTCGTACAAGCTCATTTCTTTTGATTCAGCTAATTCACCAAATACTTCTCCAGTATTTTCATAAGCCTTATCCAATACCTCTTTGTTTTCTGGAAGATTGTATGCATAGGCAGTCATTGCTGTAGATTGTATTCTTGCTCCTATAACATCAAGTGGAGAGTGCATTCCACTCACTATTCTATTTTCTCCCATTTGAGCAGCTCTTGTTAAAAATTCAGCATATCTTTCCGGTGTTGCGTATGCAAATCCGAATGTTGACAAATAAGATGCACTTGTATGCCCACTTGGAAAAGCTCCGTCTTTGCCTCTTCCGTCTTCCGCTTCTCTTTTTACATATTCTAATGCAGGAATTACTTCCACATTCGTTTCATATTGTTGGTAATGTCTTTCTCCCGTTTCTTTTTTACCACCTGAAGGTAATTCTTCTACTGTACTTTCACCACTGCCGATTGTTTCCCAAACAGGTAAACCGTTCTTATCAACAACTTCTTTCACTTCTCCATTTGAATTCATTCTGTATGGTCTTGGAGAAGAGAAAAAGTACTTAGAAGGGTTTGACGAAGAAGGGCTCCTAAATCTAATTAAATGAACTAAATCCATCGCATCTGATAGTTCAGATCCCTTCCATTGTCCCATTCCTTGACTTTCGTCTTCAACAGTCGTTTCTTCCAATACTTTATTCATGTCCTCTGTTGATCTTACAACACTTGTGATCGGGTTAACGATATCTACGTAGGTATTAGCTAAAGGCCCATAAGCTTCCATCATACTATATATCTTATCTCTTTGATCATCATAATAGGCCGCTAACGCCTCTTCATCAGTTCTGTTTTTGGTAACGTCTTCTACATATTTTATATTAGCTGCCCAAGTCTCTGCATCTCTGATTTCTTCGTTAGCATATGTCTTCTTATCTGCTACTACTTTTGTCTTATCATTTTTATATCCATCAAAATAAACGGTAGGTCCGTCACCATAGTTTGCAACCTTACCATTTGCACCTGGTTTAGTTAACGCTGTTCCGTCTCTCCAATCTGGTTGATTCATAGACCAGATTTGATCAAAACCATCTAAAATATTAATAAAAGGATTAGTCGCAGCTATATTCTTTAAGATAGCATCATTAGCATTTCCACCATTATCCACTGCTGGTAAAGGTTGATTAACTTCAGGAGCATCTACATTTACTTCTTCAGTAGTCCCTTGTGGCTTTGAAGGTTTTGAAAGCTTATCTTTTATTGAGGCATTATCAACCCCAGTTTGAATTTCATTTTTCGCAAAGCTCCGCTCGATATCAGAATATTGACTGGCGGCCTGAACAGGAAGCGTAGAAGATGCCATAGTTAGTGTTGCAAGTAATATTATTGATTTTTTTTTCATAAATTTCATACCTTTTATGTTTCTCCTTTTCTGCTGCAAATTTTTAAATGATTAATTTTAAAATACTTTATTTTCTCCTTTAATATTTATTCAATCTCTTAGACGAAATTTAAGAAGTTGAATGCTTATTAAACACACAAATTTTACTATAAGGAGTGTATGATATTTGAATATAGGGAAAATGTTAAAGTTATGTAAATTTTATGTAGCAGGGTAGGGAGTTTTTACGAAAAATTGTAGCTTTTTGTAGAGATCCCAAAACAGAAAAGGAGTGGCTTTAAAACAAAAAAGGAAGCTCAGAAAGCAACTGCAAAATTGATCTATGACCTTGAACAAGGTATTTATTATAAAGAATCTTATTTACCTTTTGAGAAGTTCACCTGGGATTAGTTAGAACTGTATTCGAATACAGGTACGCTCCTCCGTTTGATATGGCTACTAGTTATTTCTTAAATATTTATAACACCATAATTAGTACAATATTACTTTAAGTACAACTCTTCATAATCTCTAAGCTATTTCAACTTTGATCTTAAACAATCTGGCCCGTTTATTTAAGAACAACTGCCTGTTCCAGTAAAGAACTTTTTTTCTATGGAACATCATCGACACCTACAGATGGAACCCGCCACCTGACGTGAACCCCGAACAGCCATAAAGAACAAAGAGCCGTTTTTACAATAAATAAAGATGATCGTCATCTTGTTATTTATCGAATACAAATTCAGGATTAATGGCTACAGGTTTTTTCATGACAAATAGCTTCTTCTGAATCATCGAAAAAAGGGGAGTCTTGAAAGCAGCAGATACGATGTATGGTCGGATCCCTTTCACAAATTTTGACGAAGTAAAAAACAAATTTCCCATTCGTTCTTGAATTTGGTGAATTTCCTCAATCTCCTCACTTCGAATTTCTTGGACTCTACAGAGAACTTTAGCTGAGACATCACATTTTTGTAGCGCATCCCAAATAACATCAGCCGCTACAACTGCTGTCGTTACTGCTAAAGAAACTCCTATTGCTCCTACAGGAGATGAACAATGAGCAGCATCACCGATCAGCAAGCAGCCATTCTTTGCCCACGTTTTAACCATATGATTTTTAGCTTGAAGTGGTACGAACGGTTTAAAGTCAACCAAAGATTCAGCAAATTCATGAAATCCTTTGTTTGCATGCATAATTTCTTGACGAAAATTTTCTATCCCTTGACGCTGTGTTTCTTTCCATTCACCCCGTGGTAAAGCAATGCCTACTTGAAGTAAATCAGGGTATTTCGGCAGTGTTATATAGCTGTGTCCCTCTGTGATTTTAAATCGTAATTCTTCACCCCAATGAGAAGGCCGTTTTACACTGAACCAGATTAGATCACCAGGATAATGTTGATATTCTAATTCAAAACCACCTAAACGACGAATCGTGGAAAACCGTCCATCAGCTCCGACTACTATTTTCGCCTGAAATTCAAGCAGCTCTTTATTTTCTCGCTCAACAACCACTCCTGTTACTGTTCCATCCTTCTCGAGTAGTTTTTTTACCGGGGCATGAAACATCATATCAAACGTTGGATATTCCTTTGCTTTATTGTAGAGTGCTTGAAGTAAAATAGGCTGAGGAATCCAGAGCGCATAAGGTGCTTCTGCAATCATGGAAGTAAAATCAAAGTCACCTTTCTTTTTATCATAATGATAAAAAGCACCTTTCTTTAGCTTAGAATGAGGCAATTGTTCGATATACTCGCGTAATTTCAATTGATTAAGCAATTGAATAAAACGGGGCTGAAGCACTTCTCCACGGTATTCACGATCAAAATTATCGTGGCTCTCCAAGACGATTACTTGAACACCAGCCTTAGCCAGTAATAAACCCAGCATCATACCCGCTGGTCCTCCCCCAACAACAATGACATCCTTTAGTAAATTTTTATTAATCATTACACATATTTCCTCCCTATATTTAAATGCTAACATGGAATTATATGTAAAAAAATCGATGTAATGCTTGCTTTTGTTATTCAAGAATATGGCCCGATTGTTGAAAATCGTAATTAGTAAATGATAATCTAAAATTCAAATGGGAACTTCGATTAAAGCCCTTTTATGTTCGGCTGTCTAGACATTGCCTAGATAGCTTCGCGTTATGTTTTGGAGAACAATTTTTCCATTCTTACTGTATTTTTCGAATAACTCTGATAGGAGAAAAACAAAACTTTTATACTCTTCGTCATTTTTTTTCGGAGCATAGGACGCTGATAAATTCCTTCCCAAAAAGCCTTCATAATCAAAAAGCAAATCATTTTGATACTTTTTAAACTCATACTTTCCATCCCTAAAAAAGCTGTTAAACACTTCTGGAGTTTCCTCTATTCCACCGCTAAATCCTTTGAAATTTGAACAGGTCTTTTGGCAAATTTCTGCATTCTCTTTAATAATCGGACTAGTTAAATCTCTGCTATTCCAAACAAGAGCGACATTTGCCTTTTGTTTCAAAATCCGTTGACATTCGATTTTGAATGCTTCTTTATCAAACCAATGAAATGCCTGGGCAACAGTTACTAAATCCACACTTTTCCCTTTTAAAGTGGTATTTTCAGCAGTTGCTTTTATTGATTTAAAACGAGAATATAGTTTTAACGATTGCTCAGCCATCTTTCTCATGTCATCATTTGGCTCAACTCCAATAACATATAAACCTCTTTCAAGCAGCTGGTGGCTAAATATCCCCGTACCTGAACCAATATCGGCCACAATCCGATCCTCTTTCAGTTGGTTAGCTGAAAATAAATAATCAATATATTCATTAGGGTAACTGGGGCGATATTTCGCATATATATCGGCCTTGTCGGTAAAATTTCCTGTTGTTTTCACAGTACTACCTTCTTCCCCACGATATTATGTACAGAAATAGGAACTAAATAATTAATTCCTGCTTCAATCTCTAAGTCTACAACTTAAGAGTCCAGCCAAATGGCTCTGCCTCAGTTCCATTATGAATTCCCGTTAATATATCGTAAATTTTTTTTGATAAATGACCAGTTTCTCAGTATTAAAATTAAGAAATTGGGCTTTTTTCGTTACTCTAAAAACGCGGCCGATTGTGAAATCTGACTTCCAAACGGTAGATTCAATGATAAAATTAAAGTTCTTTCATTTTACGGCTCAGGATCATCCACTCGACGATCACGATGTTCAGAACAAGGCCCGCCCAAATATTTACCTTTAGAAGCTCTTCGATCAGCTGCTCTCTTCCGCCTGAAAGCGTGAAGCCATTCAAAGTAAGATAACAGAGAAGAAGAATCGGCACCAGGATGCGGGCACTGACAGCCACCAGGGTGATGCTGAAGCTGCGTATCATCCATATCCGATGTTCGCTGAAACGTCTTTTTACAGCTTTTCGGTAAGCCTGCCAGGTTGTAAATAACCATAAAATGGCCAATGCCAGAAAGGCCAATGCTTTTGTAAAATCTTCAACGTAGAAGATAACGGCGAGTGCAAGAAGGCCGCTGATACAGACACTAATGACATAGATTCGGCCAATAATGCGATGGACCTTTGGGTTATCGCGGCGAATACGGTTTATAAACTGAAGAAACCCGGTCACTAAGGCAATGAAAGCAAATGCAATATGCATGATCAGTGCAGGATATTCGATGGTTTCTGATGAAATCGCTATACGGCTTTTAGCAGGATCGAGAGTCAAATAAGGATACATAAAAGGCAGCATCACCCCGATCGATACAATAGCTAAAATCCACCAGCTCTTCTTTTGTTTGATCATTTGTTTTCATCCTCCTTTGGCTCTCTTAATTGTTTTCCTGCTAAGAGATAAATTGTGTGCCCTTTTCCGGAAGATCGTTTATGTTAGATATAGGCTCCACAGATGTTAAAGAAAAGCACTCGATAAGAAAAAGTGATGAAAATGCTTAATTATTATTAAATGAATCTTCTTCAAACTTTTTATAGGCTTCTTCTATTCCCATAATAACGTTTTTAATCTTCATATGCCCTTCTGTATATACAGGATGGTCTCTTAATTCTTCCCACATATAATGGTACTTTTGAACATTATTAGTTTCACAAAAAATAATATCTGTGTAATCCTTTCCAGGTAAGGCTTCTGCATCAAAGAAACGCACGTGTACTTCAGGGTATTTTAAGATAATTTCTTTTAACTCATTAGCCCGTTTTCCTCTTTCTTCACGAGTCATGGCAAGCCAAGATGGATAAAACTCTATTAAAACGATAAAGACATAATTCATTCTTATTCACCTCCATAACTAATTTCTCCCTCTATATTAGAGTCTAATATAAGCAATATCTTTCTTCCATTAAATGGACAAATTCATTAAGAAGAGCACATTTCTTGCTCCAGAAATGCGCCATTTAATGGAACAATTTATTAAACACGATTCAAATGCGTATCTTTTAAATACGTAGGTATTTTCGCCCTCCGTTCCAGTTTTTCATTTATATAGCTATTTTGGGACTTATCGCCAAAATGACATTTAAAGAAGACATGTCTTTGTGAACATGTCTCCTGATGTTAAGAAATATCATCTTAAGTTTATCGCCACTCAACAACCTCATCCAGATTTTGTCTTGTTTTTGGACGTTTGGGATCCTCTTGCCGATATCCGAAAGCGACCATACAGGCTACACCGAAATCGTTTGCGTTAATGATACCCTCATTTTGTAAAATAGCGGTCACCTGCTTTTTATCAAAACCTTCGATCGGACAGGAATCAATACCAATTTGAGCCGCGGCTGTCATCATGTTTCCCAATGCTATATATGTTTGTTTGCTTGCCCATTCAAAAATGAGACGGTCATTATCTTCGAGTTCTGTTTCGACGAAGGATTTATAGAAACCGGAAAGACCTTGCACAACTTCTTCAGGCATATGATGAATGTCTTTCATCATTTTGATCACGTGAACCGAATCATGCCTTAAGCCTTCTTTTCTTCTAGCCAATATAACTACAAAATGGCTGGCAGTGGGCAGTTGTCCCTGGGCACCGCCGGATACAGGTTTTAATTTTTCGCGAAGCGCTTCATCCTGGATCACGACAAACTTCCAAGGCTCTAAGCCAACTGAACTTGGAGATAATCTTCCTGTCTCCAAAATAAAGTGAAAATCTTCATCCGAAATCTTTTTGTTGTTATCAAATGACTTGCAAGCATGTCTGAACTGGTAAGCTTTTAAAATTTCTTGTTTTTTACTCTCCGTTCCTATCATGTGGAATCAACCTTCCTTTTCTGTTTTTTTGTAAACATATTTTTCAGTCAATCATCGGATTTATATTTCCTCTGTTTGATAACAGATCAGCTGCTAGAATAACCAATTTTTGGATTGATGTCCATTAAAGTCTCTTCTCATTAACTAGCTTCTATACTAAACTCCCCGTTAATTGAATAACTTATAGATCGGTTTTACTTACGAATAATTCCTTCTCTTATTCAAGAATATGGCCCTTTAACGGAATAACATGACTGACGTTTTTAAACAACTTTATTATGTTTTAAACGACTTTATTGGAAATTCAACAACTTTATTGTCATTTAACAGGAGTACTTCCCTAATTTCAGTGAAGTACTCCTTATTCCTCTTTTTCGGGGGATGTGCAAAAATACCCCCTATTGACTAAACAGATTAAAAAAGATTTTTAACAACAATAAGCGACCTTGTTTATTCTTATCAGAATAAACAAGGTCGCTTACACTATTTCCGTGCCATTAATTTTGTTATTGTCTCGAATTCTAATTCAAATGTTTTGAATATTATGAAAGTGGTTAGTATAATAGAAAAAAGGTCAAGGAGTTGATTTTTTATGGAAAAGAATTTGCTTAATTCACCACAACCTGAATTAAATGTCCTAGATTCTCTATTTGCTGAAATGGTGTTAGACAAGGCTCTACTTGATTTCCGAAAAGAGAAAATCCTACAGAAAATTGACCAATCCTTACGAGATAAAAACAAAAGGGAATTCCTACGATTAACAGAAAAGTTAAAGAACGTTTCTTAATTGTTGTATATAAACAGGAAAACTGAAATATAATCGAAGTTTATAAGAAGCAAGGAAGCCCAATCTAATCCTTTTAGATATGGGTTTCTTAAATTGCTGAAAAAATAGCTGCTGGCTGAAAGCAGATGCTTTTTTTTGTATCTTCTATCCACTTTCTTTACACTTACCTCACAGGAATATCCTATAATTCTACTGTTTCACCGGAACCTTTACATATTGATAATCTTTGAAAAAGAAGTTTTCAAAGATTATACCGATAATATGGATAAAAAATTTGGTTCTGGTGCAAAAAGAATCAGACGGCTAACTAACATGAATATTACCTACTCCACGAGCAATTTTTATTCAGAATGGAAAACTATATGCCGAATATTAACGGCATATAAAACTGAAACGTTCGGAATTAACCTTATATTTTTGTTGATACTTTGACAAAATTCGAGGTTTGCACCATAACCCTCAATCTAACTTTTTATATTTTGCACCGGATTTCCCCTGATTACCGCTTTTACATTCTACCACGATAAGAAACAAAAAAGAGAGGATTACTTTTCAAAGGTTCTGATTGCTGTCCGTTCGTAACGAAATCACTTGGTGGCCCGCTGTTCGTTATATACAAGGAATACTTCTAAATGCTGATGATAGAAGGTTCATACGAGAATCATACAAACGATAAAAAAAGAATAGCAAATAAATTCTTGACATAAAAAAATTCAGCATATATAGTGATATGTATTAATTTAGAACTGTCCAATATCTTTTAATTTTACAAAAGCAAAGAACGGGAGTAGTAAAAGCTGATGAATAGGAACAGAGAGCTGCGGGTTGGTGTGACGCAGTCTATGATCGCTTTGAACTCGCCCGGGAGCTGCTTGACAAAAGGAATGAACCGGAATTTCCTATGTCTTGACGATTAACCCCCGTTAAAAGGTCTAAAAGCAGGATTCAACAGGATCAACAAGAGTGGTACCGCGGTTAGCTAAAGGCTTATCGTCTCTTTTCTCATTTCATGATGAGAAAAGAGACGATAAGCCTTTTTTATTTTTTAGATGCAGTCAGCTTCTGGCTGGTATTAGGCAGTCAGTGAATAAAAGTATTACTTATACAAAAGTGGAGGTAAAGTTATGGAAAATAACAACCAGAGTTTGCATCGAACCATGACCTCACGTCATATTATGATGATGGCTTTAGGAGGAAGCATTGGTGCCGGATTATTTAAAGGAAGCAGTTCCGCCATTGATATGGCAGGGCCTTCTGTTATTATTGCCTACCTGATCGGCGGGATTATCTTATTATTTATTATGCAGGGATTGGCTGAAATGGCCGTTCGCAATAGCAATGCGAGGACTTTCCGTGATCTTGTTCAGTCGACCTTGGGACATTTCCCTGCTCATTTTCTTGATTGGATTTATTGGAAGATGTGGGTATTAAATATTGCAGCTGAAGCCGTAGTTGCTGCGATTTTCCTTCAATATTGGTTTCCCGATTATCCGATTTGGATGTTAGCATTATCCGTTTCAGCTTTAATTACAATCGTCAATCTGCTGTCAGTTAAAATCTTTGCAGAAACAGAATACTGGCTTGCTTTGATCAAGATTAGTGTCATCATCATTTTTATCTTGGCTGGTTTACTGCTTTTATTTGTATCCTTTGGCCAACATTCGGCTCCCGGCCTTTCCAACTTAACAGAGCACGGTGGATTCTTCCCTCAAGGGCCGGGCGGATTAATTACAGCAATGCTTGTTGTGATTTACTCTTACGGAGGAACCGAAATTATTGGCGTAACCTTGGCAGAGACGAAGGACCCTGAGAAAGTGGTACCAAAAGCGGTTCGTAGTACATTAACACGAATTATTGCTTTTTACCTTTTCCCTTTCTTTATAATCGTTAGTTTAATTCCATGGAATCAAGTAAATGCCGTTCAGGAAAGTCCCTTCGTTTTGGTGTTTAAGATGATAGGCATTCCGGGAGCAGATCACATTATGAATGCTGTTATTTTATTAGCGATTATTTCATCCATGAACTCAGGCTTATACGGCTCATCCCGTGTGCTGTATACCCAGGCTGAGGACGGACGGGTTCCGCAAATTTTTGCGAAACTGTCAGAAAAGAAGGTGCCTGTTTATTCGATTTTAATGTGCACATCTTCTCTCTATGTAGGTGTATTGATCTCTTTATTTGCAGGAAGCAAAACATTTGATTTTTTAATGGGTTCTCTAGGCTATACCGTCCTATTCATATGGCTGATTATTGCCTTTGCCCATTTAAAATCAAGGAAGCAGCAGCCAGACGTTTCGGGCTACCATGTAAAATGGTTTCCTTATACAACCTGGCTTGCCATCATCGCTTTGATTTCTATTTTAATTGGTGTCATTTTCACCACATCTATTGTTATTACAAGTATTACACTGGGAATCTATCTTTTCATTACCCTAACGTTTATTGTAAAAACTCGGGTTCTGGTGCAAAAACTTCAAGACAATTGCAAGTAATCTCTAAAACTTGGACATACTGTTGCTTGTTCAATGACAGATTATGATGCAATTCCAAACAACTTATGTATGTATTTGACTTCATTTTGGACAGACTTCAACCGTTGGTGAAGTTGTCCTTTTTTCATCATATGCATCGCCTCAATACCACTCAATATAGAAGTGGCTGTTTCATACGACTTGAATCCCAACATAGAACGCACACGTTTCTTAATGAAACGATAATCTTGTTCCACTATATTGTTAAGGTACCGTATTCGTCTGATTTTAACGCCTTCAGGCATCATCTTTTCCTCTTGTAACTGTCCAATGGCTCAACCAATTGGCTTTCGTCCCGCCACCTAACTGTCTACGGCTTAAAAACTAAAGTTACCTTTAGTCCTCCAAGACTCGCTACGAGCGAATGGCTAGTTCTTACTCGACGGGAATCCTACCCGTTATATGATACGACCTAAGCTCAGCCGCACAAGCGCCCGATATAAATGGGTTCTTTATACGACCCATTTTTCCTAGTACGCTAATTATTCTGGAAATTATTGTAGGTTATTGGTTGCATTTTCATTGGAATATATTGTCAAACTTTTCTATTTATAGTATCCTGTCATCGATTTGGATGCCATCGAAGTAATGGATCTAGTTTATTGTTTACAAGGAAAATTCTTCTATCTGTGTCTAAGACAACATTTTGTTCCAAATCAAAAAATAAGGGAGGGATAGGATGTCCAGTTTTTACAGACATATCGTTTTATCTGTACTTCTTTTGTTTTTGGTCATAGGAATGATTTCACCAGTACAAGCGCAGTCTGATTCAAATGGCGGAGGTTATTGGCTCCCAAACAACAAGGAGAAGATTGAAAAGGCAACTAAACTTATGAAGCAAGGCAAGTCAGTTGAAGAGCTTGGGATCAAGCAAGATCAGATCCAGAAAAAAGAAGGCATCCAAACATTAGATGAATTGATGGAAGAAGACCAGCAAAGTGACACAACATACAGAGCGAACATAGCGCCTCCGGTCAAGACGGCAGCCGGATGGACACCCCCTGACTTCGACTATGATCATATCCTGACTACAGAAGAATGCCAGAGAAGTCCAGACAGCAGTTCAGAAACAGGGTATATCAAGAACCGGTATTCCTTCTGTTGGTCCCACGTCGCAACATATCAAGTCCCTGTAAAATGCTTTGGTGGGATCTGTCTTAACGAAGGCGTTCAATTTCAATTCACTGAAATAGGCTATGGCTCCAACCAAAGCCGGAAAATGAGAGTCTATTATACACTTGACGATATTCTCGTGACCCATCCATCCTTGAATGGAGCCAAGTTGAAAATCGATATGGTATGTGAAGCCAAGCTGAACGCAGGTGACTGTAAAGAGGATCCCGACTATCCACCGACGGAACGAACGATCGCCCAATGGAAAAACACGAACTTCAGTACAGAAATTTTCACATCTGAAGCGCCCCCACCATCTGATGCAAACCCTGATCAGTTGGGGTACATGGAATTTTGGCCAAAACTTACCCTTACCCACGCACCAAGAAAATTTCAAAAGAGCATTGATGGCATTAAACAGACCGTTCGTTACGATTCTGCAAAATATATGTTCGCTTTCCCTGATCAATATTTCTGGCAAGGGGCAGTATTCAGCAAAGCCACGCCAATCTTCAATGTTCCGATCACGAAACCGGAATTTTCGATGTTAGCCGAAGCCGGCCAGCATTGGAAGTTCGCGATGGATCACCCGGAACAGACAAAGCCTCAAATGGTCGGAAAGAAGATACCGGGCGCTGTCGGCGACAGCACGTTGACACGGATGTATACGAAACGTCATCCGGATGAATACAA
This sequence comes from Metabacillus sediminilitoris, assembly GCF_009720625.1. Taxonomy (NCBI): domain Bacteria; kingdom Bacillati; phylum Bacillota; class Bacilli; order Caryophanales; family Bacillaceae; genus Metabacillus; species Metabacillus sediminilitoris. The sequence continues at coordinate 5,042,260 of NZ_CP046266.1, forward strand.
CAGCAACAGGTCAAAGACAAGAAGGACTTGTGACCGGGAATTCAAAGATGAGGATCGGACCGGCAAGGATTGTGACGAGTATCCGTTCGCTTCCACCTGGCAAGGCTCCTCGACGAATGGATCGGATAATTTTTCTGTGAGCCTTATTTCATCGGACTCCAATCAAGCTGCAGGGACATGGCTAGGTACCTGGTACGCGTATGACCGTATATTAGACGGAGACCGATTCCACGTCCAGGTCGAAGCCCCTGAGAAAATTGCGACGATTCGTTCTGAAGGCCAGCCACAAGACGGTCAGGACCACCGTTCCAGCGATAACTTCTCTATTCAGAACATACCGTCATATGCGACCAAGTTACAGTGGAAAATCGTCGATGGACCAACGGATGCCAAGTTCGATGTCATGAAAGACATTAGTTTCGGTATCGATGAAACCATTTTCTATGACCTCCAGGACGGATCGGAAACAGAAATCGAAACCAGCGAGGATCTTTATATCGCCAATCCGGAAAATACGAATGGAGAGAGCTTCACTGTCGAAGTTTATGCGATCCCATAATAATAACTTAGAGGCTGTTCTTTAAGTATGTGACACTTAAAGGACAGCCTCTTTCTTATCATTAGTGGATCGGATCCAATCCTACTGTTTTAACATTACATTATCCCTTTAATTCAAGAGATACTAATTTTTTTAATAGACTCTATTTACCTATAAAAAACGCTAGTAAAGTTAAACATTTCATAAACAAAACAATATTTAATCACAATTTTTAATCTTCCTGATTATTCAACAAGGTGGCCCTTTTGTTGAAAAAATAAAGGATTTCCCATTCCTTTCCGTCTACTTATTCATAATTTTTGTTCAGTTAGTTATAGCAGCCTCAGAAACTGCTAAATTTTAAAAATAAAAAAGGATACCAACGGTTAAAACCAATCGGTAACCTTCCTCATCCTTATTATTTTTATCCCTTTACACGACCAATAGATAACCCTTGTCCAACTGGCAGAATGATAGATTCCAAATTAGGATCATTCGCCATGCGATGATTAAAAGCGCGCATATTTTCAGTACGTAAATCAACATGTGAGAAGTCATATACCTGTCCGCGTTGTAAAACATTATCCCCAACGATTAATGCACCAGGATTAGCTAAACGTAATGAACAATCTAAATAGTTCGGATAATTTTCCTTATCCGCATCAATAAAGATGAAATCAAACTTTTTTTGTTGCATTTCAAGTTGATCTAAACTTTTTAATGCTTCTCCAGTATAGTAAGTGACACGATCGCCAAAACCGGCTTTTTTTAGATTCTCATGTGCCAATTGAGCATATTCTTGCTTTAATTCTAGAGAGGTCAAATGCCCCTCTTTCTGAAGACCGCGAACAAGACAGATACCGCTATATCCCCCTAGTGCTCCGATTTCCAGTATTTCTTTGGCTCCGGAGATCTTTACTAATAGGGTAAGAAGTTTCCCAATATTCGGGGTACGGATATATTTCGCATGCCATTTGCAATAATACTCTCTAAAACATGATCTAATATAGGATCATCTTTACTATACAGAGAATCAATATACTCATCTGCATTCATACTTTTTCCTCCAGAATTTAAATTTGATGAGCTCATAAAAAATTACATTTATACTATGATGAAAAACGATATCTGGAGATGATATTTTTTATGATAAGTGCTTTATTTTTTCTTGAATCGGCGTTCTTTCTTTTGGATTATTAATTTCTTCTGGGTAACCTACACCAAATACCCCGATAACATCATATCCAGCGGGAACACCCATAATATCACGGTTTTTCTGCGCATTCCCCATTGAGGACCAGAATGTTCCAACACCTTCTGCCCAAGCAGCTAAATTAAAATTCTGTACAAAGCAAGCAGTTGCAAGTGCATTTTCCACTGTTTCAACTTCTGTGCTGCCATGTTTGGATAAAACAGCAAGTACTGCTGGAGCATTGAAGAAATCGGATTTATGGTTTAACTTTGCTCTTGTTTCCGGACCAATGATAAACACTTCCCATGGTTCGGTCATTTTATGGTTAGGAGCCATCGTACCGGCTTGCAGCCATTTGCTAATTTGCTCCATATTGATCGGATCTGATTTAAAACTTTTTATATTGCGGCGAGAATTGATTATTTCTATGATATTCATGAACTGTTCCTCCTTTTAGTAACTAAACCATTTTCTTACTCATTCTCTGATTGGTTCTCTTTTGTATTCATGTCTTCTACTTCGTGGATGTCAAAGTGCTTAGTAAATTCGTCAATTATCAACTCAATTGCTTTTAATTCTCCAAGAATAACTTGTTTGATCTCTTGGAACTCTGGTGCTTCAAGTTGTTGCGTCAATGTTATACGTTTTACATTTAATCTTTCTAAAAACTCAAGTGCACGACCTCTGCGAAAGGTTTGAGCACCATGATGATGGCGTCTTCCTTTATGCCCCCCACCCCTATGCTTTTCACCTTTCATATGGCCTTCTAAATCCTTCATTATTAAACACTCCTTGTATACATTCGTATACGTTACTTACATGTAAATTGTATACAAATGTATACGGTCTGTCAAATTGATTTTTTAGAAACACAATAAATACTTTCCATTTATCCCCATCTATTTTTAGTACTAATCATTTTTCATCGAAATAAAAAAAAGGTACTTATAAGGGATTTAACCATCACCTCTAAGTACCTCTCATTTTATGCGAATATAAACATTTTCTTTTTAAAAGCTCCGGAGAATTAAACTGCTTCCGTCTCCCACTTCTTATCATCCTGTACAAATAAAATCCCTAGTTCATGATGCTCGCCAACATACAAAGCACCTTGGACAAAACGAATTTCACCATTGTAACCGATGACTTCAAGCTTACAGAATGCACCATTTTTCTGAAGGGCTTCATAAAATTCTTCAACCGTTTTGACAGCTTGTCCATTTACCTTCATAATCATTTCCCCTACCTGCAAATTCATTTTCTCTGCTGGTGAATGAGGAAGTATGCCTAGGATCATTAAGCCCTGATCACGCTTTGAAAAATAAAAGGCTGCTGCATTATCATTGATTCGCTGACGTATTGTAATGATTTCACGTCCGACCATTGCGATGAACATCGCGATAAACGCAGCGACAGTAAACCATATACTTAGCACCGATAGAAGCAAGGTTGCGACACCAAGCCATATGACGCGGAGTCCAGTAACTTTAATACTTGCCTGTGGCAGCGACCCTTGTATACGTTGATGAAAACCGATAAAAAACGGAATGAACATCAGTAAAAACGGTTCTCCATTTATCGTTAAGACAGGCCACCAAGGTAATGTTGAGGTTAATGTGCCACCTGGTACAAGAAAAAGCAAAGGCAGCATCCATGTTCGATTTGCTTGATGTGTACCAATTGGTAATCCTCTCGTGCTCGTTTTAATAAAAGGTGATGTGTTTTTATATGCTGTACGATAAATTAGCACACCTTCCGCGATAATCATTAACCCGGCTAGGATACTTAATGAAGCATAATTCGTTTCTGACAAACCAACCAAAAATTCTTGTATTCCCCCAGCTTGTCCACTTGTTAACAGCACTGTAACAAAGAAAGTGATGCCAACTGAAAAAGCAGCTGACAGCCAACGTAATTGAAACGTAAAACCGATGATTGCGGTGATGATGGCAAGCAAGACGATCGTTCCAAATGGCAGGCTGACACCTAAACAAAAAAGGACAACAGATGCAATACCACCAATAAGCAATCCCTTTGTATAGGTAAACTTCATTTCATCATATAAATCTTGGACACGTATATGAAAAGACTTTCTTTCCCGCTTCACACGAACATAACCATAAGCGAGTGTCATGAGGAAAAACAAATAAAATAATGGATGAATAAAGAAGCGGCCAACAGCAAAAAGCAACTCTAGTAACCAATTTTCTAACAAAACAGAATCCCACCTTACTGTTACTACCCGTGACTATTAGGTTACTCATATTTTACCATCTCTCATGATAATTGAGTATGCTTATTTTAAGTTGTTCCATAGACTTGTATTTGAAAGAGAAAAGTCACTCATCGTACTGTCCACTTCAATATGTAGGATCTCCTCAAGCATTTGCACGGATTTCTTTATATCTGCCAAGCTAAGAGACAACCGCTTATGATTTTTCACCAAATAAGCGAAATATTCGCGAACACACTCTTGATCAATCTGTTCTACTTCTTTAATCGTTGTGTAGTTTGCTATATACATACTAAACAATCGAATCCATTTACTAGAACTAGCATGTGATTGAGCAGCTGAGTTTTTAGCACTTAATTCCACGACTAACCGTTGATAAACCTGCTCCTTTTGATAGCTGGACTTTTTCATGCTGATTCCCCCCTGCATAGTACTCTTTTTACTATATTAATTCGAAAATGACGTGGCGTTTTCGTCCGTAGAGAGAGTTGGCAACTGTGGTTAATTAGAAGGGCTGTCGTTAAATAAAAAAAGAACAATCCCCGTCGCTTTTTAAGCGGTAAGGGACTGTTCTTTTTATTGAAATAGTGCCTTTATTGCCATTTTCAGCTGTAGATCGTTTTCATCTTTTTCTTTTATTTCCGTTATTTTTTGATTAAGGGTATCTGCTGTTTGCAGATCAATTTTTCCGCTGACAGGCAATTCATTTGTTTCCTGAAATGCTTTTACAGCCGTTTCGGTTTCCTTGCTATAGTAGCCATCTTCTCTTCCAGGCGCAAGGCCTAGGCCTTTTAAGATGATCTGGGCAGTTTTTACCTGTTCATTATTCATATCAGGCACCAAGCTTTTTTCAAGCTGAATCGGGCTTGCTTGATAAATCGCTGGCTGTTCTACTTTAATTGTCGGTTCAACACCTTTTTTATGAATCCAGTTTCCTTTCGGTGTTAACCATTTATAAAGCGTTAGTTTAATGTTGCTGCCATCGCCCATTGGTACGGCCTGCTGCACAGTTCCCTTTCCAAAGGAAGTAACGCCAACAAGCTTATACCCAGATGCTTCTTTTAATGCCCCGGCAAGAATTTCAGAGGCTGATGCACTTCCTTTATCGATTAAGACTGTGACTGGGTAATCCTTTTTCTTAGAAAGTGTTGAGAAATATCGTTTTTTATCGCCATTACGCTCTTCAATTTGAATGTATGGATGATCCTTTGTAACAAATTGTTTTAGAATTTCTTCAACACTTTGCAGATAACCGCCGGGATTGCCGCGTACATCTAATACAAGACCTTCGATATTCGTCTTTTCTAGCTTGGCTAAAGCGTTTTTAAAGTCCTCTGCCGTATTTTCCGAAAAAGATGTAACTTCGATATAACCGACTTTTTTCCCTTGATAATCCTTTGTTGAGCTAAAGACTGTTTCTAGTGGGATTTCATCACGTATAACGTTAAACGAGAGCTTTTCCTTTGAATTTGCTCGAAGCACCTCGATTTTAACCTTTGTCCCTTTCTTCCCGCGGATTTTAAGGACTGTTTCGTTCAGGTTTAATCCTTCAACATTTTCACCATTAATACTAATGATTTGGTCATTTGGTTGAAGCCCAGCCTTTTCTGCTGGTGATCCTTTAAATGGAGAAACGATTGTCACTTTACCGCTTTTCATTCCGACCTCTGCACCAATTCCTTCAAAGGAAGAATCAAGCGACTGAGAAAATTGCTGTGCCGTTTCTTTATCCATATAGACCGAATATGGATCATCCAACGTTGAAAGCATGCCTTGGATCGCACCTTCCAGCAGCTCCTCTTCATCCACCTCTTCAACATATCGAGTTGAGATTAATTCAAGAGCCTGCTTGAACTTATCAAAGCCCTCAATTTCAGATGCCTGTTCTTCAGCATTAAACATTGTCCCCATTGACGCAACTGCTTTTGCATCCATTGGAGTATCATGATCCATATACCCCATACCAACATACATACCACCTGCACCAATGACGAAAGCTAATGCTAGTAACATGACGTTTATTCTTTGTTTCATCGTATACCTCCTATATCCAACTTAGCCAGGTTTATGTAAAACAACTTTTACTCATCCTTTTTTTAGTATATGTCAAGCTTGTACAAATCATGTAAGGCAAATGGAAAAGCAGAAAATATTAGGTAACGGTGGTGGTGAAGGACTGTTCTCACTTAACTTGCTTCAGAAAAGGTCTTCATAGCCTTGATGAAGGACCATTCTTACTTAATTTGCTTCAGATAAGGTCTTCATATCCTTGATGAAGGACCATTCTCACTTATTTTGCTTCAGATAAGGTCTTCATATCCTTGATGAAGGACCATTCTCACTTATTTTGCTTCAGATAAGGTCTTCATAGCCTTGATGAAGGACCATTCTCACTTAATTCGCTTCAGATAAGGTCTTCATATCCTTGATGAAGGACCTTTCTTACTTAATTTGCTTCAGATAAGGTCTTCATAGCCTTGATGAAGGACCATTCTCACTTATTTTGCTTCAGATAAGGTCTTCATAGCCTTGATGAAGGACCATTCTCACTTATTTTGCTTCAGATAAGGTCTTCATAGCCTTGATGAAGGACCATTCTCACTTAATTCGCTTCAGATAAGGTCTTCATAGCCTTGATGAAGGACCTTTCTTACTTAATTTGCTTCAGATAAGGTCTTCATAGCCTTGATGAAGGACCATTCTCACTTATTTTGCTTCAGAAAGGGTCTTCATAGCATCGATGAAGGACCATTCTCACTTAATTCGCTTCAGAAAAGGTCTTCATACCTTGATGAAGGACCATTCTTACTTTATAAATTTTAACCAAATTCAAACTCAATAAAATCCCTTCAGAAAGGTCAGGCAAAAAATAAAAACCTCTAAAACAAACGTTTTAGAGGTTTTAATAAGGGTAACATAATTATAGATAGTCTAAAGGATTAACTGAACTTGATGAACCACTAAATGGTCCTTTATGAATTTCAAAGTGTAAATGCGGTCCAGTTGAACGGCCTGTCGTACCTAGGGTTCCGATTTGTTGACCTTTTGAAACAGATTGTCCGGAACTGACAAGGCGTGAATCCATATGCGCATATAGTGTTGTATAGACTTGTCCGCCGATATTATGTGTAATGTAAACAACATTTCCATAGCTGCTAGAATATTCAGAACGGATGACTGTTCCACTAGCTGATGCGACAATTGGTGTACCTGTACTGTTTGCGATGTCTATTCCAGCATGTAACTTTCTACCGCCTGTTACAGGATGAATACGGTATCCATAACCAGAAGTAAACGTACCTGATGCTGGCCACGTAAAGCTACCGCTCGAAACTGCTGGCTTTTGTGAAGATGATGATGATGAACTGTTTGAACTTGAACTTGAATCTGAGCTGGATTTAGAACTTGATGTTGAACTAGAATTTGCTGAGCTTTTAGCTGCTGCTGCGGCTTTTTTCTTAGCTTCCTCTGCTGCACGGGCTGCTTCACGAGCGGCTGCTTCTGCTGCAGCTTTTTGACGTTTTTCTTCTAGCTCAATCGCCTTTTTCTGTTCAGCTAAAAATGCTGCTTCATCTTCTAATTCATGCATTTCATGTGATGCTTCTTCATGATCCACTTGTACTTTTTTCATAAGTTCTTTCTTTTTATTAACCTGACTATTTAATTGTGTTTGCAGAGCTTCTAATTCCGAAAGGGAATCTTCTAATTTTTTTAATTGACTATTTAGATCTGCCTCTGATTTTTCTAATAACTTTTTATCTTCTTCATGGGCTCTAAGAATCTCGCGGTCTGCTTCGACAATTGTCGTAACGGCACTTACCCGTGCGACAAGATCGCCAAAGTCCTGCGAACCAAGAAGCACATCTAAATAGCTAACCATTCCACCGCTCTCTTGAAGTGCACGAGCGCGGTCTTCTAATAATTTATTACGTTCTGCGATTCTAGCTTTTACTTCCTCAATTTGCACTTTCAATTCTTCAATCTTTTTCTTTGTTTCTGCAATGCTAGCTTCTTCTTCTCTTATTTTTCCTTTTGTTTCAGCTACTTGAAGATCAAGGGATTCAATTTCCGAATCTAATTGTGCTTCCTCTTTTTCTAGTTTTGAGATTTCACTTTCCTTTTCACTCATGCTAGATGATACATTGGATTGTTTCTTTTCAATGTCCTGCTTTTTTTCCTCTAACGATTCAGCGAAGGCAAGATTGGCATTTGGTAGTAATAATGAGCTTGTCCCCATGATCGCAGCCAAGCTGAACACAGCTATTTTTCTTTTCAACATGTTTCCTCCTCTGCGTTATGTAAAAAGCGAAAGCGCCCTAATTAAGGCCCGCCAAGTAAAAGACAGGTTAGAGGAACGCGTGGTGTTCCTTACCTATCAATACAAGGGGACTCAGGCCGCTTAGGCTTGATATCGAAGCGCTTATTCAGCGCCTAAATTTCCTTTATCTATGTTTAAAAGCTAGTAAACTAGCAATCAAAGACTGCTAGTTTTACACTTTTAAGAATTTACGAACTGACATCAAGCTTCCCCATACTCCGATTAAAGCACCAATCAAGAGTAAAAGTGCGGAAATCTTAAATACAAATGGGCTGAATGGCAGTAATTCAACAAACGAACCTTGAAGTTTTGGCAGCGCCCAAACGTATAATGATTGATAAACAGTCGTGATAAGAGCAATTGGGATGACGGCTCCAAGAACTCCTAAAAATAACCCTTCTAAGAAAAACGGCCAGCGAATAAAGCCATTTGTTGCTCCAACAAGCTTCATAATTTCAATCTCACGTCTACGTGCAAAAATGGTAATTTTAATTGTGTTAGAGATTAAGAACATCGCAGTGAAAACAAGACCAATAATAAGTGCGATCCCTATATTTCGAGAAATTGAAAGCACATCAAACAACTTTTCAACCTCGTCTTGACCATATTTTACTTTTGATGCATTATCAAACTTTGCAATTTTATCTGCAACAAGCTTTGTATTTTGAGGATTTGATGCTTTCACAACAAACACATCATTTAATGGATTGTTTTGTTCAAATAATTCGAAGGATTTACCTTCTTCACCTAAACTCTCAACTAGCTGATCAAGTTCTTTTTCTTTAGGAGAGTAGACAACTGAATCGACCTGTTCTATTTTTTCTATTTCACTTTTTAACTTTGTCTGTGCCTTTTCATTTGCTGTTACATCGATTAAAACGCGAATTTCAACATCTTCTTCAAGATTTGTTGCGACATTATTTAAGTTCATCATGATCACTAAAAATGTACCAACTAATATTAATGTCACGGTTACTGCACTAACTGACGCAAATGTCATCCAAGCGTTTCTTGCTAAGCTTTTTAGCGTTTCACGAAAATGACGACCAAGAGTATTAATCATAAATACCATACTCCCCTCTTGCTTCGTCACGCACAATCTTTCCATCTTCGACTGCGATGACACGCTTTTTCATCGTGTTAACAATTTCTTTATTATGTGTTGCCATAACAATTGTTGTGCCACGATTATTAATTTCTTCGAACAAATGCATGATTTCCCATGATGTATCAGGATCAAGGTTACCTGTCGGCTCATCCGCAATCATGACAGCAGGATTATTTACGATAGAACGTGCAATAGAAACACGTTGCTGTTCCCCGCCTGATAACTCATCTGGGAAAAATCGTGCTTTATGTTTAAGCTGGACAAGATCTAATACATCCAGTACTCTCTTTTTAATTGTTTTTGGATTCTCGCCAATAACTTCTAATGCAAATGCAACATTTTCAAAGACTGTTAGTTTTGGTAATAGTTTAAAGTCTTGGAAAACGACACCAATACTTCTTCTTAACATCGGAACCTTTGATTCTTTAAGCTGTGATAAATCGACGCCATTAATCACGATCTTACCGCTTGAAGGTTTTTCCTCACGGTACATCATTTTAATGAATGTAGACTTACCGGCCCCACTAGGTCCAACGACATAGACAAACTCACCTTGGTTTATCATTATATCAATCCCATTAATGGCTAAAACGCCATTTGGGTATGTTTTATATACTTCTGACATTTCGATCATAAAAAAACCCCTACTATAGTTTTTTTGGATTATGTCGCTCATTGTCGTAAATTGTCGACCTGTTAGACATAATAAATCCTTGTCTTGTAAACTACAAAATCAATTATAACATCAATTTTCGGCAAAAATAGACTAAATTTATATTACATTTTTATTTCAGGAGAAAAAAGGCCGGTAAAAACCTTGATATCGCGGGATTCAGGAGGATATCGATGGGAGAATGTAACAAAATCGTAAAGATTTCTAAAGCGTTTTATTGATTTTTTCCGAAATTCCTGACTAATCTTGAGGAAAACAAGAAAAAAAGGATGACTTTTGTCATAGTCAGCCTCTCTTTTTAATAAAAATAATGTTATTATTACAGCTTTATTTTTTCTCTGCTAACCACGAAGCAACAACTTCAGCCTCTGCTTCATCTAAAATACCTTTAGGCATGCTTCCTTTTCCATTCACAATGATGTCTTTGATTTCATCTTTGTTGTACTTTGCGCCAACCTCAGTTAAATTAGGCCCGCCGCCGCCTTCAAGATTTTGTCCATGGCAGCCAATACAGCTTTGATTCACGATTTCTTCAGCATCAGCAGTCGCTGTTTCGCCTTCTGTTGTACCAGTTGCTTCTTCTTGCGGCTCTTCTTCGCCACCACCACAAGCTCCTAGAATAACGGATGTTCCTAGCATTAAGGCAAGTAATTTTGTTTTCATCAATCGATCCTCCCCAAAATAAGAACGGTTATGTAGTCAAAAATAGTATAACCTATTTACGTTCGCTTGAAACCTTCTCCAAGTACTTCAGAAGCATCCGTAACCGTCACAAATGCATCAGGATCAATACTTCTTACCAGTTGTTTCAATTTTGTGAATTCAGTCTGGTCGACAACACACATCAATACAGGTCTTTCATTATTCGTAAAACCTCCATGTGCTGTTAGACGTGTGACACCGCGGTCAATATCGTTCAGAATGGCATTTTGCACCTCAACCTGCATATTTGTAATAATCATCACCATTTTTGAACGTCCCCAGCCTATTTGCACAATATCAATTGTTTTACTTGTTACATACAGGGCGATTAACGCATAAAGACCCCGTTCAATATCAAATACAAATGCAGCTAATAACACAATTAATCCATCAATTAATGCAACACATGTACCGAGTGATAGCCCGGTAAATTTATGAATGATTTGTGCGGCAAGGTCTGTTCCGCCCGTCGATGCTTTCCCTCGAAAAACAATTCCGAGCCCCAGGCCAATTGAAATTCCGCCAAATAAGGAACCTAATAACGGATCAAGTGTTGCCGGCTGCCAGCTTCTTGTGGCAAACACAACAAACGGAACAAAAATAGTCCCAATCAATGTCTTAAACCCGAACTGTTTTCCTAGTAAAATAACACCTGCAATGAAAAGCGGAATATTGAATGCCCATTGCACATAAGCAGGTTCAAAGCCAAATATCGCATCTAAAATGGTACTTATCCCACTGACACCGCCGGAAGCAATCCGGTTTGGAAGTAAAAACAAATTAAAACCGATCGCGACGAAGGCTGACCCAATTAATATGTATAGATATTCAATGAATTTTTCAAGGTTAGGATTTGAATGATGATGTCGTTTCCGTACATTCATGGGTTTCCCCCCTTTTTTCTGAGATGAGTGATAAAATATCCTAGACGAGTATAGCAGACGATACTTAAGCTGTGAACAACAGCTAAATAACGTGGTAATTGGTTAAAGAGTTATTGTACACTTAAGTATTTATGAGTAGTGTTTGCTAGAAGGATAAAAAAATCCATTAAGACTTTTACAACAAAAAACAACCAGGCTGCAGATGCAAACCTGGTTGTTTTCGATATTAGGATAATTTTGAACGTAAAAACGCATCAATAAATGGATCTAGCTCGCCATCCATAACAGCATGCACGTTTCCAATTTCTGTGTTTGTACGGTGGTCTTTTACCATTGAATATGGGTGGAAGACGTATGAACGAATTTGGCTTCCCCAACCGATGTCTTTTTGCTCGCCGCGGATTTCTGCAAGCTCTGCTTCCTGCTCTTCAATTTTCTTTTGATAAAGCTTCGCTTGAAGCATTTTCATCGCACGTTCACGGTTTTTAATTTGTGAACGCTCTGTTTGGCATGTCACAACAACATTTGTTGGAAGATGTGTAATCCGGACCGCTGAGTCAGTTGTATTAATATGCTGACCACCAGCACCGCTTGCACGGTACGTATCAACTTTTAAATCTTCCGTCCGAATCTCAATTTCAATTTCTTCATTAAATTCTGGCATAACTTCACAAGAAACGAATGATGTATGACGACGACCTGATGAATCAAATGGTGAAATACGTACTAAACGATGGACACCTTTTTCAGCTTTCAAATAGCCGTAAGCGTTATGTCCTTTAATAAGCAATGTCACACTTTTGATCCCAGCTTCATCACCTGGTAAATAATCAAGTGTTTCAACCTTGAAGCCCTTTTTCTCTGCCCAGCGTGTGTACATACGAAGCAGCATTGAACCCCAGTCCTGTGACTCGGTACCGCCAGCACCTGGATGCAGCTCTAAGATCGCATTATTTTTATCATGCTGTTCACTTAAAAGAAGCTGAAGTTCGAAATCATTTAACTTACTTACCAAATCCGTGATTTCCGAAACAAGTTCCTCTTGTAAATCTGCGTCTTCCTCTTCCTTCACAAGCTCATATGTTAATTGCAAATTCTCATAAGACTCGTTTAACTCATGAAATTGGTCGACCATTTCCTTTAACGCATTTGTTTCATTAATAACAGCTTGTGCCGCATTTTGGTTATCCCAAAAATCAGGTGCAGTCATTTGCCCTTCAAGCTGCTGAATTCGCGCTTCTTTGATATCGAGGTCAAAGAGACCCCCTAAAGTCCGCTAAACGTTTAGCTGTATTTTCAAGTTCATGTCGAATTTCTACTAATTCCATTACAGTCACCTCGGGGTTAATTTATTAGTTATTTTGGATATTTGTTTGTTGCGAATGATTAGAGGTTCTCACATTGAGAAAGTAAGGTGAGAGGTCAAATACAACAATTTTAGAGAGAGATGTTCCCATCTCTCTCATTTTAGTCATTTATATATTATATCCTTTTGTTGATGATGAAAGCTACTTATTGTTGTCCACAACAGTTTTTGTACTTTTTACCACTGCCGCAAATACAAGCCTCATTACGACCAATTTCAACTACTTTACGAGTTGGTTTTTTCTTTGGTTTTTCATCGCCTTCTTTTGGGTGGACAGCCGTTTGGCCTTTTGCTACTTCTTGACGCTCAAGGTTATTGCGGATTTGTGCTTTCATGATGTACTTCGCTACATCTTCCTCAATCGAAGCAATCATATTTTCAAACATCGCAAAGCCTTCCATTTGGTATTCACGTAACGGATCATTTTGACCATATGCACGTAAATGAATACCTTGACGAAGCTGATCCATGGCATCGATGTGATCCATCCATTTTGAATCAACAGCACGAAGAAGAATAACTTTTTCAAACTCGCGCATTTGTTCTTCACCGAAATCTGCTTCTTTTTCGTCATAAATCGCAAGAGCTTTCTTATAGATGAGCTCAGTCATTTCTTCAGGAACTTTTCCACGAAGCTCGTCGATTGAAAGCTCACCTTCTTGAAGGATGTTTCCATTCATATAATCTATGATTCCATCCAAGTTCCAGTTTTCCTCATCCTCAGCAAGTGATGCATGTGTATTGACAACACGCTCAATTGTTGATTGCACCATTTTCTCCACAATCTCACGAAGATTTTCAGAATCAAGAACTTCAAAACGTTGTTTATAAATAACCTCACGCTGCTGACGCAGGACATCATCATATTGAAGAAGCTGCTTACGTGCGTCAAAGTTATTACCCTCAACACGTTTTTGTGCGGATTCAACAGCACGGGAAACGATTTTACTTTGAATTGGCTGTGTATCGTCCATACCAAGACGATCCATCATATTTATCATATTTTCAGAACCGAAGCGGCGCATAAGCTCATCTTCCATTGAAAGATAGAATTGCGTCACACCAGGGTCCCCTTGACGGCCTGAACGTCCGCGAAGCTGGTTGTCAATACGGCGTGATTCATGACGCTCTGTACCGATAACAGCTAACCCGCCTAGTTCGCGAACACCTTCGCCAAGCTTGATATCTGTCCCACGTCCAGCCATATTTGTTGCAATCGTCACGGCACCACGGTGACCGGCATGTTCAATAATCTCTGCTTCCTTCTCATGGTTTTTCGCATTCAGCACATGATGCGGCACACCTTTTTTCTTTAAAAGCTGTGAGATTAATTCAGATGTTTCTACAGCAACTGTCCCAACTAAGACAGGTTGACCAAGATCATAACGCTGTGAGACATCCTCGACAACAGCACGGAATTTCCCTTCCATTGAACGATAAACAAGATCTGCTTTATCATCACGAGCAATCGGTCTGTTCGTTGGAATTGCCACAACCTGCATATTGTAAATGTTGCGGAACTCTTCTTCCTCTGTTTTTGCTGTACCTGTCATACCAGATAGCTTCTTATACATACGGAAGTAGTTTTGGAATGTAATTGTCGCTAATGTCATGCTTTCATTTTGAATTTCCAAGCCTTCTTTTGCTTCAATCGCTTGGTGAAGTCCATCACTATAGCGGCGTCCCTTCATCAAACGTCCTGTGAAGGAATCGACAATCACTACTTTCTCTTCTTCCACCACATAGTCAACATCCTTTTGCATCACAAACTGCGCTTTTAATGCCTGGTTAATATGGTGATTTAAATTCACATGATTAATATCAAACAGATTTTCAATGCCAAACGCTTTTTCAGCCTTTGTGATTCCGTCCTCTGTCAGCTGAACAGCTTTTGATTTCACATCATACGTAAAATCTTCTTCCTGCGTTAACTGACGTACAAATCCATTCGCTTGAATATAAAGCTTTGTCGATTTTGCAGCTTGTCCAGAAATGATCAGCGGTGTTCTCGCTTCATCGACTAAAATCGAGTCAACCTCATCGATAACGGCAAAGTTAAGCGGACGCTGCACCATCTGTTCACGATAAAGAACCATATTGTCACGCAAGTAATCAAAACCAAGCTCATTATTTGTTGAATATGTTACATCTGCTGCATATGCTTCACGCTTCTCATCTTTGTTCAGTGAATTTAAGTTAAGTCCAACAGTGAGGCCAAGGAATTCAAACAATTGACCCATTTCATGTGCATCACGGCTTGCTAAGTATTCATTGACTGTCACAATATGAACACCTTCACCAGAAAGCGCGTTTAAATAAACAGGCATTGTTGAAGTTAACGTTTTCCCTTCACCTGTTTTCATCTCAGAAATATTCCCTTCGTGTAAGGAAATACCACCCATTAACTGGACTTTATATGGATACATTCCCAAGACACGCTTTGCTGCTTCACGTACAACAGCAAATGCTTCTATTAATAGATCATCAAGCGTTTCACCATTTGCTATACGACCTTTAAATTCTTCTGTTTTTGCCTTAAGTTCTTCATCAGATAAACTGCCAATTTGACTGCTTAACGCATCAATTTGATTCGCCATTTTTTCATAACGATTTAAGGCACGTTTATTAAAATCAAACACCTTATTTAAAATTCCAAGCATTTAATACGCTCCTCTGTGTATAGAGTGAAATCATAATTTACATTTTTTGATTATTAAACATCCTTTATTTTAGCATTATTTTAGGTGGGGGACAACCTAGGCTTAGAGGCAGGCACCATACAAAACGGCTATTGCGGATTATCTTCCCACTTAACATGATGTTGAAATTGCTTTTTACTTCACCCCACCTTCAAATAAGAGGTTCCGTCCTTTTCTTTACACAAAAGAGAGAGCCTCACACAAAGGCTCTCTCAATCATCACTTATTTTACTAATTCAAGCTCAACAGGGATAAATTCTTCTACTGTTTCTCCATTTGCTACTTGAATAGCTGTGTCCACACCTTGCTGACCAATAATAGCTGGCTTTTGCGCCACTGTTGCTGATAGTCTGCCGTCTTCAACTGCTTTTACCGCATCTTCCGTTGCATCAAATCCTACGATAATAACATCTGATAATCCTGCTGCTTCAACCGCTTGAAGCGCTCCTAAAGCCATTTCATCATTATGTGCGAATACTGCTTGAATGTCTTTATTTCCCTGAAGGATGTTCTCCATAACTGTTAAACCTTTTGCACGGTCAAAGTCTGCTGTTTGTTTTGCAGCAACTTCAACTGTATCGATTGCATCAACTGATTGATGGAAACCTTCTCCTCTTTCACGAGCTGCAGATGATCCTGGGATTCCTTCAATTTCTACTACTTTCCCTTTATTTCCAAGCTGTTCTAAGATGAAATCGCCTGCCATTTTTCCTCCAGCCACGTTATCTGAAGCGATATGTGCAACAACCTCGCCACCTTCTGCACTACGATCTAACGTAATAACTGGAACGTCTGCACTGTTTGCAGATTCAATTGCAGCTGATACTGCTGCAGAATCCGTTGGATTAACTAGTAAAACATCAACACCTTGTTGAATTAAATCCTCGATATCACTAACTTGTTTTGCTGAATCGTTTTGAGCATCAGCAACTACGATTTCAATTCCTTTTGCCTTTGCTTGTTCTTCAGCACCTTCTTTTAATGTGACAAAGAATGGATTATTTAGTGTTGAGATGGAAAGACCCACTTTCACGTCTCCTTCTTTTTTTGCTCCTTCTGAAGAACCTTCTTCAGACGAAGAACCTGGCGGCTTAGTTGAACAACCTACTAATAAAACCATTGCTAGTGCGAAAAATAATAACCCTTTTAACATGTTTTTCATGGTAAATCCCCCTTGTTTCATTTATGTTTTTTTTACGCGGATTTTTTACGGTCAAGCAATACGGCTAGTAAGATAACACCTCCTTTAACAACTTGCTGATAAAAGGAGCTCACATTCATAATATTTAAACCATTGTTAAGGACACCAATGATTAATGCCCCAATTAATGTTCCAAAAATCCAGCCGCGTCCGCCAGATAAGCTAGTTCCACCTAGAACAACAGCTGCAATGGCATCAAGCTCATATGAAGCACCTGCTGTTGGTTGAGCAGAATTTAAACGTGAAGAAAGAATGATACCAGCTAATGCTGATAATAACCCTGTTAGCGAGTATATCCATACTTTCACTCGATTTGCACGAATTCCTGATAAAATTGCTGCTTCTTCATTTCCTCCAATTGCGTATACTTTACGTCCAAACGTTGTCTTTTTTAATATGAAGTAAAGAATCCCATATGTGACAAGCATCCAAATAACCGGTACAGGGATCCAGCCAACATACCCTTTTCCCATTAGGACAAATAACTCACTGCTTGATAAGCCTGTAATTGGACGACCCTCTGAATATACGAGTGTAAGTCCACGGAAGACCGTCATCGTTGCAAGTGTTGCAATAAACGGCGCAACCTTACCTTTTGTGATGATAAACCCATTGATTGCACCCATGATGGCACCAGCAATTAAACCGATTAAAATAGCTAGAATCGGATCCATCCCACTTGCTAACATACTTGCTGTAACAGCTGATGATAAGGCTAAAATTGAACCGACTGACAAATCGATTCCACCTGTTAAAATAACAAAGGTCATTCCAAAAGCGATAAGTGCATTAATTGATACTTGTCTAAGAACATTCAAGATATTATCAACTGTCATAAAATTCGGGCTTACAATTGATAGAGTGATTATAATGATAATTAAACCGACAAACGGTCCTAATTTTTGCAGGTTAGTTGAAACCGTTTTTGATTTCATTATTCGTTCCCCCCTGTTGCTGCTTGCATAATTTTTTCTTGGTTCGCCTCTGCTCTTGAGAGAATAGCCGAAACCTTTCCTTCATGAATGACGAGGATTCGATCACTCATCCCTAAAATTTCAGGAAGCTCGGAAGATACCATGATGATTGCGACACCTTGCTCGGTGAGTTGATTCATAATCTGGTAAATTTCCTTTTTTGCTCCTACATCAACACCACGTGTTGGCTCATCTAAAATTAATATTTTCGGCTCAATGCCAAGCCATTTACCAATCACAATTTTTTGTTGATTTCCCCCACTCAATGATTTAACAGCTAAATCACGACTTGCCGTTTTTACATGAAGTTTTTGAATTAAGTCATCAACAAAAGATTCTTCCTGCTTAGTTGAAATCAAGCTATTTGTTGAAATCTTTGTTAAGTTCGTTAGCGAAAAGTTTTCACGAACAGATAAATCTAACACTAACCCTTCACTCTTGCGATCCTCAGTAACAAAGCCTATTCCTTTTTTAATCGCATCGAATGGTGATTTAATAGAGACAACTTGCCCATCGATCATCATTGTTCCATTCTGCTTATGACGATGGCCGAAAATAGCTTCCATTATCTCGGTTCTTCCCGCTCCCATCAAACCTGCCACACCTAAAATCTCGCCTTGTTTAACAGAAAAGCTTATGTTTTCGAACTTCCCTTTACATGAAAAGTTCTCAATCTTTAATCGTTCAGGACCTAGAGTTGTATTTCTTTCAGGAAAACGGTCACCTAATTGGCGGCCAACCATCATTTTGACGATTTCATCAAAATTTGTTGTTGGAATATCCTTTGTCCCAATGAATTGTCCATCACGAAGCACGGAAATTCGATCACAAATTTGAAAAATTTCCTCCATACGATGTGAGATATAAACAATCCCTACACCTTTCTTTCTTAATGAATTAATAACAACAAACAGAGCCTCTATTTCTCGATCAGTTAATGCTGCAGTCGGTTCATCCATAATGAGAATCTCAGCATTTGCCGCAATTGCTCTTGCTATTTCAATCATTTGCTGCTGACCAACAGACAGCTCACCAGCTTCAATGTCAGGATCAATATCAACACCTAAACGATTTAAATATTTTTTCGTTTTTTGCTGCATCTCCTTATGCTTAACGATCCCTAACTTTCCATATGTTAATTCTTTTCCTAGAAACATATTATCTGTAACAGATAGATATGGAATGATATTCAATTCTTGATGAATAACAGCGATACCAGCATTCTCTGCTTCTTTCGCGTTTTTAAAGTGAACTTCTTCGCCTTTAATGTAAACGCTTCCTGAATCACGCTCGTAAATCCCTGTTAATATTTTCATGAGTGTAGATTTTCCAGCGCCGTTCTCCCCCATTAACGCATGAACTTCACCTGGCATAATCTCAAACTCCACATTTTCTAGTACTCTATTACCCGAAAACGCTTTCGAAATTCCTTTCATTTGCGCTAAAGGTGTTTGGCTCATTTAAAAATCACTCCTGCATGTAGAATGATATTAGCATATGGTGTCGTCTCCCCTGTACGTATGACTGCTTTTGCTTTTTTCGTAAGCTCTTTGAATTTTTCATGTGATACATATTCAGAGTCCGCGTCACCTAGTAAACCTAATGTTTCCTCTAGAATGGACGTATTTTGCTCTTTTATTTCTTCTGCAAGTGTAACTTTTTCAACAACCATATCCTCTAAAATAACCTGCAGAGTATCTATGAAACTTGGATCACCTTGTTTTAGAGCTAGATCAATTCGAAGAGTTTCATCTGGTATTGGCAGGCCGCAGTCACCGATAACAATTGTATCTGTATGACCAAGCCGTGATAGTATTTCTGATATATGACTATTAAGTATTCCTTGTTTTTTCAAAATCTGTCATCCTCTCTGTGCTGAAAGAAATGCCTCTACTTCTTGTATTGTCGGCATACCTGATTGTGCTCCTAGCTTTGTTACCGATAAGGCGCCAACCGCATTTGCAAATTGACAAGCATCCTCTAAAGATGCCCCATTACTAAGTGAAACAGCTAAAGCTCCATTAAATGAATCCCCTGCCCCAGTTGTATCGATTGCCTCTACCTTAAATCCTGATATTAGCTTTTCTTCGTTTTTATAGATGGTAACACCTTTAGAACCCTGTGTTACAATACACTTAGTCTTTATTTGCTCCAGCTCTTCATCTATAAGGTCATTAGCTGACAGCAATAGCTGTTGTTCATGTTCATTTGGTGTTAAATAATCGACTTGCTGTAATAGCTCCTTAGGTAATGGTTGAATCGGAGCTGGATTTAAGATGACTGTTTTATGATGCTTTTTTGCTAGATTAACGGCTTCTATGACACTTTCAAGTGGAATTTCAAGTTGTAAAAGCACGACATCACTTTCTTCAATAATATGCTCGTGTTCTTTAACAACTTCAGGTGTCACTTCATAATTAGCACCTGGAACAACGATAATGCTATTATCTCCATCTGATAGAGTAATAGATGCAATACCAGTCGACGAATGTGTAACCGGTTTCACATTGTCGATCATAATACCTTGTTTCCCTAAATGCTCAGTCAATTCTTTTCCAAAAGCATCCTCTCCAACACAGCCAATAAGTGTCACATCAGCCCCTAACCTTGCTGCTGCAACAGCTTGGTTTGCTCCTTTTCCACCTGGAATCGTAAAAAAGGAATCACCCATAACCGTTTCACCAACCTTAGGAATGATCGATGACTTTGTCACGATATCCATATTTATACTACCGATCACGGTAATCTTTTGACTCTTCATTTTGTTCACCTCATTTGTTTCGTTGTCTGGCCTACACTTAACGTAACTTTTAATTCATGGTTATACGTATCAATTGGTTTCCCGTCAATTAAATCTAATAAAAGTTCTGCTGCCTTGTAACCAATCTGATAAATAGGCTGCGCAATCGTTGTGATTTCAGGATTCGTTAATTTAGCGAGATTAATTCCATCAAAGCCAATAACCGATAAATCTTCTGGCACTCTTTTACCGAGAGCTAACGCTGCTTTAACCACACTTACTGCCATGTAATCATTACCAGCAAAGATTCCATCAATATCCGGATGTTTTTTTAATAATTGCTTCGTTACCTCTGTCGTTGTTGTAAAGTTAAAATTACCATTTACAACTAAATCTTCATTAAACAAATGTTTGTTTTGAAGCTCTAACCTATATCCTTGAAAACGTTGTTCTGCATTAAGAAGATTTTCAGGCCCTCGTATATGTGCAATCTTCTGACACCCAGTTGATTGTAAATATCGAACCGCCTTTCTTGCACCTTCTACATTATCAACAGAAACGTAAGGAATGTCTTTATCAATAAAACGGTCAACCGCTACAATTGGAATTCCATTTTTCTCAATATGCTTTGGCGTTAGTGTACTTGTAACAATGATGACACCATCCACATATTTTTGCTTCATCACTTCAAAATATTTATTTTCTTTTTCTTCTTGATCATCTGAATTACATAGAATCAGTGTATATTCCTTACTACTCATAACATCCTCAATCGCCCGAGCAACCTCTGGAAAAAAGGGATTCGTTATATTCGGAACAATCAATGCGATCGTTTTAGACTGTTTTTTAAATAAGCTTCGCGCAACAGCATTTGGTCTATAATCTAATTTTTTTATTGCATCTAACACCTTTTTACGCGTATCTTCATTTACATACCCACTACTATTTAACACCCTTGAAACAGTTGCAACAGATACTTCTGCTTCTTGTGCTACATCTTTTATTGTTCTCAACTGTTCCACCTCAAGCATAATGTGTAACCGGTTACAGATAGGCCTTTAAAAAAGATTTACAATATGTAACCCGTTACACACATTGTAATCGCTGTCTTTTATTTTGTCAAATCATTTTTTCTATAAATAAAACAGCGCCTAAAAGGCGCTGTTTTATTTATACATGAGGCTCAATTAAGCCGTATTTTCCATCTTTTCGCTTATACACAACATTTGTATTATTTGTTTTAGAATCCGTATAGACAAAGAAGTTGTGTCCTAACATGTCCATCTGCAGGATCGCTTCCTCGCTGTCCATTGGCTTTAAATCAAAGCGCTTTGTACGGACAACCTCTTGGTCTTCCTCTTCAATTGGTCCATCCTCATCTGTTTGGATGTTGCTGAACACAAACTTTGGTGCACCTTGCTCACGAAACTTGCGATTGACTTTTGTTTTATGCTTGCGAATTTGGCGTTCTAATTTATTTACGACAAGATCGATCGCTGCATACATGTCCTGATTGGATTCTTCCGCACGCAACACCAGATCTGTCATCGGAATCGTTACTTCTATTTTAGACTCTTGATCATTATAAAATTTTAGGTTCACATTGACATTTGCGTCAACGGAATTTTCAAAATATCGTTCAAGCTTACCAATTTTCTTCTCTGTATACTCTCGTAATGCTGGAGTTATTTCAATGTTTTCCCCTCTGACGTTATATCTCATGATTGAATTCCTCCTTTTTGTATAGAGCAAGACTTCCTTCAGTAAGAGTTTTCATAAGCCTCTACTGATGGGTTAGCTAAACTTATCTGACATTGCAGGCCATTATCCTCCACATTTATTACTTTGAATGACTCCAACTTCTAAGGTGTGGTGTTAATGTCCATGAATGTGGGATAAGCTATGTCTACTATTTCTATATACCCCTCCTTGTTTCCTGCATAAACGTAAATTCAGCGTGAAAAAATTGTGAATTTTATTTCTTTTATGTAAATTTCCCTTACGGTGTAATAGTATATGGCAGAGATTTCAAGAATATGAAAAAAAACTCGCTTGAGTGGCGAGTTTTAATGTGCGATATATGGCTGCAGCTTCGATTGGATTTTTTCCTTCCAAGCCAAATAAACAGGGGCTAATTGATTTCTTACAAACGCTTGATGTCTGTCAGGAGTTAAGTAAATGGTTGATTCATCATCTAACGTTAAAATCACTTGATCAAATGTTTTCACATCCTGAACAAGGTCACTTTCTTCTTCAGTAAGTAGGGATAGCAACATGTCGTTCGATGAATCAACATGATAAAAAGCTACTAAAATATCCTTAAAAACCTGATCGGCATCCGTAAGATCCAAATTTGTAAAGCTATCAATCACATAATCGAAGCCTTCCTCAATCGTATTTAAGAGATTATAGTAAAAATGGAGAAATTCAAATTGATCATTCGTTAATGACCCCATCATGCTTCACCTATTTTCTTTTATCGTAAAACATACCATCTGTTGCCGAAACATGTTGGTACGGATTCACATACTGCTGATTGGATGACTTCGTTTTTTTCAATTGGATCATATCCTGCTGAATATGCTGCTTGATCTCAACGAATTTAGTTGTAATCACTTCATTCCAATCGGCAATTTGCTGAAACAGTTGCTTTTCTTCTGCAGCAAAAGGTGGATGAACCTGTGTTAGGAGCTGTTCCCGCATCTCTAACAGTGAGGTGATTTGTTGAATGCATTCATCACGATTATCCTTTGTGACTTGTTGAGACACTAGTTGAAAAAGCTGTTCTGTCACTTCGTATACCTTTGAGATGGCGCTCACTATGCTTGTCCACCTTGACGATGCTGTTGCTGGCGGTTGATTTGAATAACCTGCTTCCATGTATCACGGAATTCAATGACAAGTCCTTCTACTTCTTTTAGGATAGAGCCGTCGTTTTTGACGTTTGCTTCTGTTAAGCGGTGGTTGATGTATTCATACATAACAGCCATATTTTTTGAGATTTCTAGATCCATATTGAGTGTGACCATGAGTTCTAGAATGATTTTTTGAGCTTTTTGGATGTTTGTGTTTTTGTCTTCGATTTTTTTATTATCAATTGCAAGAGATGCTTGTTTGATGAATTTCAGGCAGCCGTTGTAAAGCATTAATGTGACTTCACCCGGTGAGGCGGTTGTGACTGCGTTTTGCTGGTAGGCTGCGTATGGGTTGTTGATTGCCATGGTTTTCGCTCCTTTTTATTACGATGAGAATTGTGACATGAGATAGCTCATTTGTGAGTTTGATTGCTGTATTGCTTTTTCCATTGCTGTAAATTGTCGCCAGTAGCGGTCTTCGACTTGGGTAAGGCGATCTTCGAAGCGGTCGATTTGGTTTTCGATAGAGTTTAAGTTTCTTCCTAGTGTATATTGATTATTTACTTTTAAAGAATTCCCAGCTTTTTCTTCTATATTACTAATCGTATCTTTGATCGTCTCACGGAGTCTTTTCGCGATCCCAGTTGTCTCTTCTGTACCTCCATCTGCATTAAATAATTGGTAGATGGCTGAAGGATTTTCTTGAATTTTTTCACGTAATTTTGTTTCGTCGATTATTAATTTTCCTTTATCTAAATAATTAGAAGAGGTTTTTATTCCGATTTCAGCTAATTGTTGAAATCCTACAGGATTTGTTGAATTTTTTACAGGGGCATAAAAATCCATTCTCATACTGTTTAATCCGCTTGAAAGAATCGAATCATTTTTCAATAAACCACTTTTTGCTTTTTCTTCCCAAAGCTCAATGGTTTTGTCTTCCATATCACTTTTTTGCTCATCTGTTAGTGGTTGATAGTCACGATAGCGTTCTTCTGATAGTTTTCCATTAATTTTATCGATGACTTCATTGTATTTATTTACAAATTTAACGACTGAATCTAGGATGCTATCGACATCTGTTGAGGAAGAGATTGACACTGATGAACTTGTGACACCCTTTGCAGTATATTCAATTCCATTTAAGGTAAAAGTATTTGAGCTTTTTTGCATTTCATAACCATTTACTTTGATGGTTGCGTCTACACCATTTTGATCTGCAACTAACGTTTTCCCTGTAGCGCCACCCCAGGTGAATCCTAAACTGCTCATAAATGTTTGTGTGGCTGTTTCAGAAGCAGCATCTCGATCATCTAAGGCAATTTCAACTCCTGCTCCTGTTTTATTATTGGTAAAAACAATTGTATCTTTATATTCAGTGTCAGAGATTTTGATTTTTTCCTTCATCGCTGTGACACCGAGGGTAGAAGAATTTATTTTACTTATAACATTGTCAATTGAATCTGAAGCTGATAATTTAATAGATGAATAACGATATTCTGTTGCACCAGGGTCTTTCACTTTAAACTTCAACTCAATATCTTGTGCGGTATAATTGATATTTCCAGATGTTTTCCATGTGGATGAATTAGCTAAGCTTAGTACATCAATTGTTGAAGAGATATTTGTTTGTGCATTAATTGCTTTTGCCGAAACCTTCGAATCATCTGAACTGGAGACAGATTTTTTCAAGAAAGTGGCTTCTCTTCCGATGCTATTATCATTGATAAAAAGCATATCATCTAACTCTTTTAACAGCTTATTCATATCTCTGTAATCATCACGTTGCCATTCTACTGTCTGCTTCTTTTGTGTTAATTTATCAAGTGGTATACGCTCTGCTTTCATTAAATCAGATACAATCGTATCAATATCCATTCCACTAGCAAGTCCGCCTATTCTTATTCCTGCCATTTTACCTGCCCTCCTAGATTTTTTTATCAACGATCAACCCAACGAAGTCTGTCATTGCCGCATAAATGTCTAACCATTTTTTCGAAGGAATTTCTCTGACTACCTCGTTTGTGTTATTATCAACAATTGTGACATAGTATTCGTTTAATTTTTCGTGAAGTTCAAATTTAATATGCGTATTTGATGGTTCTAATACTTTGTTAATCCCCTCGATTACCCGTTCCATTTCTTGTTTTGATGGAGGAGATTGTTTATCTTGAATAGCTTGTTTATCATTTATATTTGCTTCTTTACTTTCTATTTGGCCATTTGTTCTAGTTGTATCAAAGGTGTGAAGTGCTGGCTGTGAAGATAGATTTTCTACCGACATTGAAAACACTCCTATTAATTTTATCTATCTTTATATCGGTTGCTTTTTTGTAAAGTTTAATATGAAGAAAAAATTAAACTGATTTAGATGTATTGAATATGGAGTATTCTTTAAATAAGGGGGAAGATGAAAAAAAAATTCGGTTAGGTATCAATCCGGATATGCACCAAACTGTTCGCTGAGCATTGCTTCATTCTTTTTTTGATTTTCTAAAATGGTATTATTGATCTCCTTAATCAGTTCACCTGAACTATCATTATCCCATTCTTTTATAGAGGATTTCTTCTGTATTTATATTATATAGTTAAAGTTTTTTATTCTTTACGAATTAGTTAGTAGCATTTTCGTAAAAATAGAAAAGTTCCAATAGGATTTACCCTATTGGAACTTTACCTTCTTAAACATCCATTAAAATTGGTGTTTCACAAATAATACAACTTCCAATTTAAACATTCATGATAAAAATTCACCGTATAGGTCCGTTTATCTTATTTCCGAAAGTAACTCTTTTACTTTCTTACATTTAAAACCCTTTCATGCAGATACTTCATTTTAATAATTCTTGACCTTCTCACTGTTTTCCACAGCGAGCACTTCAAATTCGTTAAGAAGAGATGTACCTTATTAATTAGTTATATCTCATTAATAAAGATGCTTAAATTTAATTTAACTAATCGAAAAAGGTAAGTCCACCAACAGTTAGAGTCTATCCTATTGAACTTGAATTCCTATATGAATTATTTGGAATGGCACAAGAATTTTTTAAATAAATATATCAAGTAAAAGAACCATCAGAAAAGCGACAAAAGATAAAATGGTTTCCATAACAGTCCATGTTTTAAATGTCTCAGACACCGACATATTAAAGTACTCTTTAATTAACCAAAATCCTGAATCATTTACATGAGAAAGCATAATAGAACCTGCGCCCACTGCAAGCACTAATAATTCTGGGCTAACACCAGGCATTGTTGCCGCAATCGGTGCAACAATTCCAGCAGCTGTTGTCATCGCAACAGTCGCAGAACCAACTGCAGCACGGATTAAACCTGCAATTAAGAATGCCAACAATATTGGTGAAAGATGTGCATCTTGTGCAAATCCAGCAATCGCTTCTCCTACACCACTAGCGATTAGAATTTTATTAAATCCACCACCAGCACCAATAAGCAAAACAATAGAAGCTACTGGACCAAGACACTCATTTGTAAATTTCAAAAGATCATTCTTATCATATCCGCGAGCAAATCCAAATGAATAAAACGCAACGACTAGAGAAATAAACAGTGCTACAACCGGACTTCCAATGAAATCTGCCCAGTATCGAATCGTACTTGTTTCAGGATAGATAAAACCAATGATTGTCGCAAGCAACATCAAAATAACTGGAAGTAAAATCGTAAATAACGTAATTCCAAAGCCTGGTAAATTTTCGTGTTTCGTTTCAGTAAATTGCTCAACAAGTTCTCCAGTAGGTTCTACATGAACTTTTTTTGAAATATAAGAACCATAAATTGGGCCCGCTATTGCTGCAGCTGGAAACGCTACAATAAGAGAATACAGAATTGTTTTTCCTAAATCTGCTTGAAAAATATCAACTGCTAGCATCGCAGCAGGGTGAGGCGGCACAAGACTGTGTACAACCGCTAAACCCGCAATTAATGAAAGACCAATTTTAATTAGAGGCGTTCCTGTATGTTTCGCAATAACAAACACAAGTGGAATTAATAATACCACACCAACTTGGAAAAACACTGGAATACCACAGATAACCGCTACAACCATCATCGCCCAGTGAACATTTTTCTCACCAAACACATTAACAAGCGTTCGAGCGATACGCTCGGCTCCCCCTGACTCAGCCATCATCTTCCCAAGCATTGTTCCAAGACCAAGAACAATCGCAATGAAGCCTAAAACACCGGCAACACCCTCTTGAAAGGCTGTTACAATATCAGGGAATTTCATTCCAGATATCACTCCCATAAAGAGAGCTGCAGCAATAAGTGCGACAAATGGATTCGTTTTAAATTTCGCTATCAATACGATTAAACCTAAAATTGAAATGACTGCATATAGTAAAAGACTCGCATCATGACTTAACCCAAATACTGAATACATATCTCATCCTCCCAGACGTAAACGCTTTCTTTTTATAAAATTTTTTTCATTCGATCTTACCTATTCGCAAACAATTGGACAAACTTAGTCATCACGGGCTCCATCGCCATTTGCATATCAGCCATTACCGTTGAAAGATGAACCATTTCGTTCTCTTTAAAATACCTCTGTAAAAATGAAACAGCTTCCATCGATACTTCTGTATTAACATTAATTTTACAAATACCGGCTTGTACCGCTTTTGTAATAATTTCATCAGGTGTCCCAGATCCACCGTGAAGAACGAGTGGTACTTCTACTTCCTGACGAATTTTTTCTAAAAGACCAAGATCAATATTTGGTTCTCCTTGATACATACCGTGTACCGTCCCAATCGCAGCCGCTAAAAAATCAACACCTGTTTCGGCAACAAACTCTTTCGCCAACAGTGGATCGGTTAATGTTCCGCTTCCTTCTTCTTCATCCGAAAAAGAGCCTCTTGCTAAAGATCCAATTTCAGCTTCAACAGATACACCTGCCATATGCGCAATATCTACAATTTCTGCTGTATGCTGTATGTTTTGTTCTAACTCATACTTTGATCCATCATACATAACCGATGTAAAACCAGAACGAATGGCACGAATAATCGACTTCTTTTCATACGCATGATCTAAATGAAGACATATCGGTACACTTGCTTTAGTCGCAATTCCTTTGACCATCGCTGAAAATCCTTCTACATCTACAGTCGGAAAATAACGTTCTCCTAACGCGATAATAACGGGCTGCTGTTCTTTTTCAGCTACTTTCACTGCAGCTTGTACAGTTTCTAAATTATATACATTAAAAGCAGCAACCGCATATTGATGATGTTGAGCATGTTTTAACACATCTCTTGTATTTGCTAACATTTTGTATACTCCTTAGTGATAGTTTGATAAAGTGAGACTTCCATCAGTGGGGGTTTTCTTCATCCCCCACTGATGGTTAGCGAAACTTATCGGATCTTTACGGGCAGTTATCTCCCACTTATCTTCTTTGTTTCTCTCGAATCTTGATGTAGGAGTCTTACTGCCCGTTAAGAATGGGATAACTTCATATTATGAGTGAAACTAGCATAAATATTAGGTAAATGCTGTTTGATATCCGTTTACAAAAATATCATGGCGACTAAATGGTGTATGTGCACACACAACGTGAAGTTTATGTTGCACATTCATATACACCACTTTTTCATTGCATGTAATCTATGAAAAACCTATTTTTATCTACTTAAAATTTCAACTGCTTCTCTTAATGTATCTTTCGTTCCGACATTACCTGGGAAAATGACGTACGCAATACCTGGGAACTTACTTTCAGTACCTGTTACCCAAACAGGTATCCCTGGCTTAATTTGACCAGCTACCGTTGCTCTTTTTACTTCAAGACCTTTTACACCTATATCACTCGATGTGATCCCACCCTTAGCGACAATATAATTAGGTCTTACTTTTAATCGCTGAACAATACTCGTTACGGCATCCGATATTTTAACCGAAAGCATTAACTCTTCTTTTTTCTTGTTTTCACCGAGATCTAGTCGCTCTCTTTTTGTGTAAACCGCTACTGTTTTACCAGAAGAAATGAGACTTTCACACGTTTCAATCACTCGATTGATTTCCTCTTTGAATCGGTCAGGTTCTAAGACAAGATGACAATTAAATTCAATAAACTCAATAAAGCTGCATGTTTTTAATTCCTCAAGCTGTTCCGTTGTCTTTTTGACGTGAGAACCGACGATAATTAGTCCCCCATTTTCAGATTTCTCTTTCATTAGCTCTTCTTTCGTTAACAATCCTTTATCACTAACTCCACCAATGATTTTCGTTAACGCAGCTGCACTTCTGAACATAAAGTCCTTACCTATTTTCATCGCTTTTACTAACGCAATTGTCAAGATTTTCACATCCACGTAATCTACAGCGTTTACAATCACTTTATTAAAACCTTGAACAGCTAGTAATTGATTCGTAATTCCGTCAATATCTAACGCACGAATTTGTTGAAGTGAAATATACGTTGTATTTTCAGCTGTAAACTGACCATTTGATTTTTCTTCCACCCATTCTCCCAAATGAGAGCGCTCATAACCAAATGTTCGATCTTTCGCAAATTCTGTTTCACCAGCAGGTACTAAATATTCGTCATATTGAACGTAGTGAATATTATCAACTGTAAAGCGCCCTCCTTCTTTAAAGAAAGGAAAAATCACCTCTCCATCAAACTTGATATCAGCATCTGTTTCCACTGTATCTTTTAATACCTCTGTTTCAAGCGGGTAATGTCCTCTAAGCGTTGAGTCACCGCGACTAATAATGACAAATTCTTTATTATATTTTTTCGCTACTTCTACAACATTTGCAGCAATTTCTTTATGTGCTTTTTCAGTCTCGTCTTCCGTGAGACCCCTAGAGTTTGTGAGTATGAAAAACATTGATTTTTCTTCTAGAAAACCTTTTGTAATACTGTCTACTGACCAATCCGTGTAAACTGATATATCATGAATCGTTTGTACACCAGTAGGATCATCATCAAGAACGATAATTTTTTTATTGAAATCCACGAGCTCTTTCTGAAGTATTTCATTCACAACATTCTCATCAACTGAAGGTATACTATTAAAAACATCTTTTGCTACTCTTTTTTCATTACTTTTAATAATATTCATCATTTAAGCCCTCCTTACTTCAACATTCGCAAGTTTTTCGTAATACTGTACGATGCCTCCATGATCGTGACTCGCTTTTCCATCTACCTTTAAGGCGTGAAAAATTTCTAAAAGCTGGCTAGATAGTGGTAGTGGAACACCGATTTCATGTGCCGTTTCCATTACATTCGTAATATCTTTAAGGTTAATATCAATTCTTCCACCAGCAACAAAGTTTCTATCAAGAATTAACGGAACTTTTGCATCTAGTACTGTACTTCCTGCAAGTCCGCCTCGAATTGCTTGATACATTTTCTCAACATCAATGCCCGCTTTCGCAGCTAAAACGAGTGCTTCCGACATTGCTGCAATATTTAAATTCACAATCACTTGATTCGCTAATTTTGCCGTAACGCCGCTTCCGTTAGCTCCGACTAATGTAACTTCTGTTCCCATTCCATACAGTACATGTTTAACGCTTTCAAAAACGTCTTCTTTACCACCTACCATAATTGCCAAAGTACCATCGATTGCTTTCGGTTCTCCTCCACTTACAGGTGCATCTAACATCTCAATGCCTTTTGTAGAAAGCTCGCTTGCAATTACTTTTGAAGCAACTGGAGAAATCGAACTCATATCAATAATGACTGTACCTTCTTTTGCGCTATTAATGATGCCATTCTCTCCTAAAATAACTCCTTTTACATGATGAGAAGCAGGCAACATTGTAATAATTACATCGTTATTCGCTCCTACCTCTTCTAATGATACAGCCTCATCAGCTCCTGATTTTACCAATTCTTTTACCGCTTCTTTATTAATATCGTAAACAGTTAACTGATGTCCTTTCTTCATAAGATTTAAAGACATCGGCTTCCCCATAATTCCTAATCCTATAAAACCAATTTTTCTTTTCATATGTTTTCCTCCCAAAATTGACAAAATCTCTTACTATAATGCTT
Source organism: Metabacillus sediminilitoris (assembly GCF_009720625.1). NCBI lineage: Bacteria > Bacillati > Bacillota > Bacilli > Caryophanales > Bacillaceae > Metabacillus > Metabacillus sediminilitoris. The sequence goes on from NZ_CP046266.1 coordinate 5,073,778, forward strand.
TTTTTCGTAAAACTCATTATAAGGAAGTATTACGAGCAAAAGTAAAAATCATTGTACACGTTTACAAAAATAACAGTATACAAATATTTATAAATTGTATACATTTTATAAATCTTTGTATACAGAAATCATATACGCTTTTACTAGAATTGTCTAGTATGTTTTTGAAGGAAAATTTTTTAATAACATTCACTTAAGCTGCGGAATAAAGTAAAACAGATTGTGGTATAAATAGACTAGTTTTAAGAGATAAGAAAGTTACATTCACAAATTGAATGCGCTTACAAATAATCTTACTGAAAATTATTGTATGCTATTTTTTATTTTTTGTATACATTTTATTTATTTTTGTATTTATTTTTATACAAGCTTTCTTTCTTATACTTTTTATGATGAATTTTTGTTAATATTATTAATAATTAGGTTGTGGAAAATAGGAGTGAACAATATGAATAAGAACAGCGGGAAGTCTCGTCCTGCTTATCATCAATCATATGAAGTGATTCGTGACAAGATATTAAATGGAGATATACCAGGTGGAACGAAAATTGTTGAGGAAAAGCTCGCAACGGAATTGGGATGTAGCCGTACTCCTATTAGAGAATCTATTCGACAACTTGAATATGAAGGACTTATCGTCAATAAAAGGGTTGTCCAGCCTACTGAGAAAGGTTTACGCGACTTATTCCAAGTACGGATTCTTCTGGAGGGTTTCTCAGCGCAATCAGCTGCAACTTATTTGCCTGAGGAAGATTTAAATTCACTTTCGGAATGTATCAAAATTGGCAGAGAAGGAACAATTGACGAAATTATGAAAGCTAATGAACGCTTTCACGAAATTATTGTTCGGGCCAGTGGTAACTCTATAATGATAGATACAATAGACCGAATGCAGTCAATTATTTTTCTTTTTCGAAAGACAGTGGTGCTATACAATCGTCCACGTTTAATTGATGAACACGAAGAGATCTATGAAGCCATTAAAGCAAGAGATGGGCAGGCTGCTGAAACCCTGATGAAAAATCATCTTCAGGCAGATCTGGACTTTTGCTTACACATTTTAAGTTACAGTCACAAATGAATAATCAAGCAACAAATGGACGGGGAATATTCATTTGATTTAAAAAAGGCACCTACCTTAAATGAAGTACGTCCATTGAAGATATAGCTGATTTTCCTTATCGTTGGAGAAATCAGCTTTTTTCCATTTATAGTCTTAGCATGGGTTATATGTCAACATGTTGGCGGGACTCTATCATATGCTTGGCTTTAATTCCTGTAAGAATCTTTTTGGCAGTCAAAAATAGCAAAACCTTCTAGTAAAATGCGAACTTGAAAGATATTGCGTAAATCTATTTCTGTCGGATTCACCACTCTTTTCCCTTTTATAAGTCCTTTTTGTTCAAGTTTGCATATTGATTCACGGATAGGTGTACGGCTAACACCTAATTCCCCAACGAGTCTTTCTTCTAACAGTTTTGATCCACGAGGAAGTTCACCATTTTACATTTTATCCCATTCACAACGGGCAGTAAGACTCCCACTTCAAGATTCGAGAGAAACAAAGAAGATAAGTGGGAAATAACTGCCCGTAAAGATCCGACGAAGGACAGGATGTCCAAGTCAGGCAAAAGCCACAGGACGTGGCGTTTTATGCGTGATAAGTTTCGCTAACCATCAGTGGGGGATGAAGAACCCCCCCACTGATGGAAGTCTCACTTTATCTCGTATCTATTCATAGGAATGCAAATAAGCAGATCAGGATGGTTGTTTTGCCAAATTGTGTCGACGCTACAAAAAAGTAAGTCAAATTAGCCATACAAAAACAACCTATCCTCCTTTTCTACACTATGACAATGTTTTTGAATACTATTTCACCTAATTATAAATTTTAGGATAAAAAGTTAACATAAAAACGCGAAAATTCTGTATACTTTTATTTAAATAAGTATACAGAAAACAAAAAAATGTATACAATACACGTACAAATAAATGTAACCGTTTAAAAATAAAGAATAAGAAGGAACTAACATGAAAATTGGTTTTATTGGGCTTGGAATTTTTGGAAGACTTCACCTGTTGGTGAAAGTGTCTTTTTAATAAAAGACTTAAGTTGAAGAGAGACATGTTTTAAAGAAGAACTCCGCATTTGGCAGGAAATAATTTCTAGGGGGGATGAAATAAATGCTTAAGGATTTTTTCATTAACCTTTCTATTTTTTCATTCTTTGTAAGCGCAGCTATAGTCTTTCAAGTTTTTACTACAAGTAAAGGTTTGAAATCAAGCTATCTATTGGGAGGATGTTATGCTAGCATTGTTGCAGTTATTCTGATGTTCTTCCCCATTAGATATAATGAATTTCTCTATGATCTTCGATTTGTTCCTATTATTCTATCATTTGTTTATTTTGGTCATAGAGCTGGATGGATGACAGCAATTGGTATTTGCATTGCTCACGTTTATATAGGTGGTTATTGGATAACGGGCGTAGTAATTTTAGGGGGAACGATTTTTCTATTCATTCTACTTGAAAGCCTCATAAAAAACCTTCCATCCATAAAAAGAGCTTTTTTTTATCTAGCTATCCATTTTGTTGTTTACAGTTTAATAGTAGAAACTTTTTCAGATGCAAGTGCTACTATGTATTTCCATATTGCATATTACCTATTTGTTTTAATTGGACTCTTAATTGGTATTTTTCTTATTGAAGCTTTCCATAAATTACATCGCTTAACACAGGATTTATCAAGATTGAATCAAACATTAGCAGAATCAAGGCAAGAACTAAAGGATACTGTTCATGAACAGCAAGGAGGTATTTTTAAGTTTAAAAAGGAGAATGAAAGTTTTATCATCACCTTATGTGATGGACAGTTATATGCTAAAAGTGGCGTCTATCTTGAACAAGTAACAGGTAAAGATTTAAATTCCGTCGCCCCTTTACATTTTGTTCCCCGACTACTGAAATATTATCAAAGGGCATGGGAAGGACACGAAGTCACGTTTGAACTACCATGGCCAAATGATAAAATCTATATTTTCATCTCACTTAGGCCTATTAAACGAGAAGGAAAAGTCATCGAGGTTGTCGGATCTGCTATTGATATAACGGAACGAAAAAAGATGGAAGAGGAATTAAGGATGACTAAAGAACGACTGGAATCATTCATCAGTCATAACACAGATGCGATCATTATATCTGATTTAAAAGGACATATTTTACAAGCTAATAAAGCTTATGAGAAGATGTTGGGTTGGTCTATACAAGAAATCAAGGGACAAACATTACCTTGTGTACCTGATTTTTTAATAGATCGAGCCTTTGAAACTATTCAAAAGATTATATCTGGGGAATCTATAACCACTAAGTTGGAAACAGTTAGACAACGAAAAGATGGAAGTCTTTTCAATATAAGTTTAACGCTTTCACCTATTGTGGATTCAAAGGGAAATGTGATTGCTATATCAACAATCTATAGAGACATTTCCGAAAGAAAAAAAGTAAAAAGAGAACTCCATCATTTACATCAACAATTAAAGGAAAGTGAGATGAAATACCGTGTTCTAGTTGAACATTTACCTGATGCCGTATACTTAGTGGAATTGAATGAGGATCGATATCCATCTCGATTACTTGAAGTAAACCCAGTTGGGTGTGAAAGATTTGGGTACAGTAGAGAAGAACTTCTCTCGATGCCATATGCCGATATTGTTCCTCAAAATTCTACAATGTTCATAAAAATTGTGGAAAAAATCAGCGAAGGAAAATGTTCTTTCACTTTAGAAGACGAATTTGTTTTTAAAAAAACAGGCAAAAAAATAAATACCGAATTTAATGTCCGTGTTTTTAACTTGAATGGAAAGGAAGTTTTACTGCTTATCTCTCGAGATATCACTGAACGCTTAAAAACTGAAGAATTATTACGAAAATCAGAGAAGCTTGCTGTTGTAGGACAATTAGCCACTGCAATTGCCCATCAAGTTAACAATCCTTTAACCGCAATGAAAGGGTTTATGCAATTACTAAAATTAACGGAAAATGAGAACAATCAGCGTTATATAGATGTGGTGTTATCAGAGATGAATCGAATTGAAGGAATTACCAATGAATATTTAACGATAGCTAAACCACAGGCTGTTAAGATTCAACTCAATGATTTACACATGCTAGTAGATCAGGTTATAACGTTATTTCAACCTCAAGCAACGATGAATAACATTCAAATTAGATCAGAGTTTGAATCTGCCATTCCTTTGGTCGCCTGTGAAGGAAACCAATTAAAACAAGTGTTTATCAATATTTTAAAAAATGCAATTGAAGCGATGCCGATAGGAGGAGACGTTTTAATTCAAGTCAATAAGCTTGATGATCATCAAGTATGCATTCGCTTTATCGATCAAGGGTGTGGGATTCCAAAAGAACGTATCCCACATCTCGGAGAACCTTTTTATAGTATCAAAGAAAAAGGGATTGGCTTAGGATTAATGGTCTGTTATAAAATTATTGAAGCACATCAAGGAAAGATCGTTATTGAAAGTGAAATGAATAAAGGAACAACAATTGATGTCATTCTTCCTTTCAATCTCCTTTCTTATCAAGAGGTTCATTGATTTTATTACAGCGAAATGGGGGATTTTGGTGTATTAAAATTCAATAGAAGCATATACCCTTTCATTTCTTTCGAATGCGATGATCAAGAAGACAAAGTAAATGTCATAGATTCTGTATTTGCTGAAATGGTGTTAGACAAGGCTCTGCTTGATTTCCGAAAAGAAAAAATCCAACAGAAAATCAATCAGTCCTTACGAGACAGAAACAAAAGAGAGTTCCTACTATTAACAGAGGAATTAATGAACGTTTCTTAAAATTGTAGTATGTATATCGGCATAATGTTGAGATTAAAAGAAATAAAGTGAGACTTCCATCAGTGGGGGTTTTCTTCATCCCCCACTGATGGTTAGCGTAACTTATCACGCTTAGTACGCCACTTCCTTATGTCTCGCCTGACTTGGACGTCCTGTCCTTCGTCGGATCTTTACGGGCAGTTATCTCCCACTTATCTCCTTTGTTTCTCTCGAATCTTGAAGTAGGAGTCTTACTGCCCGTTAAGAATGGGATAAACTTAATATAATCGAAGATATAAGGAGCAAGGAAGCCCAATCTAATCTTTAAGATATGGGCTTCTTAGTTTGTATATGTAATTTTAAAAATGGTTTAAAAGTGACCTAATTTAAACAAATCTACAGAACCAATCAGGTATTCTACAGGTAAGGCCCATACCGACACACTTCCTCCATTTTGTCTCCTCCTTCAATTGAAAAAGGACTTCCCACAAAAGAGAGAAGCCCTGTATAACATCAGACGCATGTATGTTCTAGTATATAATATATATTTTCGTTCTTTTTCATTAACTATATATGTAAAAGAGACCCTAGTAAAACTAGAGTCTCTCCTAAATAATCTAAAATTAACGAAGAAGTTGTAAAACTCCTTGTGGTTGTTGATTCGCTTGCTTTGCGGCTGTATCTTTCGACTACAGAATAGACTATATCTTCACCCTTGTCTTTTTTCAAGGGGCTGGGCACTTCGAACAGCTTTTGCTGCCCTACGAGATTCATAGCCATAGCTTTTACCTTAGACCGTGTTCTCTAGTCGTTGAACCTTCTCCAGAGTTTCCTCATAGGAGCTTGGCTGCTGATTATCCATTGTTTCATCTTCATCATTTTCAAACCATCACGCTGACCGTTTCCAGTTACGTTGTGGTTGATGAAGCTTTAGGAAGTTCCAGCAATTCACCCAGTTATCCTCTAGCTCGTTACCAAGCTAGACGCCCTCTAATCAATTATCTCAAGAGTTGTAATACGCCTTGAGGCATTTGATTGGATTGAGCCAACATTGCTTGTGCTGCTTGAGAAAGAATAGAATTCTTTGTTTGGTTCATCATTTCTTTCGCCATCGTGCGAACATTTGCTTTCACAAATGACTAGACTATATCTTCACCCTCTAGCAATCTAGTAGGGGTCGGGCACTTCGGATACGCAATGCTGATGTACATTGTTTCACCTATGGATTTCATCATCATAGCTTTCGCCTTAGATGGTCTATCCTAGTCGTTGAACCTTCTCCACTCTTTCGAGACAGGAGCTTGGCTGCTGATTGCCCAATCTTTTCTTTTTTCAAACCATCACGCTTGTCGTTTCCAACTACGTTGTGGTAAGAAAAGCTATAAGGGGTTTCCAGCAATTCACCCGATTATGATCTCTAGCCGTTTCCAACTAGGACGACTGTGCTTGTTACTGCTTACGCAGCTAAAGCATAATCTACGTCACGAACACGTGATTCTGCAGCAGTTAAGTTTTCTGAAGATGTGTTAAGATTATTGATTGTGTGATCCAAACGATTTTGGAAAGATCCTAATTTAGAACGTTCCGCGGATACCTTCTGAATAGCAGTATCAATTGCTTTAATTGCAACGTTTGCTTGTGTTTGAGTTGATACTTGTAAACCTTTAACTCCAAGAGCAGAAGCCCCCATGTCATTAATATCAAGTTGTATATTTTGATCAGTATTTGCACCAATTTGGAAAGTTGCCTTTCCATCAGTTTGAACATTAGCTGCGGATGTAGTTTCAGTAAAAGATGATAATGCGTTTGTTGCTGCAGTACGAATATTTCCACCGCTGTCTTTTACAGTAATTGTTAAACCGTTAATTGCCCCTGTAAATCCAGTGTTGCTTGCTGTAAATAAAATTTTACCTCCTGAGACAGAAACTGCAGTATTTGTATCATCTGTGGTACCATTCGTTGTTCCAAGATCAGCTGTAGTTAAGGTACCAACTGTCATTGTATTTTCTACAGTTGTACCATCTTTAACATATGATACTGTAACAGTATCTGTAGCAGTAATTCCTAAACTATTTCCATTAGCATCTTGTAAAGCTGTTAATGCGTCAGTACCTGCGGAAATTGCAGATCCAGCTACTTTAATAGTTCCACTTGTATTAATGTTAGCAACAGCAGTATTTACCGCACCGTCCATAGAGCCGTTTAGTAAGTTTTTAGTATTAAATTGAGTAGTATCACGAATACGGTCAACTTCTTTTGTTAATTGATTCATTTCATCTTGGATATTTGTACGGTCTTGAGCTGTGTTAGTATCATTGGCTGATTGAACAGATAATTCACGCATACGTTGAAGAATATCATGAGTCTCGTTTAAAGCACCTTCAGCTGTCTGAATTAAGGAAATACCATCTTGAGAGTTACGAGATGCTTGGTCTAAACCACGGATTTGTCCACGCATTTTTTCAGAGATTGCAAGACCTGCAGCATCATCTCCAGCTTTGTTAATACGAAGACCTGAAGACAATTTCTCCATTGATTTAGATTGGTTTGTTGAAGCACTATTCAACTGACGATAAGTATTAAGCGCAGCAATATTATGATTAATTCTCATTATAAACTTCCTCCTTGAATATATGAATGACCCACATCCATGTGAATCTTCTACTAATTTAAGGTATCCCACATGTCGGCCGCCACATGTTCAACCTCTTACTTTATATATCGTCAGGAGTTCATATAGTTTAATAGATTTTTATAGAAAAAATAAAAAAACCTCAAGTTTTATCACTTAAGGTTTTTCGATGTATTTTTTAAAATATCTAATATATTCGGTAGAATGGAAGCTGCTTCATTATTACTTTCTTGAATTGAAAGATAAACCTCTTTCCGATGAACCTCAACTTCTTTCGGAGCCTTAATCCCAAGCTTTATTTGATCCCCTTGTACTGAGAGAACTGTAATTTCAATATCATCGCCTATTTGTATGGCTTCATTTAACTTTCTTGTCAGAACGAGCATACTTCCACCTCCTATTTCGTAACTTTTTCCTTAAACAATTTTTCCTTTGTTTTATATCGGTTGTCATTCAAGATAATTTGTTTCGCTTGATTATTTTTCGTATTAAGAATAATCGGTGCCTGTAAATTAGCTGTTGATTCTTCAAATGGATCTTTCACATTTAGAATCGTCCAAACTGAAACATCACTCTCTGACTTTAGGCTAAGAAACTGTTTATCATTTTCTGAAAGATCAAATTCGTACGATTTAAAGAAAAGAAATGGATTCACCGTGACAAAGCCTAATTCCGGTGTAACTGTTGATTGTAAAATCCAAAAAGCAGAATCCGTTTCTAATGGAAGTAAGACAAACGATTTTTCTTCTAAAAAGCCTGGGATTCCATTTTGGAACTGAAGAATGTCTTTTTCATCCGTTTCGATGACACCATGGTATTTCGTTGTTATTTCCATTCGCTTACTCCCCTTTGTCTACTTGTTCAAAATCAATATGGAGTTCATTTCTTCTTGCTAGTTCGACGTCAACTTCACCTGGTTGATAGTCAATGATTGGTTTATTTGCTTTTACATCTATATTTGGTTTATTCGTTTTAACATCAATATTCACTTTAGCAGGTTCATAGTTTATTTTCACACTGCCAGCTGATGGTATAAATCCAATATTAAATTGATACATTGGTTTTTCACTTCGCTTTTTTGCAATGTCAGCAAGCGGTGTTCCGCCATTTTCAATCATCATTAATTGCTGGCCTTCTTCTGCTCTGCGGGCAATTCCTTCCATGGCATCTTGATGGGCTTGTTGCGCGGTCTCGCTCACTCTGCGTGAGATATGCTTTAGGTCCATATCGGCCCATGCTTCTGTTTGGTCAATTGTTAAATTGGCTGGAATGGTTTCAATTGTTAGATCAGCTTTTGGTTGTTCCATCAAGACTTCTGCTTTTGGCTGTTCGATTGTTTGTTGTCCTTTTGTAGTATGAATACTAAGTTGGGCAGGTATACTTTGCAAGCGAATTTGCGGTACGTTCATCATCTTCACTCCTAGTAAAAAGGTCCGACTCATGCATGATGTGTCAGACCAAATCAATTATCTATTTATCTTAGAAAGTCTATTAATGTCGGCTGAATGACCTTTGAGCTAACGGCTAATGATGCTCTGTGAATACTTTCTTGGATGGTTAGATCTGTAATGACCTTCTCCAGGTCAGCATCCTCATTTTCTGATAGAATTCTGCTTGCAATGATTTCCTGATCTTGAATTCTTGCATCAACCATCTCTAAACGATTATAGCGGGCACCAATTTCAGAACGCTCGGCAGATAGCATATCAAAATGTTTATCAAGGTCACCAAGCATGTCATCGCCATTTTCCATGTTGCCGCTGTTTAAAGCATCTTCAATGGATTGAAGGGTGTTAAACAGGTCCTGTCCAAAAACATTTGTCCCATTAATATTCACTTTCAAATTCACACCGTTTGAAACTTCTACATTAAAGGCATCTGTATTCATATCGACAGTAACAGTATCATCTTCAACATTAACTGGTGGAGTATCTGTTTTCGTCCCATTAAAAATATAACGGCCTGCAACTTGAGTATTTGCGACATTTGCTAAATCCTCTTTTAGCTGCCCAACTTCAACGGCAATTGCTTGTAAATCTGTTGGACTGTTTGATCCATTATTCCCTTGAACTAATAACTCCCTGACACGCTGAACTACTTGATTGGCATGTTCAATTCCAGCCTCAGAGCTTTCCATCCATTGGTACGCTTCATTCAAGTTCCGTTTATACTGCTCAACTTCTGTTAAATTCGTTCGATAGAACATCCCTTTAATCGCCACAACCGGATCATCAGAAGGTCGGGTAATCTTCTTCCCTGTAGCAAGCTGATCCTGGTATTTGCCCATATTCGTGTAGCTTTGACTTAAATGACGCAGCGAGTTAGAAGCCAGCATACCTTGTGTTACACGCATAACTAATTACCTACCTTCCTGATAATCCCATTCCATTGATAATTCGATCTAATATTTCATCCTGCATGGTGATCATTCGTGCAGATGCATTGTATGCATGCTGGAATTGGATCATATTTGTCATTTCTTCATCAAGCGATACGGCGCTGACCGATTGTCTTCGTACCTCAACTGCATCTCTAAGCACTTCACTGTTTGACGTTAAACGTTGTGCTTCTTGAGAGTCAACAGCCATTCCACCGATGATTCCTTCGTAATAGTTTTGGAAAGAGGTTGTGTTGCCATCAATACTAAATGTTTTGTTTTTTACATCAGCAAGCTTTTGGGCATTCTGGCTGTCACCAATTGTCACTTCTCCAGCTGCGTTAGGCAAGGCTGCTGCAATGTGATCAGTCGATTCAAGAATATCATCTGAAATGCGGATGAGTTCAGCTGCACCTCTTGAATCAGTTAATGACACATCACCGAATGAAAAGAAATCAACTGGTGTATGTGTGTCAGAATTATAATCTTCAATACTCCAACCTTCTCTATGTGCTGCATTGAATTTGTTCGCAAACTCAAATGCCATTGTATCGATATTTGTAAGCATGTCTGGGTATAGACCCTTTTCAAATGTGCTTGTTCCGCTTTCATACGTATATCCATATGAATCTATTAAGCTGCTTATTTTCCCTGTGCTATTAAAATCTAAAACATCTAGTTTTTGCCTGCCGATTGTGACCGATTCTACTAAGCCGTTACCAGAATTGTAGCCAACAGTTAATTCGTTAGCTTTTTTCTGTTTCGAATCAACAAGCGTTCCGAGTGTATTTCCATTATCATCAACAATTTCAACTGTATATGCTCCTTCAGCGATTGTTAAAGCATTCCCACCAGAAGGAGTTGCTGAAACTTTAATGTTCGCCAGTGAAGAAAGCTGGTCGATTAAGCGATCGCGCTCATCATATAAGTCGTTAGGCAAATAGCCATTTGGTTCGATTGATGAAATTTGCTGATTGATATTGTTAATTTGTGAAGCAAGGGAGTTAATTTCCTTCACCGTTACATCAAGTTCATTTTTCAAATCACCTTGGATGGATTTTAATGAAGTTGATAAATAATTAAATGTTTCAGCCACAGCAATACCTCGCTCACGCACAACTGAGCGGGCTCCAGCATTTGTTGGGTTTGCCGCTAAGTCCTGAAGGGATTGCCAGAACTTGTCGAGTGTAACAGATAGGCCTGTTTCTGAAGGTTCATTCATGATTTCTTCCATTTTTTCTAATGCAGTCGCGCGAGAACTCCAGTAGCCGGCCTTATTGTTTTCGCTTCGATATTGGACGTCTAAAAAATCTTCACGAACACGCTCTACCGTACCAGCCTCAACACCTGTACCTAATTGACCGGGTATTGTTGGACTGTTTTTTCCTACAGGAGGATATGGGGTTGTTTGTTCAAAATTAACACGTTGACGTGTATAGCCAGGTGTATTTGCGTTGGCAACATTATGTGCGGTTGTACTTAGGGCACTTTGTTGAGTGAACATACCGCGCCTTGCAATTTCTAATCCAAAAAAAGTCGATGTCATGATGGTTTCCTCCTTTCGTTATACTTGTGAATCAAATAATGATCGGCGTCGTTTTTCCGTTTGTGTTTGGTTTTGATCCGGACGTTGATAGTTTGTAAAGCTTTCTTGTGGCATCAGCATATCAAGTGAAATGGAAACGAATTGCAATGCCTGCTGTGTTAATTCTCGATTTAACAGGTTAGCCTCTTTTAGCTTGTCCATTGTTTCCTTGAATTCTTTCGCGATGACCTTTAGAGATTCTTTCTGTTCACCCTTCGCTTTTTCAATACAGGCTGATAGAGTAAGATCTCCTTCACTTCCTAAAAAGGTAATCGTTTCCTGAATTCTTTCCGCTTCTATTTGTTTAATTGCCTGCAGGAACATTTGCTCCTTTTTCAGCAATTCCTTTATTTGTTCAACGTTCTCACTTTTTAAGCTCTCTGTTTTTTGGAGGGTTATTTTGTGAAGATTTTGATGTAGTTGTAAAAGCTTTTCTAATGTTTGAATTAATTTTTCTGCTTGCACTGATAACCCTCCATTGCTGTTTGTGAGACATTATTTTTTATAAAAATTTAGCAGGCCATTTGCAATCGCCTTTGGATCGATTGTATATGTGCCATTTTCTAATTGTGTTTTAATTGCTTGGATCTTTTCTTGTCTCGCTTTCGTAACCTCATTCGTTTGTTGGAGATCCATTGCTTTTGAGGAAATCTCTACTTTATCTTCCTTCGCTTGAGGCTTTTGTGCTGTTTGCGCACTTTTCTCTAAACTGCGTTTATATGGATTGACGCCCATTGAACCAAGATTGTTTATTTTCAAGATGATTCCCTCGCCTTCGTACATGATCTATAGTAAATATCGGATCAGTTTTTTAATTGTTTAGCTATTCTCTATTTTTTAGTTCTTTGGGAGTAGTATGTGTATTTATTCCCTGTTTCCTTATTACGTTCACTAATCATTTCTACCTGCTCCATTTGATGCAATTGGTTATGAATGTCCTTTTTACAGTTTTTACATAAACGGTCTTCTCTAATCGATTCACCGCATTTTTCACATGGATAACCGAGATTAGGGAAATTCGACAGCTGGATTCGTCCATTTCGAATAAACTTCAAGATTAAATCTTCAGAGACATCTGTAGCTTCGACGACTTCATGTAAAAGTGCTTTACGATTTTCACGCTTACGCAAAAATTGATAGACTGTTTCATAAGCTGTTTCTTCTTCCTTAAAGCATGCATCACATACGGTACGAAATTGTGTTTTCACAAATAAAGTATTACATTTTGGGCAGTTTGCTAATTCTCCCATGGTCATTCTCCTATCCGTTATTATCTACTCATTATATCGGCAGAGGATGAAAAAAGTTTAGCTTCTAATTAATGTGAGCGAGGAAACATGTGCTGCTCCATTTTGAATAAGTTGTTTTGCTGCATGACGGATGGTACTGCCTGTTGTATAGATATCATCTACTAATAAGATACGTTTGTTTTCAATGATACTTGGGTTATCTACTGAAAAGACATGTGCAGCTTGTAATCGTTCATGCCGGGATTTTTTCGATTGTTTTTCATGGTGGGTTCGTTGGAGGGCGTCTAGTTGTGGAAGCGGGAGAAAATTTGCAAGCAGCTTCGCTTGGTTAAAGCCTCGTTCATGTAAGCGCTCATTGCTCAATGGAATGGGTAAAACAGCGTCAAATTGCTGTGATGAAAGGTGATTTTTATAGCTAAAAACAAACGTTTGTTTAAATACATTTACTAACGCTGCGTCACCGCGGAATTTAAAAGTAGAGAGCACATCCTTCATCACATCATTATATTCAAAAACAGAGATATTTTTTGCGAGGATGTTTTTCCACTGCGGGTCATTCTCCCACCTTGTGCAGTCACTGCATAACTCCATCGTTTCCTGCGGTCTATTGCAACAAGGACAAGTTGATCCTGTAATCTGCTTAAACGTTTGAAAACATTGATCACATGAAACCTTGTCAGCTTGCAAAAGCAAGCTTGTCCATGTTGCTTTTTGTGCGATTTCCTCATGGCAAATTAGACAGTTGATTGGAATCAACCCCTATTACGTATTATGGCAGATTGGTCTGTTCGAGACTATTTTAGCGCATTCTGCTAATTTCACTAAAAGTGACGTCAATTCTTGCTTATCAACAAAATTTGCTTTAATGTACGTGATATTTTCCTCTTTTGTCACATAACGAGGCAGCGTTTTATTTAAAGTAAGGGCAAGAATATCATCTAAGCATTCATCACACGTACAATGGAGGTACAAGCGATTTTTATATTCGTCTAATAAATCCTTTATAATTCGTTCCATAGCATTAATAACCATCTAATCGAGCTCCTTATTAAAGCCAGTAATATATAATGATTATGCCATATCAAGGGGATTTTAGGAAAGTTTTTACTTTATCAATTGACCATTTTTTCTAGCTTCATGATTCATTTGTTCTATGTGTCTTTTCGCATCAATCATTGCTTGAGTTTTCCCGTAGTGAAACAGGATGATTTCACCTGTTGGATATGTCGAGCTTCTGCCTACTCGGCCAGCAATTTGGACAAGGGCGCTTTCAGTAAAAATATCATCCTCACTGCCAAGCACAGCTACATCACTGTTTGGGATCGTGACCCCTCGCTCTAAGATTGTAGATGTGACGATAAGAGGAATGTCCCCGTTGCGAAAGCGAGCAACCTTTTCCTTTCTCTGACGATCCTCTGCATGGACTCCTTCAATTCGGTTTTCATACTGCTTACATATATCAACAACCTGATCGATAACAGAGACAGATGGAACAAATAAAAACGCCTGCTTTTGCGATTGGAGCTGGTTGGATATCCATTTTACAATCACGTTTGGAAGTTTTCCCTTCTTTAATTTCCGCTTCCAATCACCACACCACGTGTATGCCGGTACTGGCAATGGATGACCATGATAGCGAGCAGGGATTTTTACTGCATTTCGCTTCTTTCGCATGACATCTCGTTTCCATTGTTTTGAAGGTGTTGCGGTTAAATAGATAAGCGAACTATGTGGTTTGCGTGATTTCGCTACGGCAAATTGCAGTGATTGATCTACAGAGTATGGAAACGCGTCTACCTCATCAACAATCACACAGTCAAATGCTTCTTTAAATCGCAAAAGCTGGTGTGTTGTTGATACATATAAGGCAGCAGGTTGGTGAATGTCTTCACTCCCGCCATAAAGAGCGGAGATTGTTGCAGAAGGAAAGACTTTTTGCAGCCTGGGTGCTAGTTCTAAGACAACATCTGTTCTAGGAGTGGCAATGCATATTGTTTTTCCAGTATTCAGACCGTATTCAATGCCTTTAAACAATACTTCCGTTTTCCCAGCTCCACATACAGCCCAGACAAGTATTTCTTGATTATCTTGGATAGCTTGTACAACCTTTTCTGATGCGTATGCCTGTCCATTAGACAAGGTTCCTTCCCACTCTAAAGGAACGGATGCATGATAAGTGGGTGCTGGTCCAGTCCAACGATACAAAGGTGTACATTCGCTGATCCGCCCCATCATGATGCACTTTCTACAATAATGGCAGTGCTGCTCTCCACATTGTGCACATGAAAAAGAGGCAAAAAATAACGGGTTGTGATTACCGCATCGAGTACATGTTAAGCGGTTATTTTCACGGTAAACACCATAATTTAGTTTAATAAAGCCATGATGATAATGAGTATGAAGGGTTTCTAGTGTGATAGGAATTTCAGTTTGCAGCAGCTCTCTGCCATGTAGATGGTGTTGAAGCTCTGTTGAATAAGCGAATGTTTCTTTAAGAAGTTTCTGTGGAATATGTGGATGGTTGGCGATCGGTGCACCTTCTTGAGGTGAAAAAACTGGTGTCAATTCTTGATTTTTCAGTAAAAATCTCATTTGTCACCTCAATCGTTCGTTGGTGCTGTGATTTTTCGGTAACGTTTTTCTACACTAATAGCTGTGCGTGATAATTGAATAGCGATATGTTTAAATTTCATGCCGTTTTGACGTAATTCTTTTAGCTTCCGGTCTTCTAAAGTTGTCCAATGCCGATATGTTCTTTTCCTAACATCTTGGGTGGATTCAGGCAGTTGATCGGTCGTTATACTCAATAATCTAATCCTCCTTAAGCTTTTCACATGAGTAATTATGGAGGATAGAAAAATACATGTCCATAATTTAACATCAATATAAGAAAAAAGCACTACACCATTCGTACTTTTCCCTTATTATTCTACAAGTTAAGCAGTGGAAAATGAGCCTTATTTCCTGTACCACCCTAGCCCAATTGCCCCTTCACCTAGATGTGTACCAATGACAGGTCCAAAATAACTAATATAAAATTCAACATGCGGATATCTCGTACCTAGATCCTGCTTCATTTTTTCCGCCTCATCAGGTCGATTACCATGGATAATCACCGCTTTCATCGGAACATTTTCGCCGGCATCTTCATGAAAAAGGTCATAAACGCGATTTAGCGCTTTTTTACGTGTTCTAATTTTTTCAAAAGGAACAATGACTTTATTTTCAAAATGCAGAATTGGTTTCACTTGCAGCAAGCTGCCAATTAACGCCTGTGCCCCGCTTAGACGCCCACCGCGTTGCAGATTTGATAAATCATCGACCATAAAGTATGCGCGAACAGATTGCTGCATCTCCTCTAATCGGGCGAGGATTTGTTCTGGCGTTTTTCCTTCTTGAGCAAGTTGTGCCGCCTCAATGGCATAAAATCCTTGTGGCATGCAGCTAATTTCTGAATCGAATGGATATACGTCTATGTTATCGACCATATCTCCCGCTGTTGCTGCACCGTTATATGTGCCACTTATCCCGCTTGATAGATGAATAGAAATAACAGCATCGAATTCAAGTGAAAGCTTTTCAAATAGTTCAACAAACATTCCAACAGGGGGCTGTGATGTTGTTGGGAAATCCTCTTTTTCTCTCACCTTTGCAAAGAATTGCTCTGAAGTAATTTCGACTTCTTCCTGATAGGTATCCATCCCGAAATTTACACTCAACGGGATCATCTGTATATTATACTTTTCACGTAATTCCTCTGATATATATGCGGTACTATCCGTTAAAATAGCCGTTTTCATAGTATTAATTCC
The DNA here is from genome assembly GCF_009720625.1 of Metabacillus sediminilitoris. Lineage (NCBI taxonomy): Bacteria > Bacillati > Bacillota > Bacilli > Caryophanales > Bacillaceae > Metabacillus > Metabacillus sediminilitoris. The sequence continues at coordinate 5,090,279 of NZ_CP046266.1, forward strand.
TTCCTTATTACCAAAATCTTATTCGTTACCTCCTTATTCTAACGGATAGTCCATCGAATTTCACTACTTCGTCTTATAATTCCGAGAAGACTGCATCTGAATTGTTCAAAAATACCGTTTTATTGTCCAGAACAACAGTTATATTGTCCGATTTTTAATTTTATTGTCCTAATTCAATAACATATCAGCCGATTTCATATAAAAAGGGCCAGACTCTGTACCTGAGCCTGACCCTTCTCATTCTTTATTTTACTTCAACCCAGCCATTTTTAATTGCAACGACAACCGCCTGGGTACGATCATTTACATTCATTTTTTGCAGAATATTACTAACATGGTTTTTAACTGTTTTTTCACTGATAAACAATGCTTCACCGATCCCGCGGTTGCTTTTACCATCGGCTAACATTTGGAGCACTTCGCACTCACGGCGAGTGAGAATATGTAATGGACGGCGAATTTCTGGTTGTAAAGCTTGCGCTGTAGCAGCTTGTCCACTTGATGTTGCAAGTCTTCTAAATTCATTTACTAAATTATGTGTCACTTTCGGATGTAAGTAAGAACCACCGTCAGCAACAACCTTTACTGCTTCGATCAGTGTGTCTGCATCCATTTCTTTTAATAAATAGCCGCTTGCACCCGTTTTTAATGCATGTGTTACATAGTTTTCATCATCATGTATAGATAAAATAATGACCTTTGTCTCAGCATTCGCTTCGATTAATTGTTTTGTTGCTTCAACACCATTCACTTTCGGCATATTGATATCCATGATCACGACATCTGGTTTGTGTGCTTCGACAATTGCTAAAGCATCTTCCCCGTCATCACCCTCTGCTACTACCTCAAATGATGGTTCAAAGTCTAATATGCGTTTTACACCTTCACGAAATAACTGATGGTCATCAATAATAACTATTTTCGTTTTCATGTTTACGCCTCCCCACTGTTTTTATTCTAGTCTATTTTCCTAATATACCGTCAATAAGCCATTAGACCGTATTTATCAGTATGTACGAACATCAGCATGCTTGATACGGGACTTGAATCATGATGAAAGTCCCTAGGCCAATTTTTGAATTGATCGTCATTTTTCCGTCAAGCAAGTCCAAGCGTTCCTTCATTCCGATCAGTCCAAATGATTTTTTATCTTTGATTTTTTTAAATTCATTAACATCAAAACCCTTGCCATTATCTTTAATGAGCATTGAAATAGTTTCCTTAGTTACTTCTACCTTCACAGTAATTTCGGTTGCTTCCGCATGCTTGAGCGCATTTGTGACCGCCTCTTGTGCCAGCCTGAACAGGGCCACTTCAAAACGTGATGAAAGCCGTTGATCTTCAAGACAGCCACGGCTCTCAAAGTGAATTTTTGTATTTCCATTATACTCTTCGATTGTGTTCATATATTTTTTGAGGGTCGGAATGAGTCCTAAGTCATCTAGTGCCATTGGCCTTAAGTCATAGATGATCCTTCTTACCTCATAAAGGGCATTGCGAACGTTTTGGCGCAGGTTACGGATTTCCTTAAATCCTTCCTCAGCACCGCGCTCACGGTAGACTCGTTCAATTAACTCTGATCTCATCATAACATTTGCCAGCATTTGTGCCGGACCGTCATGAATCTCACGAGATACTCGCTTTCGTTCTTCCTCCTGCGCCTCAATTATCCTCAAACCAAAATCCTGCTTTTGCTGGGCATCCTCTAAAAGCATCCCTACCTGGCGTAAATCTCTGTTTAAGTAATTTAAGACAACTGTTATCTGACTAACAAGTGACTCTGAGCGCTCGATGATTTCCTGCAGGCCCAGCAAGCGTCTTTCTAAGTCATCACGGCGATTGCGCAGCTGCTTTTCATGCTGCTGCATCATGGAGAGCTCTACCTGAAGATTGTGGGCCTTTTCATATGCCTCACGAATTTCGTCTTCTGAAAACTCTTTAAAGTTCTTGCTTACCTCTGAAAGCCGATTACGGGCCAACCTTGTTTGTACTTCAAGCTTGTCACCTTCATCAATGACCCGGCTCACTTGAATTTTTATATCCTTTAACTCTTCTACTAATGATTCATATTGATGTCGTGACTGTTCGCCGATTTGGAAAATTTCGTCTTTGCTTCCATCTACAGTATGAATCATTTTGTCGAGAACTTCATCAAGTAACTTACTGTCTATTTTGTTGGAGTTCATGATTTTGCCTCCGTTTTGTATATAAAAAGTTAGATTTAATTATTAAAATTAGATTACAACCTATATATATTACCCTTAATAATTAACTGATAAACATGGAATTCATCAATTTTTTACAAAATTTAACGACATTCTTTATAGATTGTCATATTATTTACGATTGAAGTGAGAAAAATGTCGTTTTATAATAGATAGATGCCACAATTTTATTTTGCTTGCTTGTCAGGAGGTGTACAAGCATGCTTTCACATTATTATACCGTAAAAGGCTATGGAGAGCATGAACTAATTATCGAAAAATCTCGGTTTATTTGTTATATAGAGCGTGTTTTAACTGAAGAGGACGCGCAACATTTTATTCAGCAAATTAAAAAGAAACATTACAACGCCAATCATAATTGCTCAGCATATATCATTGGAGAAAATGATCACATTCAAAAAGCAAATGATGATGGAGAACCTAGTGGAACAGCCGGGGTTCCAATGCTCGAGGTGTTAAAAAAGAAAAAAATAAAAAACACGGTCGTCGTTGTTACCCGTTATTTTGGCGGGATAAAACTCGGAACAGGCGGACTAATTCGTGCATATGGTAAATCTGTTTCGGAAGGATTAAATGCAGTTGGAATTGTCGAAAGAAAACTTATGCGTGTCATTCATACAAAAATTGACTATACATGGTTGGGGAAAGTGGAAAATGAATTACGTTCTTCCACATATTTATTAAAGGAAATTCATTATTTAAATGATGTGGAAGTGGAAACCTACGTAGAAGAAGAGAAAAAAAATGACTTTTTTGAATGGATGACAGAACTGACAAATGGTAAAAGTGAAATTTTTGAAGGTGATGTTATTTATTTAGAAGAGGAACTTAAAATTTAGATATAAGAGGAGAACCTTATGGAGAGAAAACAAATGAAGAGGGTTAAGAAGAAAAGAAGACTGTTCTTAAGAAGAATTCTTTTTTTCGCGATTCTTTTATTTTTAGTTATAGCTGGCTATATGGGATACGTTTTATTTGAAACGTTTCAGGCTGCCAGTGGCTCTTATTCAGAATTAGCAAGAGGAGATAAGTCAAAATTACGTACAGAAGCAGTAGAAATCTCAGAAGATCCATTTTCGATAATACTCTTAGGCGTTGAGAATTACTCCTCAGGTGGAAATGGTCGTACAGATTCGATTATGGTTGCGACGATTAACCCAAAGGATCAAACGGTGAAACTTTTAAGTATACCAAGGGATACAAGGGTTTATATTGAAGAAGAGGGCGAAGAAGACAAAATTAATCATGCTTATGTGTATGGTGGAAAAGATGCTACAATAAATGCTGTAGAAGATTTATTAGACATTCCAATTGACTATTATGCAACAGTTAACTTTGAAGGTTTCAAAGAAATTATCGATGAAATTGGTGGCGTTACTGTAGAAGTTCCATTTGATTTTACGGAAAAAAGTGATATTAAGGGTAAAGACAGAATTGAGTTTCATGAAGGTACAATGACATTAAATGGTGAAGAAGCATTAGCCTACGCTAGAATGAGAAAACAAGACCCTAGAGGGGATTTCGGTCGAAATGACCGCCAAAAACAAATTATTACTGCAGCTGTTAGTTCGATTTTCACTCCCAAAAACTTGTTAAAAGTCGATGAAATTGCTTCACATGTTGGAGATAATATTGAAACAAATATGCGGGTAAGTGAAGGTTTAGGTTTACAATCACAATTTAGCAACTTTAAATCATCTGCCATTGAACAGCTAAAACTTGAAGGTTCTGATGAATATATTGGCGGGACATATTATTTCGTTCCAGATGAAATGCAACTTATTGAACTTTCAACTGAATTAGAAAATCATCTTAAGCAAACAACAGGTGCTGTTGAAGATGAGTCAAATGAAGGGTAAGCTCCTTAATAAAGTGATAGTATTCAGGCACAAACGAATAGAAAGAATTTGTTTGTGCCTGCAAAAAATGGATTATATAAAAAATAAAATAACTATAGAGATCTTCTCTACGGTTATTTTATTTTTTTACATGTTTATTTCAAGCAATATAGTTAGACAATAAAAATGAAACTTTTCTTTGACTCATGACGTCTTATCAATCAGAGCTTCATTTCGCGAACTAGGACATTTTAGAAAAAGGATTGCATAATTAATTAAAATCTATTATCCTTCTCATGAGATGATTTTATAAATTACACCTTAAAAGAGGTGACACAAACACAATGATCACAATTTACCAAATATTTGGTTTTATTCTTGCCTTTACTGTTTCGTTAGTTTCTACTCCATTTGTTATAAAATTTGCAAAAAGATTTGGATTCGTAGATATACCTAATTATCGTAAGGTTCACAAAGATCCCAAACCACTAATAGGCGGTCTTTCAATTGTTCTAGGAGCAACGGCAGGTATTCTTTATTTAAAGCCCTTCTATAACTATTTAGTACCTGTGATGCTTGGAGGATTTATCATCCTTGTCATTGGCTTGATTGATGATAAATACAATCTAACACCTAAATGGAAAATGTTAGGGCAATTAATAGCTGCGCTAATTGTTGTATTTTCCGGTGTTAAGATAAATTTTATTATCATACCATTCACTGGTGAAAGAATTGAACTAGGAATTTTTAGTTATATTATTGCGATTATCTGGATTATTGCAATAACAAATGCAATCAATTTAATTGATGGGCTTGATGGCTTATCAGCTGGAATATCAGCAATTGCTTTATCTTCTATCTTAGTTCTATCTATTATGAATGGACAAATGTTTGTTATTTCAATTACAGTTATTTTAATCGGAAGTATATTAGGGTTTTTACCTTATAATTTCCATCCTGCAAAAATATTTTTGGGGGATACAGGAGCTCTTTTTCTAGGGTATTGTATAGCTGTTATCTCGATTCTCGGCTTATATAAGAGTGTGACCATTTTCAGCTTAGGCTTACCAATCATTGCCCTGGCTGTTCCAATCTTTGATACAATGTTTGCCATTTTAAGAAGAATACTCAACAAACAAAAAATATCAACAGCCGATAAAGCCCATCTTCACCATAGACTATTAGCAATGGGATATAGCCATCGAGCGACAGTAATGATCATATACGCAATTGGAGCATCTTTTGGATTATCTGCTATTCTTTTTACAAGAGGAACGCTTTGGTTTTCTTTATTAATCATTGTAGCTCTGTGCATCTTGTTCCAAGTACTTGCAGAACTGATTGGATTAATAGGCAACCATAAGCCTTTGTTAACTGTTCTTAGTAAATTAACAAATTCAAGAACTCCGCTTAAAGATAAAAATAATTAGTGAAGAGATAATATCTCTTCACTTTTTTACTGTTCAAAGGATAGAGTTTACCTTGATGTGGGCTTCCACACAGCTTGTCGTTTACCAGTTAGAGCTCGGTAGGTACCAATTAAAGCAGCTAAATTTACGATACAAAAATAGTATGGTATATACGTGACAAAACTTTTCATAAATCTTCCTACATATGCTAATAGATAAAAAAGAATTTGCAAAGCAAACAAAATCATATAAAAAGGCTGAGATATAAGAAATAAATTTAAGACAAAAATGATGATCATATAATAAGGAACAAGGTACCTTAGTAATTTATGCGATAAATATTTAAAGAAAAGTTCTGGTCTTTTTATAGGATTAAATAACCTTTTATAGGAAAGAACTCCAGTAAAACTTCTAGTTACAATTCGTACCTTTCGTCCAAATTCCTCGACATTACTAGGTGATGTTTCTTCTATTGTTACAGAATCCCTATCATAAATAAATCGCTTCCCTTGACCAATCATAATGAGGGGATTTTGCATATCATCGCCTACATTTGGATTCATTGGTTTAAATAAAGACTTGCGAATACTATAAATGGAGCCATTCCCAACAACAGTTGTACCTGTTTGACTTTCTAATGTTTTTAGCAATCTTTCGTATTTCCAATATACGCCCTCAGATTCACCAATAGTAGAATTAGTCGGGTTAACTAATTTTAATTCCCCACAAACCCCTCCTATTGACTCATCAACATAATATTTGACTAAATGCTGAATTGCATCCTTCTTATACATTGAATTTGCATCAGAGAATACAAGGATGTCTCCTTTGGCCAAAGTTACACTTTTATTTAATGCCTCTGTTTTCCCTTTACGTCCATAAACAATATTTAATTCTATAAAAGGATATTCCGCAGCGACCTCTTTTACAATGTCATTTGTTCGATCTGAAGAATCGTCTGAAACGACAATCACTTGTAATTTATCTTTTGGATAAGATAAACCAACTGTATTCAAGAGTTTATTTCTTATGACCTTTTCTTCATTATAGGCAGCAATAAACATTGTTACCATTGGTTCAAAGGTAAGATCAGAGTTAATCGTTGCTTTTTTTAATTTTGTTAATATCCACAGTAAAGTAGGATATCCAAAATAAATATAAAAAATCAAAATGATAAAAAACCATAAAACTGCTTGAATGAAAAACATATAAAACTCCTTTATTTGTTTAAATAATACTGATAGGTCCTATTTATTCCCTCTAAAAGATCGATTGTTGGCTTCCAACCAAGTTTTTCCTTAACCTTATCATTTAGAAGATAACTATGTTTAATATCTCCCTTTCTTTCTTGTAGATAATGAACATGAAATTGCGTTTTAACTGTTTCCTTGACTAAATTAATTAGTTGAAGCAGCTCTGTTTGAGTGCCTGTACTAATATTAAAAATATCATTTAAAGGAGTAGCACTTGCTAATAAATTCGCTTTCACTACATCAGCAACATGGATAAAATCCCTTGTTTGCTTACCATCACCATATAAGTTGAAGTCTTGTCCATTAATGGCTGACTTCATTAATACAGATATAACCCCGCCTTCTCCCTTTGGATCTTGACGCATTCCATATACATTAGCATAACGGAAAATCGTATAAGGGACATTGTAAAGGCCGTGATAGAGCTTAATATATTGTTCCGGCGTATATTTTGAAATACCATAATTAGATATTGGAGCAATTTCATGTATTTCGTCGATTCCTAAATAATTAGGTGTACCGTAAACAGCTGCAGATGATGGATAAATAATCGGGACACCTAATTGTTTACATACTTCCAATACGTTTAATGTCCCAATAATATTTATCTTTGCATCTAATCCAGGATTTATAATTGAAGATTGTACATCAATATTTGCTGCATGATGATTAATAAGATCAGGTTTTTCCTTGAGAGCAATTTGATAGAATTCTTCCGAGCAAATATCTGCTTCATAGAATGTTGCCATAGGATGTATTTGATCCTGTTTCCCTGTTATTAAGTTATCCACTACAACAACCTCATAACCAGCTTTTATGTATTCATCTGCTAGATTAGAGCCTATAAATCCCGCTCCGCCTGTTAATAAAACTTTCATATAAAAAATCTCCTCTTCATCCATTTAGTTGAAAGAGACTGTTTTCCGTCCAATTGAGGCATAATAAAATTTCATATACTCCATTTTTTCAATTGAAAAAATATTACGACCATCAATAATGATTTTTTGTTTGACTAACCTTGCAACTTCAGTCAAATCCATCTCTTTAAATTCATTCCATTCCGTTAAAATAACAATTGCATCACTGTTTAGAATCGCTTCTTGCATTGTATCAGTGACTTGTAAATTAGGAATTACTTTTTGTGCATTTTCACTTGCTACAGGGTCATATGCAACAACCTCTGCTCCTTCATTTTGCAGGATAGGGATCACGTCTACAGATGGTGCGTCTCTCATATCATCTGTATTCGGTTTAAACGCAAGGCCTAGAATGGATATTTTCTTTCCCTTTAAGTCATTTTTTAACGCAACCTTTAATTTATCAACAACTTTAAAGCGCTGCTCTTTATTTACCTGCTCAACGTCCTTCACAATTCTAAAATCATATCCAGCTTGTTCAGCTATAGCTACTAATGCACTAGTATCCTTAGGGAAGCAAGACCCTCCGTATCCAATACCTGCTTGTAGAAAAGCATTTCCTATACGTTTATCATACCCCATACCTTCAGCAACCTTTGTTACATCAGCACCTAATAATTCACAAACATTCGCAATTTCATTAATAAAGCTTATTTTTGTTGCGAGAAAAGCATTTGAGGCATATTTAATCATTTCTGCTGTTTCAATATCTGTAAGGACAATATTTGATGTCAGTGGTTTATGTAATTCCTTAAGGAGATTCGCCGCTTTTTCACTTTCAACTCCTATTACCGCTCTTTCCATGTTTAACGTATCATAGATAGCTGAACCCTCTCTTAAAAACTCTGGATTAGACGCTACATCAAATTTTACATCTCCGGCATGTCGACTAATGATCTCTTTAATGATTTTTCCCGTCCCTACTGGAACCGTGCTTTTTGTAACAATGATTTTATAATCTTGCAAATTTTGTCCGATTGATTCTGCGACATTTTCAATATATGTAAGATCTGCTTCACCGTTTTGCTTTCTAGGTGTTCCTACCGCAATAAGGATGATTTGTGCAGATTCCATTGCTTTCTTTAAATCCGTTGTGAAAAACAAACGGCCCTCGTTTAGATTTTTTTGGATGAAGTCCTCAATACCAGGCTCATAAATAGGAGATTTACCTTCTAATAATTTCTTTATTTTACTTTCATCTACATCAACACATGTAACTCTATTTCCTAGATCACTAAAACAAACACCTGATACCAAACCTACATATCCTGTTCCCACTACACAAATATCCATTAAATTATTAGCTCCTTATTTCTTTGTGTTATCAATTAACTTTTTACCATTTCATTATTGATTATGGTCAATAAAGTTTTATATGATAAATATAAACCAAAAATATAATACTATATGTTAAGTTTTATTTAAATATAAAAAGGGAGCCTCACATGATAAGCATAATTATACCTACTCTTGGTAATCGTCCAGATGAACTTAATAGACTTTTTAATAGTCTTAGCTCTCAAACGTATCAAAATTTCGAAGTCATATTAGTCACACAAATAAATCATGAGTGTATCCATGATTTATCCCATGATAATATGAAAATAAAGCATGTAAAGCTAAATAAAAAGGGCCTATCCTACTCAAGAAATGAAGGATTGAAATACATAAGCGGTTCAATTGTCACCTTTTCTGATGATGATTGCTGGTATCCAGAGGATTCCTTCCAAAATGTAATGAACACATTAGAAAAAGATGCATCAATAGATGTTGCTTGCTTTCAGATATTTGATCCAATACAAGATGTTTACTACAAAAATAATTATGATTCAAATCCTAAAACCCAAATTTCTAAACGAGATATAACTAGGAAATCTTCTATCGAATTATTTGTCAGATTAAAAAATGTAAAACCCGAAGATTTACGATTTGATGAAAACTTTGGTCTTGGGACTAAGTATCCCTCTGGTGAAGAAAATATCTTTTTAAGTGATTTGATGAAAAAAAAGTTAAAAATAAGCTATATTCCACAAATTATAGTCTATCACAAAAAGCCAAATATTCATTCTCGTTTAACAGAAACACAAATAATTAGTAAAGGACCGCTTTTTAAACGATTGACGAACACGCCTGTCGCTTTTATCTTACTAATACTTTTCTTTTTAAAGAAGGCAAAGAACATTCATCATCCTTTTCCTACTTTTATTTCTTCAGTAAAGGAAATACTAAACTACAAAAAATAAGGAGTAATGACATCATGCAATGTCCTATTTGTGAAAAAAATAATCAGCATCATCATTTAGAAATTTACCGTAACCAACATATCGTTGTTTCCCATGCACCACTGGATGCAAATATTCTAGGTTACATATATATTGAACCATTAGACCATTATGAAAATTGGTCAGACATTCCTCTTGAAGTATTGAATGATGTTCAAACCATCATGAAAAAGATTGATCTTTTTTTGAGAAATGAACAGCTGGCTGAAAGAGTTTATTCCGTTACAATAAGTGAAATGGTCCGTCATATTCACTATCATATTATTCCCCGACACAAAGATATGAAAGTGAAAGGTGTTTCTCTAATAGAAAAAGCAACACAGCAAATAGCAAATGAAAATGATATCGAGTTGACAATAGATCAAGTTGATCAATTTATCGAGAAGGCACAAAAATCAATAAACATATAAAGCGAGACTTTTTGGATCTTTACAGTCAGTTCCCTATTTATCTTATTTGAATCTCCTCGATGTGAGTGTTTTACTGCCTTTTAGAATTTAATATGTATTATTAAAAGCACGATAATTTAATTATCGTGCTTTTAAAAACTTTTCTACTTTCTCAATATCTTCTGGTGAATCTACTCCAATTAACTCATTAGAAACTTCAGATACATAGATAGAATGACCATTTTCAATTGCTCTTAGCTGTTCTAAAGATTCAGCCTTTTCCAGGATGGACTCTGGTAAGTTAATATAATCAAATAGGAACGATTTCCTATACGCATACACACCTATATGCTTAAAATAATCTACTTCAATTTTTTCACGGTTATATGGAATCGTTGATCGTGAAAAATAGACAGCATGATTATTTTTATTCGTAATTACCTTTACAACATTGGGATTTGTTACATCTTCTTGATTTTTTATTTTTGACTTTAGAGTGGCCATCTGTAACTTCTCATCATCTTGAAATGGCTTTATTAATGTTTCAATAAGTTCTGCTGAGATAAGAGGCTCATCACCTTGAACATTAACGACAATATCTGTAGAAAGATTCCTTGCAACTTCTGCGATTCGATCTGTACCTGTAGCATGCTCCTTTGAAGTTAAGAAACAATGACCATTAAATCCTTCTACCACTGATTTTATCCGTTCATCATCTGTTGCAACGATAACCTCATCCACTAATGTAGATGCCGATACATTTTCGTATACATGCTGAATCATTGGTTTGTTAAGAATATTTGCAAGTGGTTTTCCAGGAAATCTAGTTGACCCATATCGAGCAGGAACAATAACTGTTACTTTCATAAACTTGTTACCCCCATTTTAATGATTTTGTATGATTTCTTTTAATAAGAATCCTACTTTTTTTAGACGATTTGGTATTTTTATCTTGTTTTTCACTTCGCCATTTTCAAAATATTTATTTCGTTTTTCAATAAGCTTATTGACAACTGTATCACAGGAAACTCTTATCTCATTTTCCCAATCATAATATGTTGGATACACAAGCAAAGCTCCGGCAATAAGTTCATCTAGTGTTAGGGTGCGCTTTCTTCGGTTTACTTTATGACGATCATAAGTCAAGCCCCATCCGGCATAAAAAGGTGATCCATACGTATATACCGTTTTATCCCTTAGTAATGCGTCAAATCCTGTTAGAGATGTCATCGTATGGATTTCATCTGCAAATTCTATACAGCTTATGATACTTGCATCAACCTCGATATGATCACATGCATCAGTTATAAAATCTGAGGTTACCTCACCCTGCCGATTTCTTGAAACGATATCCGGATGCGGTTTGTAGATAATATAAGCATCAGGATTTTGTTCTCTCACAGAATTTAATAAATCAGTATTCGTTTTTATATCTGTACACCCATAACGAATGGAAGCATCATCCTCAACTTGGCCAGGTACTAAAATAACCTTTTTTCCCTCGCTAGGTAGATGTAGAGATTCAATTGGTTCAGAATTGTATTTTGTCAATTGATTCTCTACTATTTTTCTTCTAATTTCTCTTGCATCATCAAGCATCTTATCAGTAAACAATTGAGAATTAAGAATGTTTTCTAATTCACTCGCTTCTTGAGGGTTGTAATAAATGCCTTTGTGATCTAACGCTAACGACCATGGGAGGGTTACATTCGTTCCTAAACCCACTGATCGAATAAAACCGTCCTCAATGCGCATAACTGGCTTATTCCATTTATCTGCTAACTCTCTTACGTCCTCTGGCTCTTTATGCCCCCAAACTAGTAATTCACTTTCTTGATCGAATTGCTCATGTACCTCATGAACTGTTTTGGGAAAATAAATAGTATTAAAAGGAGTTTTAGCAAATGGCCGGACAAATCCTCTTTTCCATGGCTGAATACCAAAGCAATAGATCTTTTTCTCCTTAGGTACGAGCTGATTCCTTTTTTTGTCTTCAATTATTTTAATGATATCATTTAAATCAGTAGGCATCCCTGTTAATGGATTTATTTGCTTTTCATAGATGTAAAAAAAGATGGTAAAAAGTTCTAATAATGTTCTTCCCTTTTTTGTACTACTACTTTTCATATCATCTGTTGTAAGGCCCAATCCAGAATAGAAAGGTAACCCGTAGCAATGCACCTCTTTATTAAGCAGAAGCGCTTTAAATCCTTCAAACGACTCCACAACAAATACTTTTTTCGCCTGATAGAGCAATTCTTCAGCTTCAACAGCACTAGTAATGATTCTTATATTCTCATTTTGACAAAGCTCCTTTAGGTAACCTTCGCCCTCAAATGTCGATATAATGGTAATCGTATTTAATGGATAGCTTTTCATTACCATATCGACCATTTTACTAAAAGCAGCTTCTTTTTGAATATCTAGCGATTTTTTCTCATCGACTAATATAATGCTTCCATTCTCATTAGCATTATCTCTAATTATGTAATCGAAAGCCTCTTTCGCTCTTTCCAATAAGTCTCCTTTCACATCAGCTGTATGAATTAAATCATTTAGTTGCGAAGAGTCCTCATTGTTGCGAATCGACATGTCCTGATCAATTATTAACGAGTACTCAAAATCAAACAGTTGATCGGCATTCATAAATTGACAGGATAATCCTTGTTGAATTGTATAAAATGGTAGATTATTTTTCTCAGCTAATTTTATCCCCTGTTGAATGTAAAACTCATTGCCGTAAGCAGTTATGCCTGTTAATTGATTTATGTATTTTCTAGGTTGGTAGGTAATTCTTTCTTGAAAAAATGAATCCAGAAAAGGAATTCTCTGCTCTTTTGGACAAAATACCCCAATCATATTCTCTTAACTCCTTAAGATCATTTCTACCATAGAAACAATACCGTTGGTCATCTCTAAAGTGAAAATAAGTGTAATAAGTAAACGGAGACATATGTTCATTATCTCCTTATCATCCATAAAAAAGAAGTCCTCTTTCTTGAAAAAAAACACACTTCAAGATATGAGGACACTCTGTTATCCTAATTTTAATATATCATGTAAACGAAGCATTCCAACATACTCATTCTTATCCATTACTGGAATGACAGAAATTTCACGTTGATTCTTCTCCATAACTTGAATAGCCTGGCCAGCTGTTATCCCTTTATTTATAACGATTGGATTTTTTGTCATGATTTCCGATGCTTTTAATTGAAAAGAATGTTCTCCATGCTTTTCAATGGATCTTCTTAAATCCCCATCTGTAATAATTCCGATCATTTTTTTATCATGATCCAATACCACTGTACCGCCTAAAGGTCTTTTTGTTAACTCCATGACAATATCTTGAAATTTATCGTCAATTGAGACAAATGTATACGAGTCAGAAGCAAGTAAATCCTCAACATTTAATGTTAGACGTTTACCTAAACTTCCTCCTGGATGATATAGTGCAAAATCGTTGGAAGTGAATCCTATTTGCTCAGACACAACTAATGCTAATGCATCACCTAAAGCCAAGGTAACAGTTGTACTTGTAGTAGGAGCCAAATTCATATGACATGCTTCTCTTTCAATAGATAGTGTTAAAACAATGTCAGCATGTTTTCCCATCGTAGAGTTTTCATTAGCCGTAATTGCAATCATCTTTGATTCAATTTTTTTTAGAGTAGGAAGGATATCTGAAATCTCTTGTGATTCACCACTTTTACTAATCGCTAAGACAATATCATCCTTTTGAACAATTCCTAGATCACCATGTAAACCTTCGGCAGGACTCATATAAACAGCAGGAATTCCCAAGCTGGACATGGTTGAAGATATTTTTCTGCCAATCCAGCCTGATTTTCCTATACCAGTTACAACAATTTTCCCTTTACATTCTGTGATCATTTCAACTGCATGATAAAAACTTTCACCTAAATCAATACCTGTAGTTAAAATCGCTTGAGCTTCCTCTTGTAAAATCGCTTTCCCTTTAGAAATAATCTGATCATATTTTGTGGATATTATATTTGGTGATGACATATGTTACACTCCTTTATCAAGAAATGGGTTGATGTTACATCATACACACAATAAGCTATATGATTAGCCTATCCCACCCTTTACTCCATGATTACTTTTAAGTGAAAAAAGATGAAGGATTTGATAGATTAATTCTTTCGTCATGAAATCCGAGGTATGTTCTCCGTTCGGAAAACAATCAAACATATATAATCCATTTTTTTGTTCAAGTGATTTTTTTAAATATTCTGCTGCTTCTAAATCTGCTGGATATGTTCCATATTGAATATAAAGACTTGGCAGTGACTCCCTTGATGCTATGATCGAACCTAAATTTGGCAACGGACCAACTTCTTGTAATACTTGCTTCCACTTTTGCCAGCCATATTGATGAATAAGCTCTTCATTTGCTTGCGGTACTACTGAAATGGCACCTTGAAAATTCAACTTAATCGCATAATAAATGGCTGCATATCCTCCCATTGAGGAACCGATTGTGTAAATTTCTTTCACATTTTGCAGCTCACTTATAAGCTCGATTAACTGAATCGTTTGCCTTTCAACAAAGTAATCATCCTTATAGCCCAAATAATATAAGCCACCTTTTTGCTTACCATTATTATCTGAGATAAAAAGAAAATTAATATCCCACTCTTCGTTTTCTTCCCAAAACATACGAATTCTTTCATATATATGCGGGCCAAGTGTCGTAAAGCAAACTAACATTTTATCACTTTTAGAAGGGTATAGTACATACTTGACTTCCTTATTATCAATACGTGCAGTTCTTTCGTATCTAGATAGTACCCTTGCTGCGTTGAATTCCATGTTCTTCACCTTCATTATCACTAAGAGTTAACACTTCTTCATACGCCTTGATGTAATCCTTGATAATGTCTTCCCATGATTTTAGGTTATTCGTTTCAAGAGCTCTCAATCCCATTTGTTCTAGCAATTCAGGATTTTGAATAAATTGTTCTATTCGTTTAACAAATGCTTGATCATCTTCATAATCAACGATGTAACCATTCTGGCCATTTGTCACCATATCCGGAACAAAACCACATGGAGTAGAAACAACAGGAAGACCTGTTGCTAGCGCTTCCGGTAAGGATGCTGGACCGCCCTCGGCCTTTGAAGTAATTAAAAATAAATCCATTTGACTATACAATTGAGGAAACTCACTATAAGGAATTTTCTCATATACTTCAGAATCTACCCCGAGCATTTCGCAAAATTCTTGTTCTTTCTTTCTGTCTTGTCCAATGAAGACGAATTTAACTGGCTGGTCTTTTAAACCTTCAATAATTTTGTATAATGTCTCTTCACCTTTAATTAGCCTAGGATATCTACGGCTAGAAAAACCAATGACTAGCTTGTTGTCTGAATTAATCTCTTTCTTATATACATCCTTAGGTTTAAAGCTTGTATCATAACCATGCGGGATGACTTTAATTGGTTTTGATTGTCCAAGGTACTCGGAGATTCTTTCTTTTTGTTGTTCATTTAAACATAAAATCATATCACCAAGTTTATAGCTGTCGATAAAGTGTCTTAAGCTTAAGCTTTCTGAATCACGATCGAAATCATGGTGAACCGTTACAATACCAGGATGTTTAATATCCGATTTACTGGCGTTAGGTCTCCAGTAATGATAAACATCTGCATTCTTTAACGATTTTTCAGTCACAATCATTAAATAATCATCTTTTAAAACATGATTGAATCTAGCTAGCATATCCTCGAATATTTTGCTGTATGTTGCTTGTCCCATAACCATGTTCACAATTTTTTTAGAAGTCATTTTTGCCTGTATGATACTAAAATACATACTTGCTCTGTATTTAAGGGCTAATGCTGCCTTTTTAGGTTCTTTAATTGCTTTTCTAGCAAGTGTTTTTACACGTCTTAATTTCAATTTATATTTTTTAAGCTTTTTATTTACACGCTGAATGATACCTGCTTCTCTGCTTTTATTAAACGCAGTTACTTCATAAAACTTCTTTTCAAAATTTATGTCTTCACCAGTTCTTTTAAAGCAATTACTATGTAGTAAATGATAGATAAACTTCCTTACTTCCCGTAATTCAATATGCTCCAGACGCGGTTTTGATAATGCAATATCAATAGAAAGAGGTAAAAATTCAGGCTCTGTTACGTCCACAGTCCAGCCTTTATTGCCATAAAAAGCATTACCAACCTGAACAACTCTTTTCCCCATATAAAGCATCTCTAAACCTGCTTGACTACAAGACGTAATGCCTATTTCAGAGAAATCAATTAAAGAATCAATATTTACATCATAATCGACAGTGAAATTGGTAATGGAATGGTCAGCTAACTTTTTTTCCAAGACGCGCTTTGATAATTCTGTTGTACTATTTTGTTTATGATTTTCCCATGGGTGCAGTTTGATAAAGAGATGACAATCTTTTTTATCAGCAATCGATTTAATGACATTTACATAAAAATCAATGGAAGATTCATAATTTTTCAAATCTCTCGTAATGGAAAAATCATTTAATACTTGCCCTATAAGCAGGATTAATTTTTTATTTGGATCAATATTATAACGTTGATATAATTCTTCTTTCGTGAGCTTGTTAGGCTGGACAACATTTAGATTTAAACGATTAGCCATCGTCTCTTCAAGCCATTCTGCTTGCTTGTCAAGAAAGTCTAGTCCTTGCAGCCTCACCCATTTCGAATGATCAGCAAAACGATGGTTGTTCGTAATCATGCCAGAAGCGCTGTCTGCATAGTGGAAATCTTTTATAAATGAACCTTCAAATGAAAGAACATTTATATTATTCCATTGGGCAACAAGAGTTGCAGCTCTCGAATAAATGGTTGTACCACCAAACACACATACATTATTTATTTTTACTCTCTTTAATGTAGCAGCCCAATAATCAATCCAAAATGCACCTATTGCAAAATTATAAAATACTAAATTTTGAAATGTTTCATCTTCAATTTTAGAGCTTCTAAGCCATTCTAATAAACAATCTGAATCTGCTTGTTGTGCAGGAATTTCATTTGCTATGTAAAGCTGATAAATTTTAGGTGTAAGATATGCATACATTTCTGCATGGATAACATCCCAAAGATTATAGCCTTTATAGCTAACTTGCTTCAGTTCTGAAAGAGGCTTATCATTTAGATCTTTAAATAGTTCTTCATATTTTGAAAAATTCGGAAGCCCACTGATCTTTTTAAGCTCATATTTCCCAAAACTTTTTTTCAATGCAGGATATGCATTGTTATATTTAAAGGAAAAATCATTCTCCACAAACGAAATAAAATTATCAAAGTTTCGTTTGTGGAAATTAATTTGATCTACAAAGTAAAAATCGATTTTTTTCATAACCAGGTTTGCACTCCTTTGTGTGTCAATCCCATGAATGTTTTAGAAAAACTAGGCCGGATTTCTCTGTTTTATCATTTATGGAGCATTGTACAACATTCTCTTCTTTTTTTACTGTTCTTTTCTCTTTGTTTAATGTAATGATATCAAAAATATAGTTCCCATTACCTAGAAAAGATTTAGGGATCGTTAACACACCTGTTTGTCCATAGTTAATTGGCACTGTGAAGTGAGTAATTGGCACATACAATGATTTATTAATATATTTATGGAAAGTAACAACACCATATTTTACTTCCTCACTAGGAAAACTTAACCTAATTTCTATATCATCAGCCTTATTATCAAGTGTACATAGTTGATCAGATGATTGTTCAAGATTGGAAACGTTGTGAGGAACGTTAATAAATCCTCTCATTTTAAAGTCCTGCTTATGATTAATGACTGAAAAACTTAAAACACCATTTTTCACTTCAACAATTTCATTTGCACTGTTTAAAATCATCACATCGACGTTATATTTCCCGTTATATAAAGGAATCTCTTTTATTGTAAGAGTGGTATCAATGACACCTTCCTCGGATGGGTTCATGACAAACTCTGCGATCGTATCCGTAAAAGTTGAAATCTCATCTGCTTTTATTTTGACTTTTATGACTGGATTCTTTAATTTTGGATGAAGATTAACTTTTAATTTGATAGCAAGATCCTGCCCATGGCTAAAGATTGAAGTTTCTTCATTTTGTTCATTTAAGAGCACGCCTTCGACTAGATGAGTTTTGTAATTTTGGAGCCTTGTATTAAAACTTGCTTGAGGTGCATTAGCAAGGTCTTGGTATACTTTCATTGCATCCTCAGTTTCACCCATATAAACCAGCTTCCCACGATTTAAAACAATACATTTATCACAAATTCTCTTTATTTGTCCGATATCGTGTGACACGAATACGATTGTTTTATCTGCAAGAAAGCTCTCCATCATTTGCAAAGCCTTTTTTCTAAAGGAACTGTCTCCTACAGCTAGCACTTCATCTAATAAAACAATATCAGTTTCGATTGTAATAGCTACTGCAAAGCCGAGACGAACCTTCATGCCTGATGAGTAACTTTTTAATGGCATATCGATAAATTCTTCTAATCCGGAAAATTCAATAATCTGTGGAAATCTGTCTTCAATTTCCTTCTTAGATAAACCTAAGATAGCACCATTTATATACACATTTTCTCTACCTGTCATTTCTGGATGAAACCCTGCCCCTAATTCGATTAGACCACCAATTGAACCATTAATATTAATATCACCTTCAGTTGGGACTGTTACACCTGATAACAGTTTTAACAAGGTACTTTTTCCAGAACCATTAGAACCAATAATCCCAATTGCTTCGCCTTTTTTGACAGAAAATGAGACGTCTTTTAGTGCCCAAAAGTCATTATCTCCTCGATAATTCTGAGTTACTTTTGTAACGACATCCTTAAGACGTGTTAGTTTTGCCGTTCTAGAATATTTTTTCCCAACATGGGAAAATTCAATTGCGATATCTGTTGAATTCATGTTAACCACCATTCTTATAAAACATCAGCAAATTTTTTCTCTAATTTATTAAAAACAAGAAAACCGATCACGAAAATAACAATTGAAAAACCCGCAGTATATGCTAATGGAATCCATTCTGGCATTTGCTGATGTAATAATACTTTTCTATATGCGTCTAAAATACCTGTCATCGGATTTAAGATGAGCCATTGTTTGTACTCATCACCAATTTGCTCGAACGAATAAATAACCGGAGATAAATAAAACCATAGACGTGTGATAATAGGTGTTGCTAATCCAATATCACGAACATACACATTTAACGATGATAATAGCATCATAAAGCCCATTATTAAGATTAATTGTAAGAAAAATAACGGAACAATCATAAACATTGTCCAGCTTAATGTCACTTTAAAGTAAATAAAGATGATAACAAGACTGATCAGAGAATAAAAATAGTTTACTGATTCTGTTATCATGCGATTAACTACCAAGGATAGTCTATAAAACGCTCTCTGTTTTATTAATCCTGTTTGCCCGACTATTACACCTGGTGCGGCACTTACAGCATTCGTAAAAAAGTTCCATGGCAGTAATGCTGTTAAGAAAAACAGCGGATATGGTACTCCCTCACTCGGTAACCGAGCAAACTTAGAAAATACGACTGTTAAAATCAACATGAACATAAAAGGTTGAATAACAATCCACAATTTTCCTAGAAAGGATTGTTTATATTTTACACTTAGTTCTCTCTGAGCTAGAGCTAAAATAAAACCCTTATGCTCTCGTAATTGTTTTAAACTCTCAACCATCATCTCTACTCCTAACAATATGTGTTTGAAACACTAATATCTATTATACATAACGGTCAAAATAATTCTATAAAAGCAAAGTTTACAATTTTGTTACTAACTTAATGTACAAAGTTATCAAAAAAGTCTTATCTATACAAGTATTAACCTTTGTGTAAAAAAAAAGTCGATATGCAGAAAAATTCACATAAAAAGAGGCTGACTCCACTGCAGTGCCAGACCCCTCAATAACTATTATGTGTTGTTAACTACACCTAACTCTGTGATATAGCGAATAATATCGTCTCTTAATTCCGGACGTTGCAATCCAAAGTCAATTGTGGCTTTAATAAACCCTAATTTATCACCAACATCGTATCGTTTACCTGAAAATTCATATGCAAGGACTGGACTAGTAGCTAATAATGTATTTAAACTATCTGTTAGTTGAATTTCTCCACCTGAACCAGGAGGCTGCTCCTCAAGAATATTTAGAATTTCCGGTGTTAAGATGTATCTTCCCATGATCGCAATATCTGATGGGGCTTCAGTAACGTCAGGCTTTTCAACAAAAGAATCAACATGATAGATGGAGTTTTCAGTTTTCCCCTTAAAACCGACAATCCCATACTTCGAAACGTCTTCATGTTTTACCTTTTGAACACCTACTACTGAACAACCACTCTCAGAATAGACATCGATTAACTGTTGTAAACAAGGCTTTTCTTTCGTTTGGACAATATCATCTCCTAGCATGACAGCAAAAGGTTCATCTCCAATGAATCTTCTTGCACAATAGATGGCATGACCTAACCCTTTAGGTTCCTTTTGTCTAATATAATGAATATTGGCCAGATCAGAAATCGAACTAACCTGTTCAAGAAGGTCCCACTTCTCCTTCTGTGCAAGACTTGTTTCAAGTTCATATGATTTATCAAAGTGATCTTCAATAGCACGTTTTCCTCTGCCTGTAACAATTAGGATATCCTCAATCCCTGATTGTACGGCTTCTTCTATTATATATTGAATCGTTGGCTTATCTACAATAGGTAACATTTCTTTCGGCTGTGCCTTTGTTGCAGGTAAAAATCTCGTTCCTAATCCAGCTGCTGGAATTACTGCTTTTTTTACTTTCTGCATATGATCCTCCTACTGCAATAGTACAATTTACTATTAATTATAACTCAAATAGAATGTGTAATAAATCAATTTTATAGCTATTAAATTTAAAGCACTCCTTATTTCTATCATTCTATTATCTTCTACATACAACACTAAAAAATTCATCTGCCAATTCCTTATCGAAATTAGTTCCAAATCCCCATAAACTTTTATATGACATTTACACTATAAATTATCAAAGATAATTGATACAAACATTAAAAGGTTGAGTGAATCATGAAAAAAATTCTATTTTTATTAATGTTATGTATGTTGTTATTCACCTCCATTACTGTCCCTCATTCGGAAGCAAGTGCTAACAGTAAAAAGATTTGTATAGATCTTGGTCATCAAAAAAAATGGGATAGCGGAAAAGAGCCCATTGCCCCACGATCAAATACACTAAAAACGAAAGTATCCTCAGGTACAGCAGGAACCGTTACAAAAATACCTGAATATGAATTCACACTAAATATTGGACTAAAGTTAGAAAAAGAAATGGAAAATCGCGGTTATTCTGTTTACATAACAAGAACGGCACATGATATAGCTTAAGCAATATAGAACGTGCGGAATATTGTAATAATGTAAATGCAGATTTTACAGTTCGTATTCATGCTGATGGTAATAATGATAATAATATCTCAGGTATCCATATTTTATATCCTTCAGGTAAACACACAAAATCAATTAATAATACGAGTAAAAAAGCTGCTGAATTAATGTTGGAAGAACTAATAAATGCAACTGGAGCTAAAAAAGCATGGAGCGATGGTTTATCACCAAGAAGTGATTTAACTGGATTTAATTGGGCGAAAAAGCCTGTCGCGCTTCCAGAATTAGGATTTATGAGTAATGCAAATGAAGATAAAAAACTCGCAACATCTTCCTATCAAGATAAGCTAGTAACAGGTTTGGCAAATGGTATCGATAAATACTTTGGAGTCGATTATAACTATTTCTCTCCAACTAAAAATATACCCTTATATAAACATATGACAGGATCGGCAACGATTGGCACACTTTATAAAAGCGAAGAGTTTCCTATTATTACAGACGAGTTTGTCAATTGGTATAAAGTCAAATTCGGCAATACATTCAGGTATATTAAAAAAGCAAATACAAAAGGTGTATCAACTATTAAAAATAGTCATTTAAGTACAAATAGAGTGCCGTCTAAAACCTTTACTGCAAAAACAGATCTATTCGTAAAAGAAAATATTACTGGTAAACAAAAAACAATAGGAACTATAAATAAAAACTTTATTTTCCCTACTCTAAAGGAATTGGATAATTGGTTTCAAATTGAATTTTCAGGTCGAATCGTTTATGTATGGAAAAAAATACAACAGTGTTCGACTAAAGATGCATTTTATTTAGTTCTAAATTCTTATAATCATGAAATCAAAATATAAAAATGTCATTATTTGTAGATTCTACCCTATTTATCTAGTATAATATTTCAAGTAAATTACTATTTTACTAGAATTCATAGCTACTATGCTATTTTACAAAAAAAAACAAATGGAGGAGATCAATTGAAAAAAGCAAGAAATCTTGCAGTGGTATCTACACTTTTGATAAGTGGTTTGTTAACTACTAACGCTTTTGCAACTGAAAGTAAAACAACCAATATCGAAGTTAGTTCATATGTCACGCAAGATAATTTAACTGTACGGAATAGTCCAGGATTGCTTGAAGAAAAGATAGGAAAATTGACAAATGGTGCTGAGTTTGACGTCATAAAAGTACAAGGTGAATGGTCTTTAGTAGAATCTGAAACAATCAAAGGATGGGTTGAGAACAAGGACCTCTTAGCAGCCGATCTATTAAAAAAGGATTCTCCCAACCAACAAATAGCATCTGAAATCATTAATGGTGTGACGTACGGTGTTACTACATCATCAACTTCTGAAATTAAAAACGGTTATATGTCTTATAATAAAGTCTTAGATACTCTCGGTGCAAATCAGCCTCTAACTGTTTTAGAGGTTAAGAATGGACATTATCGCGTCATTGCGCCATATATTAGAGGCTGGATGCCTGTCTCAGATGTACAATTACGTTCTACACCCGTTCCATATACCGAGAAGCAGGCGGTAGCAGATAAAAATGGTGTTGAAGTACTTAACGGGTACATGCCTCATAACCGTCAGGTTGGAACATTAAATTTAAACGTCCATGTCAGAGTAATCGACTTAAAGAATGGATACTATCGGGTCGTTGCTGAAAACACACGCGGTTGGGTTCATAAGGACGATCTTCAATTAATGCCATCTGGTGTCTATTATGGAGTTACTACTAATAGTACAACTGAAGTAAAAAACGGCTATTCTGATAGCAATAAAACAATAGCTACTCTTGATCAAAATGAACCACTTACAGTTTTAGAAACAAAATCCGGTTATCATCGAGTAATTGCCCCATATACAAGAGGCTGGATAAAAACAACATCTGTAAATATCCAAAATACAGCAGTACCTTATGAAAAACAAACTGGGGCTTCTATTGCTGGAAATGTTTCTGTCCTTAATGGATATATGCCACATAATCATAAAGTAGGAACATTACAAGCTGGTCAAGAAGTTGAAATCATTGATTTGAAAAATGGCTATTATCGAGTCGTTGCAAGTAATACGAGAGGATGGGTTTCCTATCGTTCAATTAAATTAACGACTGAGTCAACACCACCTCCAACTGAAGAACCAGAAAAACCAATAGAGGATATTCAACAAAAAGATGGTGTTATCACTTCTTCCACATTGAATGTGCGAACAGGTCCTAGTACTAGCTATGCTTCTATTGGCTCAATTAGTTTTAATACCGATGTAAAAATTCTTGATGAGCAAGATGGCTGGTACAAAATTCAATCTGGCGACATGACAGGCTGGTCTTCTGGAAGTTATATTAATGTTATTCCTCAAACAGAGGATACCTACCAATATATTAATCTAAGAAAACCATCTAATGTAACTGCAGCACAGATTAATAACTATATTACTAACTATGAAAATGTTAATAATAAGAACAGTGTTTTTTCCGGTAAAGGACAAACTTTTATCGATATTGCAAGAAAATACGGTATGAATGAATTATTCTTTGCAGCTTTTGCGATTCATGAATCTGCATATGGAACATCTACACTTGCAAAGACGAAACAAAACCTTTTTGGGTTAGGTGCCTATGATAGTGCCCCATTTGATTCAGCTTATTATTTTGACACGATTGAAGAAAACCTTAATTATGAGGCTGCTTTTGTTCGTCATAAATACTTATCACCTGGCTATTTCCAATTTTTCGGCCCTTACCTAGGCGATAAAACAGGTGGAATGAACGTGAAATATGCTAGTGATCCTGATTGGGGATTTAAAATCGCAGGTCATATGAATAGGATTTTAGCTTACAATCCAAATGATTATGAGAATGCAAATACGTTTAATGTTGGAACACCAACCTATTCAGTTCCAGATTATACGGATAAATATCCTAACGGAATTATTGCTAAAGCAAATTCAAATCTTACATTATATTTAAGTAAAAATGGCGGTAAATCCGCAATTACAATTCCTAAAGGTGAAACTTTCTCTGTTTCTTCTAAAACAAATGACTATTGGATTCAACTTCGTTACAAAGGCCAGACGTATTGGACAACTTTTAGTTTCTCAACGTATAAAGACTACATGAGTATTCTTAATCTAATTAGAATTCAAGTCGAAGGCACTACTTTAAACGTTCGAGAAAATCCAACCACATCTAGCAACATTATTTCGACGTTAAATGACTATACACACGTAAGAGGTATAGTAGATGAGTATAATAATTTAGTTACAAGTGGTAGCTGGTATAAAGTAAGTACGCCAGACGGAAAAATAGGATGGGTAAGTACTTCTTATGCAAAACGAGTTTATCCTTAAAAAGAGAGTTGCTTAAAAGCAACTCTCTTTTTTTGCTATTTTTGTAGAATTTTGTATTTATATGAATATAACTTACTAGTATAATAGAACTTGGTTATTTATTACTATAAAGGAGCTGAAAAATGAAGAAATTACTACTAATTTCGTTTTTTCTTTGGATGGGGTTAGTACTTTTCCCAGAAAACTCGAATGCCCAAAGCTATGTCAATCCAAACCAAACATATACGTATGAAGAGATGACAGCAGATATTAGAAAATTGGGAATGGCGTATCCAGATCTTATAACGTACAAATCACTTGGGAAGACTCCTTATGGGAGAGAAATGTGGGCAGTTGGTATCGGACGAGGAGACGCAACGTTATTTATTAATAGTTCTCACCACGCAAGAGAATGGTTAACGACAAATATCGCAATGGAAATGATCGATCAGTATTCTGAAGCCTATGTAAATAATTCTACTATTGATGGCTACTCCCCTAGATCGCTTTTAAATGAAGTAACAATTTGGTTCGTTCCAATGGTCAATCCAGATGGTGTTACACTTCAGCAAAGTGGCTTAAATGCATTTCCTTCTTGGACACATCAATCGTTAATTAAGATGAATAACGGAAGTAAAAACTTCAAAAGATGGAAAGCAAATGCTCAAGGAATCGACCTAAACAGACAATATCCAGCAGGCTGGACAACTGGTTTAGTAAAACAACCCTCTTATATGAATTATCCAGGTAAAAAGGCTTTACAGGCTCCTGAAAGTGCTATGCTAGCATCCTTTACTTATTGGGTTGACCCTGAAATTACTGTATCCTACCATTCTTCAGGAAGAATCCTATTTTGGGACTATAAAATCGATAAAATAAACTATAACCGTGATTACACAATCGCAAAAAAAGTCGGAGACATGACCGGCTATAGTCTCGTTATACCAACCTCCACCCCTAGTGGTTCTGGTTATAAAGACTGGTTCATAGAAACATTTAATCGTCCTGGCTTAACACCGGAGATTAGCTATTATGTTCCTAATACAAATCCTCCAGTTTCTGTGTTCCCTGAGGAATGGCGAAGAAATAAAGCAGTAGGATTATACCTTGCACAAGAATCAGACAAACTTTGGGAAAAGAAAGTTACTCATGTAAATAAAACCATTACAACTTTCGATACCAAATCAACCTTAAATCGACCTAATGCTAAGCATGCTACTAATAAGACAATTAAACCTGGCGTATACAAAGTAGACGCAACAAAAGATAGCTGGCTAAGAGTCTCGAC
The DNA here is from genome assembly GCF_009720625.1 of Metabacillus sediminilitoris. Lineage (NCBI taxonomy): Bacteria > Bacillati > Bacillota > Bacilli > Caryophanales > Bacillaceae > Metabacillus > Metabacillus sediminilitoris. The sequence goes on from NZ_CP046266.1 coordinate 5,116,640, forward strand.
AAGTTCAGGTAAGACATGGATTTATGCATCCAGCTTAGTATATGGTCAAGTTGAGAATGTAAATGAACCATTATTATTACTAACGAAGAAAACATTATTCAGCATGCCGCTGCAAAACAAAAATACAAAGACAATCATTGATCCACAAGTCGTGACAGCTAAAAAGAAATGGAATAACTGGTATTTAATCAATACTCCATATGGAGATAGATGGATAACAGATGCATCCGTTATAAAAAATTATGCTCCAACGGCAATTAATGAAACCTATAAACTATTAGTCCCTAAAGTAGCATGGGCAGCACCTATCTATACAGCTAATAGAACATCATTACCAAAAGATTCAGTTGTAACAGCTACACAAAAGTGGAATGGCTGGATTCAGTTACAATATGATAGTAAACATTATTGGATTAGAGAAGATCATACACTAGAACCATTTACGATTAACAGTTCCACAGAGCAAGTAGATCAAAAAATTGTTTTACTTACAGGTAAAGTGCTATTTGATTTACCATCGTTTGGCTCAAACTCAGGCCAATCTGTTCAAGCAGGTACTTATCAAGTTGTTAGAAAGATGAACAACTGGTATGCGATTGACACATCTTTCGGAACAAAATGGGTTAGCGACTCTTCAGCAATTACTGAAAGCCAAACAAAGAAAATAGATAGTAATTATGAACTGTTACTACCTAAAGTTGCACACAGCATTCCATCATCATCAGCAGCAGTTAGATCAATTCCTGCCGGAACGATTCTCCAAGCAACTAGCGAATGGAATAATTGGACGTCAGTTATCTATGATCAACAAACGTACTGGTTAAGAACTGATGGTGTATTGCAGCCATTTATAATTGACCAATCGACAGAGCCTATAGATCAAGAGCTTGTATTACTAACAAGAAAAACACTGTTTAACCTTCCTTCTTACGGAAGCAATACAAATGAATCTGTTGAACCTATGATTGTAAAAGCAACTCGACAAAGAGGAAACTGGTACGCGATTAATACTGAATATGGTGAACGTTGGATTACGAATGCCTCTATCATTACCGATTATCATCCAACAGCAATTAATCAGCAATTCAAGCTATCACAATCAAAAGAAGGCTACACAATTCCTTCTTTAAACTCTAACAATTCAATCATTAATAAAGAGTCAATTGTCAACGGAAAGCAAACTTGGAAAGATTGGACATTAGTTGAACTTTCCGGAAAAGAATATTGGGTGAAAACTGATTCTTCACTTGTTCCATATACTAATCAACAAAGCGTTTCAAAAGTAAATACTGTTACTAATCAAGAGACTGTTACTGATCAAGAGACTGTTACTAATCAAGAGACTGTTACTGATCAAGAGACTGTTACTAATCAAGAGACTGTTACTAATCAAGAGACCGTTACTAATCAAGAGACCGTTACTAATCAAGAATCAATCACTACAGAAAATGAGAATGTAGAAGAATAACTCAATAAAAATAACCTACCAATGCGCTGGTAGGTTATTTTTTATTCCAAATTTACTATTTTAAAAAGAAAAAAATCATAATTAATAAAATAGTGCATATTTGTAAGATTACCACTCCCAAAAAAGGGGAATAATAACAAATAATATCTTTCTTTTTTTGCATTTACTTATGAAAGGAGAATGTATAATGGAATTCGAACATAATGAAAAAATCTGGGATGAACTTCATGAAATTTCAACTGGTCAGGTACCAAACGGATTTGAAAAATTAGAAGAAATGTTTGAAAACGGATTAATCGATTATGCAGATTATGAGGATGCAAAAAAAACGTTAAGTAATCTTTTTCTATAAATTTATTGAGTAAATCAACTAAAAATAAATGAATTTATTAGCCCGGCTGTTATGGTGTACAATCTCCTAATAGCCGGGCTATTTTAAGACAACTTATTGATTGCGTTTTACACATTACCGAATGTTAGAAAAATGGATCCAGCCTCGCTTTCCTCCATTAGTAATAACACGATAATAGCCCATTTTAAGGTCAATGATCTTGACTGAATCATCCTTTTGAAGATGTCCAATTACAGAGTTCCATGGCATGTAGCCATTTTTCATTTCTGCTTGATTTGTCTTCACAAATCCAGATTTTATCGGATATGGCAAAGGATTTAACGTCACTTTTACATCGGTTGCCTTTACCCACCCCCGTGAATAGGATGATATGACTCTATGGTATCCTTCCTTTGTTTCAATGATTGTTAATGGCTCATTGTTGTTAAGGGTTGCAATAACTTTATTATGATCTTTAAAACCGTTTCGCAATGAAGTGGTTGATGCACTAACATTTCCGTAATAAATGATATTCTTAGGGATAACAAGTAAGTGGCTATGATGTACCCATCCTCTAGAATTACTTCCAATCACTCGATAATAGCCATTCTTTAAATCAATGACTTTTACTGCTTCCCTGTCTTTTAAAGTACCCACTACTTTATTTTGCGGCAAATAACCATTTAAAATGTTTACATTATTTCCAAGTACAACTGCCTGCTTTTCCTCAAAGACTGTCTCTTTGCTTACTTTTATCATTTTAGATTGACTATTATTCCCTGCTCGATCAGTTGCAATGATTGATAGGTTCGTATTTACGCTTTGAGGAGGAACCGTCAAATAAAAAGAACCTGTTGATGATACTGTTGCTGATTTGATAACCGTTTTCCCATTTTTAACTTTCACAGTTGAATTAGCCTCTGCCTGCCCTAATACTGTCGTTGTCATGTTTGTTATTGCTCCAACGTTCGGCATAGTAGGCGGTGTCTTATCAGTAACTTTTATTGATAATGGTACACTTTCCACTCCATCATTTTTAACAATGACAGAGATGGTTGTTCCAGCTTTTTGTATTGGAATGCTGATTAAGAAGCTTCCATCATCTTTTATATTTGAACTACCTATCGTTTTGCCGCTGACACTCGCAATGATTTGAAAGCCTATATTAATAGATTTCCCCTTAATAGTAACATCATTGTCTCCAACTTGTTCTACATTGGGTTGAATCGGATTTGGATGAACCAAATAAGCAACAGATGCTTTAGGATTAATGAGACCATATCCATATAGATTGTCTTTTCCAGTCTTCCCTAAATCAATAGCTGTTGATTCAATAATGTTGCTAATCTTACTAGGAGTTAGAGTAGAATCTATTTCCTTATAAAGACTAACAATACCAGATACGATAGGCGCTGAAAATGAAGTGCCTTCCCATTGACTATAACTCCCATTTAATCCAGTTGAGATCACACTGCCATCGGCAACAATATCAACTTTATCGTTTTTGTTAGAAAATGAGAAGAGGTTATTAGATTTATCAATTGCTCCAACTGATATAACTCCATCATATGACGCTGGATACATATAGCGTGTATCTCCCTCGTTCCCAGCTGACGCTACAATCATTATTCCATGGCTAACAGCCTTTTTTATCGCCTCTTGCTCTAGCGTTGAGGAAGTTTCCCCACCAAAACTCATATTCATAATATCTACGTTATTATCAATAGCATAGTCTATAGCCTTTAAAACATCTTCTTGGTAGATTACTCCATCTGAATAGGCTATTTGTAGCGGTAAAATCTTTACTTTAGAGTTTCCAGCAACACCTGAAATACCAATTCCATTGTTCGTATTTGCTGCAATAATCCCACTTACTGCGGTTCCATGCCCATTCAAATCATAAACTTGAGAGCTGTTGTCTATAAAGTTATAACTGCCAGGGGCAATTACACCTTGTAAATCCTCATGTTTTATATCTAAACCAGTATCAAGAACAGCTACTACTACTTCATGAGTTGCTTTAGCTTTCATTAAATCCCATGTGTAAGGTAATTCAAGCTTTTCGATATATCCTTGCTGCTTAGTATAAGGATCATTTGGTAAAGAAAAGAGCTGTCGCGTTGTGTTTTCTTCAATAGACTGAATAGCCTTATTTCGTTTTAGCTCTTTCATTACTTTCTCTTTATCCGCATGATTATCGAAAGTAATTACATCAATATTCAAGTTTTTAAAGGATTTTTTATCCTTCATAAAAGTTTTATTTATATGTTTATCTAAATTTGTTCCTTTTTTATATGACACTAGCAGTTTTGTTTCTTTTTCCTCTCTGCTGGCTTTTTCATTCTGCAGTAATTCATTTTTTGTTAAAATCGTCTCTGCACTAGCAGTTGAATCATATACATGATTGCAAATAATAAATACAATTAAAAACATCGCCCAAAAAGGTAACTTGCAAGCAAATCTCATCCTATTCCCTCACTTATATGCTAGTATACTTTTACTTTACTTATTCTTTGATATGGTAGATATGAAATTATTAAACAAGTTATATTCCATAAATTTCATATCAATTATACCAAACAATCTATGGTTTAGTATAATTGCTATAATGTATGAATAGTACATAAATAAAGGAAATACAAAAACCTTAGCCCAATAATTCGGACTAAGGTTGATTCATTTTCTTATCTATTGAGTAATTTTAAATTTCCCTTGTAAATAATCTGTTAATAGAGCCGAGTAATCTCCCATTTGATTCAAAATATGATCAATAATCTCCCTTACAGCTCCATTACCGCCAGTTTCTTGAGAAATATACTGAACATGCTGTTTAACAATAGGAACAGCATTGGAAGGCGCGGCTGAAAATCCAACAACTTGTAAAATTGGAAGATCGTTAATATCATCTCCAACATAACAAACTTCCTCTAAAGTGATATCCAAATCCTTCATGATTTGTTCCATAACTTCGAGCTTGTCATGAATACCTTGATGAACATAATTTATTTTTAATTCTTCTGATCGCTTTAATACTGACTCAGAAGTTCTCCCAGTAATGATTGCTGTTTTGATTCCAGCATAATGTGCCAGACTGATCCCCATGCCATCTTGAGTATGGAACGCTTTATATTCCTCTCGATCTGATCCAATATAAAGTTTTCCGTCTGTTAATACCCCATCAACATCAAACACGATTAATTTAATATTCATATATACACCCTATATTCCTAATTTCATTAAATCATGGATATGAATCATTCCAATTGGTCGATTATTAGAATCAGCGACAGGAAGGACATTAATTTTTCGTTCTTCCATTATTTTAAGTGCATCAACTGCAAGCATATCAGAAGTAATAACAATTGGATTTCGATTACAAAGATCATCAACATGTGACAATAAAACATTATCAGATAGGGCAAACGCTCTTCTTATATCTCCATCTGTCAAAATTCCCACTAGAAGATCATGCTCATCGACAACACTTGTAGCACCCATTCCTTGAGCCGTCATTAAAAATAATGCCTCTTTAATCGATACATTCCCATGAACAACCGGGTTCTTATTTGTAGAAACAACAACATCCTGAACAGTTAATAACAATTTTCTGCCTAATGAGCCGCTTGGATGGTACACAGCAAAATCTTCCGGTTTAAAATCTCTCGCTTTTAATAAAGCAACAGCAAGGGCATCCCCAAGCGCCAACGTAACTGTTGTACTTGTTGTCGGTGCAAGACCAAGAGGACAAGCTTCAGTTACATCTCCAATACTAAGAACGAGATCAGACTTGACCGCTAAAGTAGATTTCGTATTTTGGACAATCGCAATCATTTTAGCACCAATCTTGTTTATAGATGGAATAAGTCTAAGAACCTCATCAGATTCACCACTATTAGAAATTGCGATAACAATATCTTCTTTTGTTACCATTCCTAAATCACCATGCAATCCTTCTGCAGGGTGGAGAAAAAGTGATGGCGTTCCAGTACTTGCTAAAGTTGCATTGATTTTCCGCCCGATAATACCAGATTTTCCCACTCCGGTAACGACGACTCTTCCATTACATGTAAGAATCATCTCGATCGCACGATTAATTGTTTCCTCATCAAGTACTTCTTTTAAGGATATGATTGCAGATGCTTCTTGCTCTAAAACTTCATGAAAACTTGAAAGATAACTTTTAGAAATTATTTCCATCTCCATCCCCCTATTTCCATTATCGCTTCATGATGTCGTCAATTTCTTTAATTTGCTTAAGAATGTTTTCTAATTCTTCTAATTTCACAGTGTTCGGTCCATCAGAAAGTGCTTCGTCCGGATTAGGGTGAACTTCCATAAATACAGAGTCAACGCCAACAGCAACAGCTGCGCGAGAAAGATAAGGAACATATTCACGTTTTCCTCCAGTCGTTGTTCCAAGACCTCCAGGAATTTGTACGCTATGTGTTGCATCAAAGACAACTGGAGCGCCAAGCTCACGCATTGTAATAAGTGAACGGTAATCAACCACTAAATTATTATATCCAAACGTAGAACCTCTTTCAGTTAAGAGGATGTTATCATTACCTGTTTCACGTAATTTCGTTACGACATTTTTCATGTCCCAAGGAGCTAGGAATTGGCCTTTTTTTACATTAACGATTTTCCCTGTTTTACCTGCAGCAACTAGTAAATCTGTTTGTCTGCATAAGAATGCCGGAATTTGAATGATATCTAGCACTTCAGCTGCTGCCGCTGCTTGATTTGGTTCATGGATATCAGAAGTAACTGGTAAATCAAACTGTTCCTTTACTTTAGCTAAAATCTCTAATCCTTTTTCAAGACCTGGCCCGCGATGTGAATGGATTGAAGATCGATTTGCTTTATCGTAAGATGCTTTAAACACGTATGGAATACCTAGTTTTGTTGTGAGCTCTTTTACCTTTTCTGCAGTAGATAAAACAAGTGATTCATCTTCTATCATGCAAGGGCCTGCAATTAAAACAAATGGATTATTTCCACCAAATTTAATATCATTTAAAATAACTTCTTTTGACATAGGAATTACCTCCAATTTTCTTATTCCAACAAATTTTGATCTTTCTTTAATTAAATATAGCAAATGAATGATTGCTTACAAAAATATGTATCGATTTTTGCTAATATTTATTATTACAGACACGCATCAATATCGTCTATTTCATTCATTTTTAAACAGTACATCAAGAAATTAATCGTCAATTAAAACTATCTACGAAAAATATCCAAACTTTATTTTACTTAATAATATACTACCTGTAAAGGGTATGTATTATTTATAGAATTACGCTATTCGAAAAGAAATTTTGATTTCACTAAAATTCTACTATCAAAAGAAATATAAAAAGTTGTGTTTATCATGGTTTGATAACACAACTTTTATTTCTCATTCATCTTTACTCATCGAGTATCCAATATTTCTTTCCTTGATATTCGATCTCTCCCCACTCATTCCACCTTCTAACTGCTTTCACTTCTGTTTCAGTTTCGACTGTTATTCTTTCAGCATCATAAAGTGGAGCTATATATATTTGTTTATTAGCAGTTAGTTTATACGTTTTTTCAAAAGGTATTGGATTAAAATCTTCTATTATATTGTCTCTATTTATCCAGAGCTGCTCTTGTCCATTATTAATAAGGTACCAGGTTTTCCATTGACGAGTTGCAAGAATAAAATGTTCATCTATTAATTTTCCAGTTCCATATAAAGTAGAAGGATATGTAAATAACTCATTGTCTGTCTTAAGTAAAAGTTCTTTGTTAATTAACTCTCCAGCAGATTGTGGATTCGCTGGTACCAAATTCGTTTCATAACTAGGGGATTTTAGATAATAGTTTTTCCCATTATAATCAACAGAAATCCAATCATTCCATCTTTCTATGATTGTAACTTCACTTTCTTTTGGGATAACTGCATTTGTTGATAATAAAGCAGGGGTAAAGTAACCTAGTCTCGGTTTAGTCAAAAACAATCTATTATTTTCCTCTGTCTTATCCGGCGCATATTCCTGAACAGACGAATCTGTTACCCACCTTTCCCTATTCTCAGTATCAATGGCATACCAGTTATTAAATTGCTTTTTAGCAGTCATCATTTGAATATCGACTTGTTGTTTTGTATTAGCATGCTGAGACGGTAAAGAAAAAAGGACTTTCTTTGTATTAAAGACTAGTTTCTTATTAATAGGCTGAACCGATTGTTCAAATGGTTTTAAAGTACGATCATTTTTTATCCAGTAGCTATTATTATGATAAGTAACTTGAATAAACCCATTCCCTTCATACATTGCTTTTACAACTGTACCTTTTGGAATTGAGATTCGATCATTTATGAAAAATGGAATGGGAACGGCAATCTTATTCGTTCCTAAAAGGTAAGTTTTATTTACTTTGGTTTGCTTAAAGTTCGTTATTACACTTGCATTAGTTATCCATTTCTCCCCATTTTTTGTTTCAATGGCATACCAATCGTTTTGTTTTTTAATAGTTTTAATAATTTGAGGATCTATTAATTGCTTAGTATTCGTATTTTTATCAGGACTATCAAATAGAGACTTTTTTGTTTTTAAAACGAGGAGCTGATCAACCTTTTGAAAAGCATGTACTTCAGCAAATGTAAAATTCATGAAAACTAGTAATAACAGTAAGGAAAATAAGTGAAGATTTATCTTAATCATAATCCTCTCCTTTCATGCACAAATTCTACAAGATTTTGGTCATTTCTTTTTAAAAAATATACGAAATACTCGCTTAAGCCATGAAATGAAGTACATGCCCTACAAAACATGTGTAATATTACATATTAGTTAGATGCAGAAATATGCCCATTTTTTGGATTTGTTCTTTTCTAGTCATTTATTAAGACTTATAATTTTATTAAACACCACATGAGGAGAGAGATTATATTTTATGAAAAAATCAGTTTTTATTTACATTCTAACTTTGATTATTGCAATATTCCCGTTCTTTTCAACCATCACAAACGCAGCAACTCCATCAGTTGAAAGTCAATTAAGTCAACTCAAAGGTGGTATTAATCAGGTCATTTTAGCGACCACTGATAAAACAAATTCAAGGAACGCAGAAATTTCGTTTTATCAAAAGAAAAATGGCAAATGGGTAAAAGTGTATTCTAGAATGAGTGGTGTTGTGGGAAAAAATGGATTAACTTCAAATAAGATTGAAGGAGACGGAAAAACGCCAAAAGGTGTGTATAGTCTGACTTCTGCCTTTGGAACTGCAACAAAACCTACAGGAGAAAAACTACCTTATACAAATACAAATAAGTATTATTATTGGATCGATGACGTCCATTCTAATGACTATAATAAGATGGTATATTACCAAGGTAATCCGGATAACAGGTGGAAATCCTATGAAAAATTAACTCATCCGTTATACTCTTATGTCGTTGCAATTGATTACAATACGAATCCGATTATTAAAGGTAAAGGAAGTGCAATATTCCTTCATACAAGAACTACTTCTACACAATATACATTAGGGTGTGTGGCAATTTATAAAGACAGCTTAGTGAAAATTATGAAACAGCTAGATCCTAAATTAAATCCACATATCATTATTAGTGAGAAAAGCAACTTGAATGCAACAATACTAAACTATAATAAAGAAATGGCTACGGATTCTGAGAAACAATATGATTTCTTTTCTCCAACTACTAATATTCCAGTATATAAGCAGATGACAGGTGATGCTACAATTGGAACAATAAACAAGGGAGAAGCTTTCCCAATTATCGAATCTAACTTTATTAATTGGTATAAAGTGAAGTTTGGTCATACTTACGGCTACATCAAAAAAGCAAATACAAAAGGGATTTCTACGATTGATCAGTCAAAGCTAAACAAAAGCAGAGTCCTTTCGAAATCATTTACAGCAAAAAATGAATTATATGTTAAGGGAAATATAACTGGGACCCAAATGACGATTGGAAAAATTAATAAAGGAATTTCTTACCCAATTGTTAATGAATCTGATTATTGGTATCAAATAGACTTTTTAGGAAGAGTAGGATATGTTTGGAAGGCCAATACATCATTGGATAAAAGTTATTTTTCTCCAAAGAAAAACATGAATATTTATAAACAGATGACAGGTGATTCAATTATTGGAACACTCTATAATGATCAAGTATTTCCAATTATTGATGATCAATTTGTAAACTGGTATAAAGTGAAAATCGGAAATACATTTGGGTATATAAAGAAGGGAGAAACAGAGTATCTAGCAAATGTTTCTGTTCCTTCATTAAATAACGGACTACCGAATAGTCCAAAAAAAGTAAAAGCCATATCAGATATATACGTTAAACAAAATATTACAGGAAACCAAATTACGTTTGGAAAGATAATGAAAGGAGTAGAATATCCAATTATTGAGGAAACAGGTAACTGGTATAAAATTGACTTCGTAGGGAGAATCGGTTACATTTGGAAATCTAATACAATTCTATTAAATTAAATTTTCACATGTAATCATTCATGCATAAACAATTTTTAAGGTTTGGGCACTTTCCTTTCTTGCTATTAATTTACATGTATATAAAAGAAGAGGCTCTGATAAAACTTCAGATCCTCTTCTTTTTATTATTACTTCAAATTTAGATAGAAAAATAGATAAAAGAGTATTTCCTTTGTCTATTTAGCAATAAAATAATTAATTAAGAAATCTGCCCATACCTTATTCCCTTTTTCATTCGGCTGGCTGTTATCTATTAAGTATTCTTTCATTGTTTCATCGGCTAATTCCGGCCATTTTTCCCAATGATTTAAATAGATGATTTTATTCGTTTCTGCAAAAACCTTTAATTCGTCAACCTGCTTTGGATAAAAGGTAGCACCATGTATTGGATTAGTCGGTTGCATAAGAATGGTTACATCCTTATTAGATTCTTCCCAAGATTTTATCATCGTTTCAATATTATTAATCGTATTTGGCACACCAATTACGCCACTATTATCATTTAACATAAACGGTTCAAATAAGATAACATCTGGTTTTAACTTATTCACTTCTTCGTATGATTTTTGTTCAACAACATCAAGAGTTGTTTTGTTACCTTCAGAAAGTACAGTAACGTTGAATAATTCTTCACCATATATACCCTTTAACTGTTTTGTAAGTAGGTATGGCCATGCTCCTTCTTCATCAGAAGTTGCATCAGATCCATAAATAACTAATTGCAATGGCTTTCCAGAGCTAATCGCATTGTTCATTTTTTGCTGTAGCCCTTTAGGTAGATTACTAGAATATGTTGAGATGTCTAGCTTAATATCTTCCTCTACATTTTCATCGGAAGCTTCTCTATTTGTATTTTTCATCTCTTCACCATGTGCGGAAATTTTATTATTCCAATGGATATTTCCAAAAATAATAGCTGCTCCGCACACAATTAGTGTAATTAAAACTATAAGCTTTTTCACAAGTATTTCCCCCATTAATCGACATTTTCCTATATAAAATTATACACAAAAACTCGCAATCTACAAAGATTTCCCATAAACAGAAATAAACTTCCTTTTTATTAATGAAAGGAAATCATTTGTAAGTTTTGAATAAGTTTAAGCTCTTCTTTATGCTTTTCTTGCTGTAGATTAATTTGAGCTAAACATTCATCAATTGTTAAACACTTGCCACTGTTAACAAGCTGCAGCATTTTTTTTATTGCAGTTGGAGTAATATATGATTGTGGGATGGGTGATCTTGCAAGCTCTTGTAAAATGGCAAATCTTTGTTGATCTAATTCAAAAACGGACTTATTTGAAGTTGTTTTGGGCTGTGGTTTTTTTGGGACATTTATCAATTTTTTCGCAAAATAAATATATACCCCTATTGAAAGGAGAGCTTGTACGACTGCTATGGATAGCATATAATCCTTTACTTCGATTAGAAAAGAACTAATGACATATGTTGATAATATTGTAATACTGATGATTGCCATTACATATAAGATATGTTGTAACAATGAAATGTTAACTTGTTCATTTTGAATGTTTCTAGACTTGTAGTCTTTATAACTATTCATTAAAATAGCTAGTTGCTCTTCTAATTGTGTTAAATGCTGTTTCAACTCCTGGCCGGCCATGTTCAAACTCCTTTACTACCTAATTTGTTCTCATAGTTTATTTCGACAAAATTCTGTTTTTATTTAGTATAAATCAGGAAAAAGTCTAGGCTATACAGAATTCATGTTTCAGGGGGGGATTGATAGTATCAAAAATTCAAGAAGTAGATTCTCCTTTATTAGTGCCACTGCTCCTGAGTTTTAAAGAAAAAAGTAATTTATTTGCCACAGATGTAGAGGAAATCTTTAAAAAATCCCTCATTTTTTTATTTGTAATGGTAGTGTCGATTAGTAAAGAATAGTCTTTCAGAGCAGAAATATGGGCATCTTTTGATACAAAACTGCAAGTTTCACATATCCACTTACCTTTCCTTCTTTCCATCGGAATCGCTTGACATTGCGAGCAAATGACTCCTTTTATAATATCTGATTTTTGTATTTGGTAATGAGTAAGAATATCAATCTCAAGAGGGGAATGACTGTCCAATATGAACTTACTGAGCTGCAGAAGCTGCTCCTCACTTATGTAATTCTTTTTATTCGTTTGTTCAAGTTTCATCATCACAAATGGGAGTTTCGCACTCTGAATAACTTTACGATAGATTTTTTCATTTTGAGGAGTTGTTCCAAGGATGGTACGCGGTGTACTGATGATAACCAGTGATTCAACCGGCATGTCATAATGAGCAAGTCTCAACCATTTTTTCAATTGATAGCTTTGACGTTCTACCTGCAAAATTGGATCAGGAAAAGCTTCTTTCTTCTCATCTTGAATTCTAATCAGTTGGTTAAAGTTACTATCAAAAAATAAGGTTCCTGCATAATTTTTCACTTCTAATATCAGAATGAATTTTCTCGAAAGTATGACAGTATCTAATTGAAAATAGTGTGCTCCATCGAAAAGCCTAACATCATGTAAAATGAAGTGCTTGTCTGGAAGAAACTCAAGATAGTAATCAATACTTCGTTCTCCAAAGTACCCAGCTCTCCTTTTTGCCAAATCCCCACTAATAACATGGTACTTCTGATGATCGGTCGGAATTCTAAGTTGCAGCATTTCTAATTTCTTAATCATTTCGGGATACAACCGCTGTTTCATGATCATTTCATCATTCCCTGTCCTTTATATTTATTCTCTATCTCATTCGTCATGATTCTTACTACATCCTGCTAAGCCGAAGAATGACGTATTGTACGAAATTCATATTTTATTGTCCTGTTCTAGGTATATATTGTCTATAGTTGCTAAATTATCATCTAGAATCTGTATTTTATCAGCCGAATACATTATTTTATTATCCGAACGGGATCTTCGCCCTTTGGAAATAACTTATTGTCCGAAATTCATGTATTATTGTCCGAATTGATCTTTTTATTGTCCAGTTCTAACTTTTTATTGTCCTAATTTCAAATATATTGTCCGAATACAGTATTTTATTGACCGCCCGACACATTTCGACACATCTCCCCTTCATTTTAACTGCAAAAAAAGGGGGCCATTAGGCCCCCTTTCTTCTTTCAGCTTACATTTCATTAACCTTTTTTCTTTTTTGAATAAAGAGTACCGCACCGCCAAGACTTAGTACAATAAGTCCGATGATCAAATAGTTATACATCATTGAAGCCGTTTCTGGAAGCTCTCTATTTGCTTTTTCTTCTGATCCATCAGCTGGAGGATCCACAGTGGTAGGAGGATTTTTTCCTGCCGAAGGTGTTGGTGCTTTTCCTTCTTCTTCTTTGTCCACATCTTCTCCCTGATCGCCATCATTCGGAGGAGTCACTGGGTCCTCTCCTTCTTCTAATAAGAAGAAAATAGGATTTTCCACATAATCTTCTGTTCCAGTGATTTCGAACTGGAAGCTTATTTCATTTCCATCTTCTGTTGTGAAGATGATTTCATAATTTCCGATTGGCAGTTCAAATATGTCAATCGGTTCATCATCTGTGTAGTCAATTAATCTACCTTGTTCGTCAGACCAACCGTAACGATATACTTGTTCATTTTCTTCATCAATTCCATATAGGTCGAACATGGCATCAACGACAGGCACATCTTCTGTTTTATATACAAACATGCTGACGTCCTTAACCGAACCTTCAATTGGTAAAGTTGTTGCTTCACCATATACATAATTATAATAATCTTCTTCATCTACAGTTACATCAAACAAATAATCTGTAAACGGAGTAAGACCTGTGAAGGTGTAGTTCGTTTGGCTGCTATCTAATATAATCGTTTCAACAAGTTCTTCACCGAAGTTCGAATACAAATTAACGACATATTCGCCTTTCCCCTTCGGCAGCATTTTATCCCACGAAATAGAGATTGAATTTTGTGTAACTTCGTCAATGTGTAGTTCAGGTGTACTGTCAATATCTACATTAACGTCTACACCCCAGTCTTTTAATTGCTCAATGACCTCTTTAACTGAGTCTGCTGAAAGATCCAGTGTAGAAATATTGTACAATGATACTCTTTCAAGATTAGTCATTGTTAATAATGGAGTAATATCCTCGATCATTGTTTCATCTAAGATCAGCTCATAAAGATTTTCAAGATTTGCGATGCTAGTAATATCCTTAATTGGATTATTACTTACATCTAAGTAGTAGAGATAATCATTTAGTGCCGCTAAAGGTGCAAGATCCTCAATTTGATTGTTTGCTAGATTAATAAAGTTTAATCTTGTTAAAGATTCTAAAGCTGAAATATCGTTAATATGATTGTTCATCAGCGAAATATCTTCCAGCTTAGTCAAACTACTAACAAAAGAAATATCTGTTAATTCATTATTCATAATCGTTAATGAATGGAGGTTTTTGATTTTTGCTAAACCTGAATAACTTTCGATTTGAGTTTCATCAATCGTGATTTGCGTTAGCTCTGTTAAATTTTCAAGTGGTGCTAAATTTAAAGGAGCTGTATTTCGATAGACACTAAAATCATTAAGGTTTGTTGCATATTCCAAGCCTGTAAGGTCGGTAATATCTGTTTCATGCAAATATACTATCGTTAACTTTTCTAAGTCACTTTCTTGTGGATCACGATCAATACCTAAATCCTCTTTAACGAGTTCCTTAAGGGCTTCATCTTTAAATACGACTACATCCCCTGACGGTTCACCCCATGTTGTTCCATCAGTTATACTACTTAGTACAACCTCTCCAGCCTCGTTTAAAGCTTTTACTTCTACTTCATAATCTGTTTCTGGTTCTAGCTTCTCAATTTTCAAGTAGTTTTCATCACTTGCTAAGATTGTCTGTAAAAGTTCTCCATTTACGTAGATTTCAAATGATGAGATTTCCTGCTCACCATAATAATCCCAATATAACTCCATCGAGTTTTCTGTTACAGCATTGATATAGACGTCTAACCACTCTTCTTCTTCCTCTGAACCGTCATAGGCAACCATCACACCATTATTTTCAAGCTGTTCGATGACTTGTGCAACAGATTCATTAGATAAATCGAGATTTTCCGTATCGTGTAAAGCAACATATTGCAGCATGTCTAACTCTACTAATTTATCAATATCTGAAATCAATGTTCCGCTTAAATAAAGATCCTTTAAGTTGCTTAGCTGCTCAATTCCTGCAATTGATTCTATCGGATTGTTATCAAGATCCAATACTTCTAATTGTTTAAAGTTTTCTAATCCTGATAGAGTTTTAATATTATTATCATAAATTGTTAAATTCTTTAAATTAGGTAAATTTGGCAATGTTGACAGACTCTCTAAATCATTACCTTCAAGAGAAAGGTCAGCCAATTTATGAAGGTTAGCCAAAATCGATAGATCTTTTATGCCTGTTTCACCTAATGACAAACTTTCTAATTGATCAAGCTCATTTAAAGGAGAAAAGTTAGTAATTTTGTTTCCTGCTAAGTATAAAACACGTAGATTTGCAGCCGATTCTAAACCTGTTAAATCTGTAATTCTTTTTTTGTAAAGAAAAAGTTCTTCTAAAGATTCCATGTCAGTTGCAACAAGATCCCTGTCCAAACCAAATTCAGCTTTAATAGCCTTTTCTAGATTCTTATCAGGAAAATCAATTTTTTCACCTGATGGTATTTGAAGTGTTTTAAAACTAGACACAGCTAGTCCTAGTTGTTCGCCCTGATTGTCATATGCAATAATTTCAACATCATATGAGGTATTAGGATCAAGATTTTCAAATGTATAACTCGTTTCTTGAGCATCCACTTTCACTATGTTACCAGCAACTTTAACTTCGTAATAATCTACCTCGTTTTCACCAGCATATTCCCAGTTAATAATTGCTCGTGCTTCATTTGCCTTTATCGCATCGATATACAAATTGTAATAATCATCATGGTTAATTATTAGTCCATCACGTTCGAGGGAGGCAATTTCGTCTTGTAAAGTAAAGTATAATTCACCATAGATTGTTAATGTTGTTAAATTTGCTAATTGCTCTAAAGGTAAGATCGTTGAAAGCTCTAAATAACTAATATCTAATGTCTCTAATTTAGATAATGTGGAAATTGGTTCAATATTTTTTATGCCTGTCTCTGAAAGATCAAGGTAATTAAGATGCACTAAATTTTGCAGAACAGAAGCATCATTAATATCGTTTCCTGCTAGTTCAAGCTTTTGTAAATTTGTTGCCTTTTCTAACCCCGTTAGATTTTTAACACCTTCATAAGATGCATGAAGTGTTGTTAAATTTTCCATATCTGATAGGTAAATGTCATTTCGATCTAACTTTAATGACGATTTAATGACACGTTTTAAAGCTGCGTCTGGAATCGAGACAATTTCCTCTGTTGGTTCAGCTGCGTCTGGAACCGAAACAATTTCCTCTACTGGTTCAGCTGCAGCGATGTTTTTGGATTCATCGCTAATGTTTTCTTCTTCAATATTTTGATCTATATTTTCTGGTTGCTGTGAAGCTGAAGTTTTTACATGTTCTTCTGCTTCTGTTAAAACGGAACCGTCTTTTATTGCTTTAATATTAATAGAATAGCTTGTCTCACTTACAAGATTCTTAAATTCATAGGTTGTTTGTTGTTTAATATCTTCAATTACTTTTCCATCTAAAATAATCTGATATAAATCCGCATCTTGGTATTGAGGCCATGTCACCTTGATGGATCTGTCTGTAACATGATCAATGTTTAATTTGAATATGTCTTGTGCTTCATTTCCTTGTTGAAAGGTCACATCAATTGGTTGTGTTTGAAGTTCTGTATCACCTATTCTTTTAACAGAATATGTATATGTTTCATCTAAAACCACTTGTTGGTCAATAAACTGATATGTTCTTTGTAGGTTTCCTTCTGAATCAGTGGAAGATTCAATCATTTCTGCCGAAGCAACTTGCTTCTCCTCAGCATTCTTTATTAATGTAAAACTTTCATCAGCCTGTGATGAAGAAGTTGTTCTCCATTGCAGCTGTATTCCATCCTTATTACTTTTAGCTGGTAAAAAAGTTAAGCTGTCGTTTACAGCAACTGCTTTTGGCGAAAATGGGATGAATAGGGTCATTAGTAATGTAAAAACTAGTGATAATGAAACGAAACGTTTAATCAAGTTCGTCTTTCCTCCTATTTTTTTCTATATATTGTCAGAATAATTATAAGGATTTCTATCCTATCTGCCTATTATAATCAATAGACAAAATTCGACAAGCCTTGAAACTTTTTATGAAGACAGGACGTCTATTGATTGGAAACATTTTTTCACAAAAAAAAGATTGTGATAATAGGAGGAGAGCACTATAATCGTTATAGTTAGACCATTAATATGAATAAAAAGGATGAAATATATATGAGAGCAGAAAAAAAGAAGAAGAAAAAGGTCTTATGGATCATTCTTAGCATAATCGGTGTTCTTGTACTAAGCACAGGCGGATATGCCTTTTATCTTTATAAGTCAGCTGCTGACACGGTTGCAAGTATCCATGAGGATTTAGATCGGGAAAAATCTGATAAACGTACCGAAGAAGTGAAGTTTTCTGAAAAGGATCCCATTTCGATCCTTTTAATGGGTGTTGATGAACGTGAAGGTGATGTCGGTCGTTCTGATTCGTTAATTTTAATGACTGTAAACCCTAATACAAACTCAACGCAAATGGTAAGTATCCCGCGTGATACTAGAACTGAGATTGTAGGAAAAGGCAAAGAGGATAAAATTAACCATGCTTATGCATTTGGCGGTACAGAAATGGCATTAGACACGGTTGAAAATTTCCTTGACATTCCAATTGATTACTTTGTAAAAATCAATATGGAAAGCTTCAAAGATACAGTTGATGCTGTTGGTGGTGTTGAGGTAAATAACACACTTGATTTTACGTATGAAGGATACGAATTCAACAAAGGATTAGTTTCTTTAGATGGTAAAAAGGCGTTAGCTTATACGAGAATGCGTTATGAAGACCCACGAGGTGATTTTGGCCGTCAGGATCGCCAGCGTCAAGTCATTGAAGCTGTTATTAAAAAGGGTGCAAATGTTTCTTCGATTACAAAGTTTGGCGACATGTTTGGCGTTGTTCGTGATAATGTAAAAACAAACCTTACCTTCGATGAAATGTGGGAAATCCAAGCTAATTATAAGGCTGCAAGCCAAAATCTTGAACAGTTCCAAGTCAAAGGTTCAGGAGATAAAATCAATGGCATTTACTATTATATTGTTCCAGAAGAAGAGCGTTTAGCTTTATCTAAGCAGCTGAAAGAGCATTTGGAAATCTCTGAGAATACAGCAAGCACAAGTGAATGAACAAGTCAGTCCTTAATGGGCTGGCTTTTTTTAGTTATAGTGATACAAATCCTCTTGAGAGTTATGATATATTTATTTGGGTATATGTATAAAATAAGCAGAGCACCATATCCTTTAAAGTAAACGAAATTGAAGGAGGTTTTTATTGTGGAATTTTCATTAGGACTCATTATTTCTATTGCAATTGCCATTTTCTTAGCGGTTGACGCACCAAAGCATAATCGCAGCCCATGGCTTTGGGGAATTTTAGGCTTCATCTTTGGACCAATCGTTCTCGGTATTTATTTAATTGTGACAGGACGAAAAGTACTTGGCTGGATTATCTTAATTCTTTCTATATTACTTATTCTTCTCGTTATTTTGGTATTTGCAGGAGCTATGTTCTTTATGTTTAGCGGAATGTAAGATGAAAGGCCGTGCACATTGATGAGTGCACGGCCTTTTTTCATTCCCTCTAATCAAACTCCCAAACAATTACCCATTCTTCCTCTACCTTCACAACATACACTTCCTGCACAACAGTAAACGTCCCAAACTTACTATTAAAGGTTTGTTGGACTTCAATCCGGAAGGCAGTTGGGATCTTATCTTCATCCTCAGCCATTTTCCAATTTTGCACTTCTTCTGCCTCTGAAAGCTTGAAGGAGAAAGTCTCCACACCGTAATGGCTCATATAAATATGTGAACGCTCCGTTACATACCCGTTTTTTGAAAAACGCTCCTGTATCATAGGATGAAACAGCTCCCATGCACTGCCAAAGTCACCTTCCTGCTCATATTGATAAAACGCCTCGACGATATCAACTGGATCCTCATCACCAAAGCCAGATAAAACCCTAATCATCATGATGACCAACACAATGATAACGATCATGATGATTAAAAGTGGAAGTTTACTTGATGGTCTTCTCCTCATTTGTCCACACCTCGCAGCCTGTCTAATAACAAACTATGATGGGATGTGGACGAATATTCGAAAGAAAAATGAGTAGCCTGTATCCATGGCTTTAAATTTAAAGGATATGATTAAGAAATTTAAAATATAATAGCATAGCCACCTCAGGTGATCATGAGGCGGCTTACATTTTGTTCACAAAAGACACCAATGCTCAGTCCCGTTGTTAAGTTTCGTTAACAAATATAGGAAACGATGCACTCTTGCTAAAATCACTGGTATAATAAAGTTTACTAAAATGAAGAAACGAGTGAACTTTTTATGAGGGATGGCATTTCATTTATTGTTGAGATTGTTAACAACATCCACGATATTTTAATTATCATGATCAATGATATTTTCGGCATGCAGATGACGGATAAGGACATGCATTTCTGGATTATGGGCTTTATCGGTATTTTTACCTTTGCATGTGTATTTGTCATTTCAAAATGGTTGTCACAATTTCCATTCGGCCTTCATCTGATCGCCTTTTTATATACCTTAACATTTATGTTTGTCCTCGTTTTCGCTATTGAAATTCAACAAGCGATAACAAATCGAGGCAACATGGAATTTATCGACGCTATTATCGGACTTTGGGGATTTATCGCCTTGTTTTTAGTATATATAGCAGTTGCAGTGTTCTTTATATTGATGAAAACGATCTTTAGAAAGATACGAAAAAAAGATGATATAGATATATAATAAGACCGGGAGAATCTCCCGGTCTTATTGTATGTGCAAATACAATATTGTCCACTTATAACATTATATTGTCGGGTTTATCCGGTTTATTGTCCACTTTTTATTATATATTGTCCGATTTCAGAAGAATATCGACCATTCGACAATATTCAACATCTCCCCCATGCTTATAGCGGTGTCATATACCGTTTCTTTTCAATAAAATAAGCCCATTCCGAAAACCCGATTTCCTTCAACCGCTTCTGCACTAGCTCAAATTCATCGCCAATCCGTTCTGGTGTATGTGAGTCAGAGCCAAAGGAAACTTTTACATTATAAAAGAGTGCTCGTTCTAAGATCTCATCTGCAGGGTACCAGCCGCCGCAATCTTTTGTTTTACCTGATGTATTGATCTCGATCGCGACATCTTCTTCACCAATGATTTTTAAAGTTTGTTCAATGGCATCTGTTTCAATTGATGTAAATTCCGGATAAAATCCTTTCATGGCATCAATATGGCCAAGGATTTGAAATACGCCGCTTTTTGCTGATTGTTGGATTAAATCATAGTATTCTTCTTTCACTTGAATTTTTTGCTGTGATGTTAAGCCTTCCCAACGGCCCTTTTTAAAAATGTTTAGATCCTGAACATAATGGACAGAGCCAATCACATAGTCAAAAGGATGTAAAAGGTATTGTCTGCGATACACGTCAATATGTTCTGGATAGAAGTCACTTTCCATTCCTAGCAAAACATGAATTTTATCTTCATATTTTTTCTTTAAGCGAAGGACTTCATTTATGTATAGAACGAACTCACTTTTGGGCATAGCAATCGTTGGATAGAGATGGTCTTCCTCACTATAAAAATATGGGGAATGATCGGAAATTCCGATATAGTTCAAGCCGTATTCAATTGCTTTCTTTACATAATCCTCGATTGTGCCAATTGCATGTCCACAGCGCTCATTGTGTGTGTGCAGATCGAATTTTATTGTATCTGTCATTGATGAATTCTCCTCCTAAAATTAACCAGTTTTTCTTTATCATAGCCTAGTTTTTCGTTTTTCGCTACCTATGACAAAGACCCCCATCCTCTAAGGTGGGGGCCAGCTTATTAATCGTCATCATTGTCATCGTCATCTTGTTCAAGCTCTAACACTTTTCCACTAGTTGCATCAATTGTGATTTCTGCTTCACCATTTGATGTGTTAAGCTCCATTTCATATTCAAATCTTCCATCATCTTCATCTAATTCGATTTTTACGATTTCACCTGTGATGTTCTTTTTCGCAATGGCAACCGCTTCATCCTCAGAAATGACGGCTCCTTTAGCAGCTGCTTCTAATTCACGATCATCGTCATCATCATCATTGCGATTTTCTTCAACCTTTAAAATTTCAGCTGAAGCAGCATCCACTTTAATATCAAACTCTTTCTGATCCTTTATAATATCGACCTCATAATAGGATTGACCATCTTCTAACTCCACACTCTCAACTGTTCCGTTTACCTTCTCCAGCGCTGCCGCTTTGGCTTCTTCTATACCAATTTGTTTCGTTGTCTGTTCTGCCTTAGTCTGATTATCCTCTTTTGCAAAGCTATGATTGATTGCAACTGAACCACCTAATACCATCGCTGCAGCTAATGTAATTGTGACCATTTTCTTCATTTCTTTTTCCTCCTATAATTTGTTTTTGTCTTACAGTCTTTACTATAGACGTCAAAAATGAGAGGAAAGCGAAAGAAAGATTAAAATTTGATGAGAATTCGTTTATTCAGCGTCATCATCTCCATCATCTTGGTCTTCCCACGTAACAGATTTAACTTGTCGGGTGTAAGCATCCACTTGAACAACTGCCTCGCGGTCATCTTCTAACTCAACTTCGACTAAATAGTATGGCGTCTGATTTGGAAGCTGATGGTATTCTGCTTCATCATCACCTGTTCCATTTAGATGTTCTTCAGCAATCACTATGGCTTCTTTTTCAGAAATAATCGTAGCCGTTTCTTTTGTTGAGTCAAGTATAGCTCCTGAATATGGGTCTAGTTTGAGGGTAATGACTTCATTCTTGTTGTGTACAACTGCTTTATAATAAGATCGGTCTTTCTCTTGGACATAATCAATGGATTCTAGCCTGCCCTGTGACGAAATACGATTCTCTATTTCTTTTTCGGTAAGTTTCTTTTCTGGTGTTTCTTGCGGTCCCTCTTGTTTCTCTAGGCCCTTTTGTCTTTTTATCGATATAACATCTCCGCTTTTTGCATCGATTCGAATAAGATACGTCCCTGTTTCCAGCTGCATATCAATTTTATATTCATGATCTGTTTTTGTTGTCTTCATAATTTCTCCAGGGTATTTTGCCAGTGCCACCTGTTTTGCCTCTTTTTCAGTCAAGTTTTCCGCAGAAAAGGAAGGTGCCAGCCATTGAAAACCGACAAATACAAGCAGCGTAAAAATGACAACGACTGCTGCTGTCCATAGCCATGTTCTTTTCTTCATCGTATCACTCCATCCAACATTTTGTTGGCTTTAATATATCGCAGTAAAATGAGAACTTGATGAGAAATCATGCTCTATTCGAAAAAAAGCGTGACCTTCGTTCCAATGCCTTCCACACTTTCTATGTCAATCCGGACACCGATGGCATCTGAAATTTCCTTTGCCATGGAAAGGCCAAGACCCGAACCACCTTGTTTTCGGGTTCTTGCTTTATCAACACGATAAAAACGATCAAATACCTTTGGCAATTCAGCTTTTGGGATTCCAATGCCTCTATCCTCGATCCGAATAAATGTTTTTCCTATATGGACAGAGATATCATCATCACTATACTTTCGTGCATTGTCTAAAAAAATAAACAAGAGCTGTTTTAGTTTTTGAATGTCAGTAGTTGCTTCAATAGTATCATCACTGCTGTGAATCTCCACTTTACGATGATAGGCCTTTTGAAACACTTTGATAGATTCAGTGGTGATTTCGTTCAGGTTAACGATTTCCTTCTCAATATTCCATTGTTCCTGATGCTTCGCAAGCAGCAGCAATTGTTCTGTCATCTCTCGCATGCGTATGGCCTCTGAATGAATCGCCTCTACTGATTCGTGAAAAAGGTCAGGACGTTCTAACCCTCGTCTTTTTAAAAGATTTGCATAGCTTTCGATAATCGTTAGCGGTGTTTTCAATTCATGTGACGCGTTTGAAACGAATTGCTCTTGTTTTTCAAAGTTCGTTTGCAGCAAATCAATCATATGATTAAAGGTATCGCCCATCTCAACAAGCTCATCCTTTGATTTCCCTTCAAGATTCATTCGTTTAAATTGACCGCTTGTTTGAATCTCCTTCATCGTCTCGATCATCGAGCGAATCGGTCCGGCGATAATGTTACTTAAAATCGTAGTTGATATGAGAACAGGGATCATCGCAATGACCGTTACTGCCATTAAAACAATGCGTAAAACAGCAAGCATATCTTCTGTAGCTTGGATGCTTTTGGTGATTTGCAGGTTAACGATTGTTCCATCTGTCCAAATAATTGGATGTGAAACGAAAACGTATTTTTCCTGCTGAAATGTGATAATTTCGCTCTGTTCACCAGGATAAAAGTGACCCTCACGTTTGCTCAACTCTTTTTCCGTATCGGATGTAACAGCTGTCCCTTTCCCTTGATCCTCTTTTACAATTTTGATCATGCCATCTATCGGTAGATAGGCACGAAGTAAATCAGATGGGGTAATTCGATTGACATTTTCACTAACATCAACCGCGATTTTTGCTGTCTCTGCTTCCGCCCGTTCGATTTCATTTGTTTTCATCAAGTTGCTGAAAATGAGATAGATGGAGACGTTCATTAAAAGCAAGAGGAAAATAAACAGCACGGTCGTATATAAATTGATTTTCTTTCGCAGTCTCATTTTGCATCCTTTAGGACGTAGCCTACGCCTCTTATCGTATGAATTAATGGGGTTTCAAAATGATAATCGATCTTTTTTCGAAGATAGCGAATATACACATCCACTACGTTTGTATCTCCAAAGTAATCATATCCCCAAACAGCTTCTAAAATTTGATCACGATTTAACACTAAACGTTTATTTTTCAGCAGAAAAAGCAGTAAATCATGCTCCTTTGGGGTAAGGTCAATGTTTGTTTCACCTCTTGTGACTTCACGTGTTTTTTCATTCAGCTTTAAATCACCTGCTGTTAACCACTCATCATCATCAACTTCCTTTGAGGTTGCCGCAGGACGCATTCTTAACACGGCACGAATTCTGGCAAGCAGCTCCTCGATTTGAAATGGTTTTGTGATGTAATCATTCGCCCCAAGATCAAGTCCTGACACCTTATCCTCAAGAGAACCTTTCGCTGTTAGCATGATAACCGGAGTAAGTGAGTCATCAGCACGGATTCTTCGAAGCAGCTCGATTCCGCTTAACCCCGGAAGCATCACATCTAATAAAATCAAATCCCAGCTTCCCGTTCGATAGGCTTCAAGTGCGTCAATTCCGTCCATCGCCTTGCCGATGGTATAGCCTTCATATTCAAGCTCTAATTCGAGCAGTCTTACGATCTTTTCTTCGTCTTCAACGATGAGGATGGATTCTTTTGTCATATGGAAGTCCTCCTTTTGAAACTGTCTTCTTCCATCATAGCGAAAATTCTCAATATTATCCATTGGGTTATCAAATAGAAGAATGTTTGCGTTCCGTAATGCTATACTATTTTATAATGACAAAATATTGGAGATATTGTAATGCATACAAACATAGGTAGAAAGAGCTTTGCTGCCCTTTATTCAACTCTTCTTCTGGCCCTGGTTTATTTTCTATTAGAATTTTCATCAGAGGATCCCGGTGTCTTTTTCATTGTTGTCATGATATATGCTGGTATCGGAAATGTCATATATGGTATACCTATTTCTTTTCTATCAGACTATTTAACAAAACGAGCTGGAAAATATAGATTTATACTCGCTTCCTTTATTCATCTTTTGTTTGCTTGTCTAACTTCATTGATAATCGGTGAACTAGGACCTTTCGCCGTTATATGTTCTTTATTCTTTCTCCTCTTCGACGAATGGCAAAAAAGACGAGTGATAGAACAACCTTTAAAAAGAAAACAGGCCATCTTAAATGGACTTGTTATAGCCGCTTTATTTTCAATTAGTTTAGTAGGTTCCATGCAGCTAATAAATGTGAATGAAAAGAAAACCCATGATTATTATGTGATTCCTGAAGGCTATATTGGTGAAATAAGCGTTTTACACAATATCGAACACGCACCGCAACCCCAAAAAATTGACGGGTATACCGTTATTGAGATTAATGAAAAGGGATATGGCATCACGCCGCTGCCAGAAAGTGAAGGAATCATTGAAAACAAATATTTTTATATCAATAAGCAAGGTAAAAAGAATGAGATTGATGAAAGTTGTGTCAATATAGGTCCAACTGAGTCTACTTCAGGAGATGGTTATGAGTACACAAGATCTCTTTTCACAGTTACAAATGAAAATTGTGGTGATGATTTTATGATTGAAGGTGACCCTACTTTACCACCTGGGTTATCCTTGGAAGAAATCCTTTTGGAGGAAAAGCTGGCTGAATACAAGGATTATATGATTGTTCCTAAGGTTCAGCATGATGACTAAAAAAGTGATTTTAACTTTTAAAGACTTGATGAAGGACTTTACGATCGTTTCTTATAGGGATTTTGGTCTTCATTGGCTTGATGAAGACCTTTATTTTCGTTTCTTTTAGGGATTTTGGTCTTCATTAGCTTGATGAAGACCTTTATCTTCGTTTCTTTTAGGGGGTTTGGTCTTCATTAGCTTGATGAAGACCTTTATCTTCGTTTCTTTTAGGGGTTTTGGTCTTCATTAGCTTGATGAAGACCTTTATCTTCGTTCTTTTTAGGGATTTTGGTCTTCATTGGCTTGATGAAGACCTTTATCTTCGTTTCTTTTAGGGGTTTTGGTCTTCATTAGCTTGATGAAGACCTTTATCTTCGTTTCTTTTAGGGGTTTTGGTCTTCATTGGCTTGATGAAGACCTTTATCTTCGTTTCTTTTAGGGGTTTTGGCCTTCATTAGCTTGATGAAGACCTTTATCTTCGTTTCTTTTAGGGGTTTTGGTCTTCATTGGCTTGATGAAAGCCATTTCTGATATTCATATAAGTAGAATTGTCCTTCATTTTAAGAATACGTAAAAGTTGTTTATATACTCGTAGAATTGACGAAACTATGTATAGTAGAACTTTTATGGAGGTAAAATACATGAATCACAGACAGCTCGTCATTTTTACACTTATCTTTCTTTTTATCTGTTTTCTCGGCAATTCGTACATTTTCAGCAATGACTTCCCCTCTAAACCTCAAGAAATACATACACAACAACGAATCATCGATAGACAATTGCCTCAACCAGACCAATCAGTATTCAATCAATCAAATGTCGAAGCATTTTCAAAGGAATAAACAAAAAAGCCCGGTAACCGCATTTAACGGTTATCGGGCTTTCCCTGCGATCACATTCTCGCCAATTTCTTCTTCATATCGTTCTCCATCGTTGCGAGATCCTGTTCCGCTTGAAGACGTTTGGCACGGCCTTCAGCTTGGATGCGCAGCGTTTCTTCTAGTGTTGAAATTAAGTGATCTTGAACTTTTTTAAGTGTATCAATATCAACAAGTCCCCGCTCATTTTCCCTTGCTGTTTCAACTGTATTTACTTTCAGCATTTCAGCATTCTTCAATAACAGGTCATTTGTTGTTTTTGATACAAGCTTTTGGGCTTCGACTGCATTTTTTTGACGAAGCAGGGTAAGTGCAATCGCCACTTGGTTTTTCCAAAGCGGAATCGCTGTTGTGATCGATGATTGAATTTTTTCAACTAATGCTTGGTTTGCACTTTGGATTAAGCGAATTTGCGGTGCACTTTGCATTGTGATTTGTCTGCTTAGGACTAAATCATGTGTACGTTTTTCCAAGCGGTCGGCAAATTGCATTAAGTCATTTACCTCTTGAAAGGCCATTTGATCTTGTGTGGCCTCTGCTTTTTTCTTTAATTCTGGAATCGTCTTTTTCTCTAATTCTTCAAGCTTTAGCTCTCCGGCCGCAATATAAACATTCAAGGCATGGAAATACTCTTTGTTTTGAGTATATAGCTGCTCTAAAACATTGATATCGCCAAGAAGATCATTTTTTGAATGCTCTAGTTTTACACTGATGCGATCAATTTGCGCACCTGTTTTTTGATATTTTGATAATGCCTCTTGAACAGAGTTTGAAACTTTACCGAACATACGGGTAAGTAGATTCCCTTTTTCAGACTTCAGATCATCTGGACTCACTTGTTCAAGCTTTTTCATGAGATCGCCGATGATGGCCCCGATTTCTCCGCTATCCTTTTTTTGAACATGGTCGAGCATCGTATGAGAAAAATTCAAAAGCTTTGTTTGCGCCTGTGTACCATATAATGCAATTGCCTGCTGATTTTTCGGATCAATTTGTTCGGCAAGCTGAATCGCCTTTTGACGGTTTTCCTCAGGCAGTACATCAATTAGTTTTTTCGATTGGACAGGTGCAGCAGGATCATCTATGATAACTTCATTTTCACCGAATGGGTTCGAAAGTAACTCATCTAGTTCATTCTTATTTGTCATACGAACATACCTCCTACAATTACTGTTTCTTTGTTTTATCTATTGAGAGCTTTGCGACATCTAGTTCAAATTGTAAATTGTCGATATCTTTTTCAAGCACGTTATATAAGTCTTTTTCTATTGTTTCTGTTAGATTTGAGATCGTTCGGCGTGTTTCATTTAATTGAAAGTTTAATTCGGCATTTTTCTTTGGCTGTGCTGATAATAAAGCATACTTTTCACTTATTTCAACAAGGGAGTCTAAATGCGAGTAATAAAATCGTTCAGCTAAGTAAAATCGTCTTGGTTCGTTTTTCGTGATCATATAAATTTTATTGACCACGCGAAGAATGTCTAAATTTTGCTTAATGGAAGAGATTGATCGAATATTCAATAAGGCTTTGCGAAGTCGTTTTATTTTTTTATCCGCTTCCTGTAAATTCTTTTTAATATATCGATATTCCTTCCCAGTAAGCTTGTTATGTTTTAGAAAACGATGTGTCGTAACCCCTTTTATAGATTGGTAAGCGACTACACCTCCACCTAATGCATAGGCACTTGAAAGCAAGAATGGCTGGCTAAATGCGAAAAAACTAATCAGCCAAACCGAACCTGTTGAAAAAGTAGCAACTGATGATCTCAGTAAAAAATGAACAAATGGTTTCAATCGAATCGACTCCTATATAGCGAGAGTTATTTCATCTTTAAGGACCGTTCTCCCCTTGATTCTCACCATCTTGAAATGGAGGTTTCGCAGCCCATTAAGTAAAATTTATTTTCGTACAACTATTAGTACGTATCATAAAGGGCAAAGGTTTCATCCATTTAAAAATTCCCGGCACTTGAATAGTTCGATATAATCATCTAAAATCACATATGGTTACATTTTTAAATAGTAGAGATTAATAGGTGATAAATTTGGAAATTAAACGTAATGATCCATGCCCATGCGGCAGCGGGAAAAAATATAAAAAATGTTGTTTAGTAAAAGAAAATGTCATTCAAATACAGGAAGTCAAAGAAGATCGTTTTCTGCAAAACAAACACAAGCTTGTGATAAAGCTGAAAGACTTTTTAAGCAAAAAAATACCTCGTGTCCAGTATTACCAATTAGAAGCAGAATTTAAAAACCGATCACAACACACTCTTGATGAGATGTTAAATTCTGGATTATTTGATTTCTATCTCTTTTTCTTCCATCGCTTTGAAAACGGACTCCGCGGCATTGAAATGTTTATGAACGAAACTGAATCACAGCTTCCACAGGAAGAAAAGCAGATGGCAAACACATGGCTTACCCTTTCCCCAAAATTGGTCCAAGCCATTAACAAAGAAAACGAAACGATCTTATTTGAGGACGTCCTGACAAAAGAACAGTATCAGGTAGCTGACAGTCGCGATAATCTGCCAACGTTTGCCCCGTGGATTGGCACCATTGCCTTGCTTGAGCCATTTGATGATTTATACTATTTTAATGGAGTTAAAATCTTCCAAGACCCAAATGGTGTCTTTCGTGCAGTGAAGAAAGTTGAAGAATTAATGCAAAATGCCAAACTCACACGTGAGCAGGTGCTGTTTGATTATTTACCAGAGATACTAGCCTCTCTTCTAGTTGATGAAGAAAATGACAAGCAAACAAGAGAGATACTAGAGTATACCCTTCAATATACTGTACAGGATCAACAAGTGCTTTCTCAATTTATACATGGCCAGGAACACTTTACGATCGATACCTGGGATCAGGAAAATAAGGCCTGCAGCTGGGCTGGCAACTGGTATCAATACACAGATAATGAAATCTCTGAACCTATTTTTTTGGCTGAAGTGTATGGAAAGCTTTTCGTTGAAAACGATTTGTTGACGTTTATTAGCTTGGACGAAAAACGTTTAGAAGAGTTTAAACAAATTATTGATCCATTAATTGATTGTTTAGCTCTTACAAATCTTGATGAAAAAACGAAGTCATTCACGATTCCATTTTATGCGGAAATTAGAGACATGATGTTTTCACTTGGGAAAGACATTCCGCAGTACTTTGCTCTCTATGCCCAAGGTGATATCCGCTTTGAATTCGATAAACCAATTAGGCAATTTAAAGGTCTGACAATTAAAGAATTAATCGAATCTGGAAGAATCGCTGATGCTGAGAACTGGTTAAAGCAAATTGAATTCAATCTTTATCAACAAGTTCGCCAGCAATATCAACATGTTGACATAACAGCCGATTTTAATACTGTACGTAAAGAGCTCGGTCTTCCGTTATCACCATTTGTAACGGGCGGTGACAAGCGGATTTCAACATTTGAACAAATCACAAAACAGAATCAACAAGCGGCTCCGCGAGTTGAAATCGATCCAGACTATGAACAATTAGGCTTCACGATAGAATCAATCAATAGCTTCTACGCAGAAGATATGGTTGCCTTTTTTAAAGAAAAAACTGCTGGTAAATCTGAGAACACTGTAAGAAAATACCGTAACAGTTTACAAGATTTAGTCATCATTTTCGATATGTATGATATGACAAACTGGAGCTGGGATTCGTTAGACTATACGTTCTGGGAAAAGACGTATGTCCTTGATTTCCTTAGTTTATACGAAGTAATCAGTAAAACAGCGATTAAGGATTTCCTAAGCACAACAAAAGCTTTGGCAAAATGGCTTGATCAAAAGAAAAAATCTACTTCTCTTACGAAGGTTGTTACACAGGCTACGAAGGAAGTAGAAGAACCGATGCTGCATCAATTAGTGTAGCGAGAGCTTATTTGACATAAAATGGCGAAGAAAGAAAAGATCATGTAGTTTTTCTTTCTTCGCATATTTGTGTCTTTTATTTCTTTTCTGTTTCGGTCAAGTGATGTGGAAGAGGTTTTTTCTCAACATAAATCACCTTTGCAAAAGCCCGTTTCATTGTCAAAATAGACTTCTCAACAAAAGGTATGCTTTCCGTATACCGATCCCAACAACCTATTAAAATCGTAGTCAATAGAGCAGTCTGTGGTGACACGAGAGGATGATCAAAGATTCCCGATAATAGAATGACAGGCAGTGATAATAGAAAAAAATTAAGCAATGCCTTCTTTTTTGCATTTAAAAATACTAAACAGCACAGCTTAAGTGTAATCGTCATTAAAAGTAATATAAAAGCAAGCCCGCCAATTGTTCCATACTCAGAAAAGGTTGCTAAAAAGATATTATGAGCATGGTATATTGGTTCATGAATAACAGATTTACCAACATGAAGGTATGCATCATAGAATCCTAATGGAGTCGTTCCAAAGAAAGGATACTCCTTCCAAATACGAATACTGTTTTCCCAAATGACTTTCCTTTCAAGAAAAGCTTCATTAATAATGTCAAACCTAGGTATAAGCGCAAAGATTTGGTTGTTAGCAAAGAGAATCACAATGATAGCTGTTATTCCTATTTTAGGTACAAGTTTTAACAAGAAAAGGACTAACACGATAAACATAACACCGATACTAGCACGTGAACTTGTTTGAAAAATTCCCATCACAATAAATAGTGGAAGAAAACATTCCCATTTTGTTATGTTTTTGGTATTTTCATATTTTTTCTTTAAAAGATCTGCTAATAGAAAAGTAAGAATGACTAATAATAAAAAGCCAGTAAAATTCGGATTATATGCACTTCCAAATAATCTTCCTCCGATACCTTCTGTCGGTCCAATAAATTTGGTACCTGTAAGCAGTCCTAAATAAGTGTTTGATACAGGGAACTCTCTCAATATATTTCCTAGTGCCACTAAATAGATTCCGCCAATGATCATGATATATTTAAAGCGGTAAATAAATGCCAAAGATGCACGTTCTTTAATATTTAAGTAAAGCCCCAAATACCCTAAAATCATAACAAAAATCAACATATGTGATTCATTTTTTTGAGAAAAACTCGAACCTAAAGCTGCTATTGCCAAACAAATATAAAAGAAAATCGTCGTATTTAAATAAATAGGAACCTTTAAATCTATCGTTTTATTCAATTGATTCCAACCAATACACAAAAGCCAAAAGATCCCAACAGGCGGCAAAACAAAACATAATATAACGCCTATTTCTAGTACATATTTCTTTATAAACTCTAAGTTTAAAACCATTTGTAAGTTTTTCATTTTCTCCCTTTTCCTTACCCCTCGTATAATTAAACAAAGAATTTTTTATGTTTCTGTTACTATATTTCTTTCTACACCAAAATTGAATATGATCAAGTGAATATTAATATTAAAAACACATTCACCTTACATAAACTTAACAATTTCATTAATAATTTACAAATAATAGGAATTAAGTAGTATTGAGTTGGATGCAAGCTTGGTGCATTACTCTTAGGAGCATTAAACTCAGTACTTCGTGCATTTCTCCTCTTTTCAGATACGCTTCACTCTTCAATTACCAACAACGCCAGGTTAACTTTCTGGAAAAAAGCGGTATAATACCACTATTGGGCATTAACGAAGATTCATTTGCAAAACGGACTATATCAAAAATTTGAAACTTTATCCATTTCTTATCGTAGTAGTACGTGTAAGAAAAAGGATATGAAGCCGAGGTGGATCCATGAGTTTTTTTAGTAAGTTATTTGGGAAGAAAGAGAATGTCCCAAAGCCTGTAGAAGAACGAAATATGTTTAACCTGCAAGTAGATGACATCGTAACGTATGATTTAGAGGATTATAAAATAGTCGGTAAAATCAGTTATGATGACCATGGCTTCAAATGGCATGCCTACCAGCTTGAGGGTGTTTCAAAGACAATTTGGTTAAGTGTTGAAATGGATGACGAGCTCTATCTTGGCATGTATGAAAAAGTAAAGCTGAAACTCAAGGAGCCTCTTCCAAAAAAGATTGAACATGACGGTATCGTTTACCATCTTGATGAATCAGGTTCTGCCCGTGTAACAGGAATTGGCCGAAATCAGAATGTTAACGGTATGATTTGCGGGTACTATGACTATTGTGATGAAGAGGAAGAAAATTTCCTTTCCGTTGAAAAATGGGGCAGTGAAATCGAAGTAAGTGCTGGTTATGAAATCCAGCAATACGAATTAAAAATAATCGCAAGTAAATAGGAGGACATTCCATGTTTAAATTATTTAAGCGCGTAAAAACAGTTGTCGATTCTGAATTAAATGCATTAATCGATAAAGCAGAAGATCCGGTCAAAATGCTTGAGCAATTTATGAGAGATATGGAATCAGATATTCGTGACGCCGAGTCAGCTGTGGCCAAACAAATTGCAAATGAGAAAATGCTCCAAAAGAAATATGAAGATGCACAGAAAATGGTTGAGAAACGTGATGAACAAGCCGTCACAGCTATTGAAGCAGGAAATGATGACCTTGCGAGACGCGCGTTAGAAGACAAGAAAATTCACAAACAAACAGCAGATACATTAAAAGAATCCTATGATCGCGCTAAGCTTGATTCAGATTCCCTTCGAAAAAAATTAGACGAGATGAAAGCTGAATACTATGAAATGAAATTGAAAAAGGATTCATTAAAGGCCCGTGCTGAAACAGCAAAAACAAAAACAAAAATTAATCGCACCCTTTCCGGCATTGGCGGTGATGAATCAAAACGCGGCTTTGAACGGATGGAAGAAAAAGTGCTGCAATATGAGGCAGAAGCCGAAACAAGCGAAGACATGAGATCAGCTAACAGAAGCTTAGATGATGAGTTTGAAGCATTAGAAAAAAATGATGTTGATGATGAACTCGCAGCATTAAAAAGAAAATTAGGAAAAGAATAATGGGCAAAATCGGACATCTTAAGTACATTAAACTTGAGATGTCCTTCTAACTAGATTGCCCGAGAAAGAAGGTGAGTACGTGAAAAAACCACTTCTTTTTGTTATGCTGTCTTTTATTTTGCTATTGTCAGCATGTGGAAATGACATGCAAGGTTCAACAGGCGGTACGGTTTTTAAAGATGGAATTGCTGAATTTATTGATACGAATTATATCCTTCAAGATGTTGTATCCGTGCAGGACAGTGCAAATGAAATTTCTGAAATTTATCTTGCTGAAAATAAATCCATCGACGAAGTTGCAACAGAATTACAAAATTATGAAAAGCCAAAAGAGGTTAGTGAGAAAAAGGAAAACAAACAAGTTCTCGTCTATCAGGATTCATTTGTGATTCTTACGACTAATGAAGAAAACACGGCACATACAAATGTTGAAATATCGTCTTACGATTTTGTCCGTAATAATTACAGTCCGGATTTCTTTGACGGGTTACTCGTGCTATGGATCTTAGATGATTTGCTCGATGTTGATGATTGGGGCAAAAAACAGCGAAATAAATGTCAGGCAAACAATGAAGATTGTTATCATGGCTATGGAACTTCCGGTGGGTACTATAAAAATTCAAACGGAACGTCCTCCACTGTCAGAGGTGGCACATCAGCTGTCCGCGGCGGCGGACCTGGTACTGGAAAATAATCAGGAAGGGAAAGATAAAATATGGAACCATTTCTGTTAACGGCTGTCTACTTTGTGATAGCCATCGCAGTTGTTTTAATTGGATTAATCATTTTTGAAGTCATGACAAAGAAGTATCGGGATTGGGATGAGGTATTAAATGGCAACCAAGCAGTATCCCTTTCAATCGGCGGGAAAATCATCGGGATCTGTATCATTCTAGCATTCTCCATTTATCATAGTGCTAGCGTTGTAGACACGATTATTTGGGGAGCATATGGGACTCTTCTGCAATTAATTGCTTATTTATTATTTGAATTACTCACTAGAAAATTCTCTGTCGAAGAACAGCTGCAAAAAGGAAATATTTCTGTTGGAATTATTAGCATGTGTGTTTCGATTGGTTTAGCATTCGTCATTGGTGCATCCATCACATAAGCGAGACTTTAATGATTTAAAACAAGGAGACCATTTCGTGATCGAAAATACGATAAAACAAAGCAAAGCAATCTATTGGGCCTCAGGCATTGTATCAGTATGCGGTATTATTTTTGAAGTCTTATTCGGTGCGGCCGGCTCCTATTTACTTGGTGATGGTGTGAAACAATACACCCTCACCATTTCTCTTTTCTTAACGGGAATGGGAATCGGCGCTTCAATCAGTGAGAAAGTAACAAAGAATCTACTCCTATCTTTTGTGTGGATTGAATATTTAATTGGAATCATCGCTGGTTTTTCAACATTTGTCCTGTTTGGTGTTTCAGCCTTTTTAAGTGAAGGAATGGACTCTTTCTTTTTATATTTCATTACTTTACTAGTCGGGGCGCTGACAGGTGTAGAGCTGCCAATTTTAATTAGAAAAGCGAATGAAATCGGGGTCACCGTGAAAAAAAGTACAGCAAGGGTGCTCTTTTCCGATTATGCCGGTGGATTAATCGGCGGACTCTTATTTGTTTACATCTTCCGTCCGGAATTCGGGCTTGTCAAAACAGCTTTTCTCGTAGCCATTATAAATGTTGTCGTAGCCTTATGGATCTTACTTTATTTTAAAAAGGAAATCAAAACATTCCGACGTCATTTCACTGCTGGAATTGCGATTTTCCTCTTGCTTGTCGGCGGCTTATTTATTGGTGAAGAAACCGCCTTTTCCTTTGAGCAAAAGCTATATCGCGATCCGATTATACATACAGAACAAACAGAATATCAGCAAATCATTTTGACAAAGGAACAAGGAGATTTGCGGTTATTTCTCGACGGACAGCTTCAATTCAGCTCAAGTGATGAATACCGCTACCATGAAACACTCGTACACCCTGCCATGGCAACCGCACAATCGCGGGAACATATTCTCATCCTTGGGGGTGGTGATGGTTTAGCATTACGTGAATTACAAAAATACGATGAAGTGAAATCAATGACATTAGTCGATCTAGACCCTAAAGTCGTTGAGCTTGGCAAAACACATCGTGATATTGTGAACCTAAATGAACACTCATATGAGGATGAACGAGTACACGTTGAAAATGAAGACGCTTTTCAATACCTAAAAAACGAACAAGCATTTTATGATGTCATTCTTGTTGATTTACCAGATCCAAATAATGAATCATTAAATAAACTCTACACAATGGAATTTTATCAGCTGATAAGAAACCATCTGACACCAGGCGGTTCGATCATGATTCAAGCCACAAGCCCGACCTTTGCAACAGACGTGTATTGGTCCATCAACCAAACAGTCCAAGCTGCAGACCTCCATACAGCTAACCTGCACGTCGATGTCCCAAGCTTTGGCGACTGGGGATTCGTCTTAGCAAAACGAGAAGCCTTCACACTTAAAGAAACAGAAATTAACGTGAAAACAAAATTTCTAACAAATGACGTTCTAGACGGCTTAACCTCGTTTGGAAAAGACATTGATCAAGAAATAACAGACGAAAAAGGCAATAAAGTCCCGCTTGAAACGAATACGTTGACTCGTCCAACGATTATTGAGAAGTATGAGAAGGCATGGAGAAATTATTAGAGGAATGCCCCCATCTCGGGGTTGAATGATGGCAGGAAAGAATCACCTCAAGAAATGGCTCGTAACCAATCGACCATAACGATAGATGATCCTTTTTTGGCAGCTGAGCTTGAAAAAGTGAATCAAGAAAAAGGAAAGTCCTCGAGTAGTGGGGACTTTCCCTTTTTTATTTTATATGCTTATGAAACTAAACTTCCCCTTCCCCGTTAGCTCAAGCCCATTTCTTATATGTGCTTTAAAATCAATATCGGCTGAAGGAATGAAACAATTTTAAAATTTGAATTTAGTAAACTATGGAATATTGGTTACTGATTTCTCCTTCGTTATAAACAGTATTCCTGGCAGTAAAATAACGGATACAACAACTAAAACGATGGTGATCCAATTTTGGTTAAGGTATAATCACATCTGTTTCAATCAATCGTGGATGAATACGTTTCGCTTTTTCATATGTTTCAGCAGAGTTAACTGAGTATACATGCAGTTTTAGGCCTGCTTTTCTAACTTCTTTGGCAGTTTCTTCATCTACATTGTTAATCGATGTTGAGTAAATGGCGCTATCATATTGTTTTAATTCTTCAATATCAGCATCTACATTCTTCAATGCATTTCCTAGGAATGTCACAGTTGCTTCTGGGTACCATTCGTTAAATTGATTTCGAATATCGTCATTACTTAGTACAAAGAATGAATGATTCAATACTTTGGCTTCTTCAGCTTCTTCCATAATACCGTCTACGAATTCCTTATCATCCCAGTCGCCTTTTGAACCATCAAAATTGATACCAATATTGTATTTATGAGCTTCCTCTAACACTTCCTCAAGTGTAGGTACTTTATACTCTGTTACTTTTCCTTCTTTATCTTCAATATCAAAACTACGAAGTTCTTCTAATGTTAAATCTTTTACCTCTCCAGAGCCTGTAGTAGTGCGGTCAACCGTTTTATCATGCATTAATATGTATTGGCCGTCCTTTGTTTTTTGGACATCAATTTCAACAAAGCCATATCCTAATAGTCCAGCCTGAGTTATCGCTTCTAATGTGTTTTCAGGGGCGGCCACTTGTGCACCACGATGAGCACTTAACTCTGTTTTGCTGCTTTGTAACCAGTTATCATTCGGGGCTGCACTTGCAGCATTTCCAAACAAAGATGATGCCAACATAAACGGTACAGTCAACGACAAGATTCTTTTCTTCTTCACTGTTCTCCACATCCTATTCCTTAATATTTGCTACGATTTAACAATACATAAACAATGTAAATAGCATATTAATTTATTATTACTTTTTTAGATAAATTTGTTATTTTTTGTCGTTCACATAAAAAAACACTGCAAGTAACATAGACTATGTGTTTCACTCTGCCATTAACCTGTACGTTGAAAAGACACTATTCACTCGTACATGATCGATTTATTGGGTTCTTGTGATTTCTCTCAATAAAAAGAAAGATAGTATCTTCTACAATTGGGAGCATTTCTTTAATAACAAGTCGCCTTTTTGCGTTGTACCAGTTTCTGAAACAACACATTTTAGGGATTAGATTATGTTAAAGGGTAGAAGGGATTGTGAAGGTTTCTACTTAAACTATAAGGTGCAAGAGTTTTAGAAAGGGATGGCAGCCAGTGATTTCCTTTTTTATTGTGCTACTATAAAAATAAACTTTTCTAACTCCAAAAAGACAATGCCAAAATAGACCCGTTTCATTCATTAAAAAATGGATAGGGCCACAATTCTTTGATATTTGGTATTGAATTACAAAAATAAAATGAATTGCCCTCCATATTATGAAATGTTCGAAAGTTGTTATCAAATATAAAATTAAATAATATTTCAAGAGGACAATATCCAAACGATTAATGTCCTCTTTTAAAAGCTAAAAGGTTTATAATATCTAGACAATAGTTACTTATTTCTAACTAACCTAATATGAATTGGTAGTATAAGACCGAAAGCAATAAGAAACACAGGTATTGAAATTAACCAACTCCATCCTTTATATTTCATATACCCAACATAGACCATCCCAAATTCTATTAAAAGTGATAGTAAAGTGAAACCGATTGTCAATTTCCATTTATTATCCTTTGTAAGGAAGTTTAAATAAAGTATTGCAAGTGAGGTTGGTATAAAGGTATAACTGAGAATATCTCCAATTCCAGCTTTATTCGGATCCCCTATATCAAAAAGGTCAAATACCCTCGCAATTAGACCATCGCTAAACCAAG
This sequence comes from Metabacillus sediminilitoris, assembly GCF_009720625.1. Classification (NCBI taxonomy): domain Bacteria; kingdom Bacillati; phylum Bacillota; class Bacilli; order Caryophanales; family Bacillaceae; genus Metabacillus; species Metabacillus sediminilitoris. Next base: position 5,155,236 of record NZ_CP046266.1, read on the forward strand.
TAACAAACCCTACTACCCCAAATGTAATATAGATTTCCCTCCAAGAAATGTTCTTTTTGGGGATTATAAGGGCTGTTATAGCAAATAAAATACTTGCTGCAACAGGAAACCATAATCCCTTTGCTCCTAAGTCTAAATTTTCTATAAATTCCCGCATTTATCTTTACCCCTTTAATTTTGTATTTTATTTTTTGCTATTGGAAAGAGTTATATACTATGTGAAATGATCAAATATTAATATCAAAACAAATAGATTGTGAACAATTATACTTAAGCTAAGGGGTGAGTATAGTTGCATAACAAAATTGTATTAACTAAAAAGGAAATTAACTTGATTTTCTTTTAAACGAACAAAAGATAAAAGTTTAATTTTTTTATTAAATTTATATTTTTTTATTTTTTTGTAAAAATATTTTGCCATTTATATAAAACATGTAAAGTAATTAAAGGGTTTGTTAAGAATCCTGTAATTTCATTGAACTTTAATGGTTTTTCTCTAAGATGGAAAAGGTAATCTATTATTATAGGAGGACTAGAAACTATGAAGAAATTCTTGGCTGTTTTAACACTTATTGCTTCTGTTTTCATGCTATCTTTTACAAATGTTTTTGCTGTTGCCGGGGAAAGCAATTCACCATTATCTAAACAAGAGACTGTAGTTCCTCTTGCAAAAGCTCACGCACATAATGATTACGAGCATACCCGTCCATTAACAGATGCCCTGGAGCATGGATTTACGAGTGTAGAAGCTGATGTTTGGCTTGTTGATGGTGAACTCCTTGTTGCACATGATAAAGAGGATTTACGACCAGATCGAACATTGAAATCACTATATCTTGACCAAATGAAGGAAAGAGTTAAAGATAATAATGGAGCCGTTTATCCAGGATATGATAAAGAGTTCATCCTATGGATCGATGTGAAGTCGGAGGATGTAGCGACCTATCAAGTTATCCATGAACAGCTTAAAAAATATCAAAACATGCTTACAAAGTTTTTGCCTTCAGGGGTAAAACCGGGGGCGATTACTGTTTATATTTCAGGAAATCGTCCAAAAGATCTAATGGAGAACCAGCCCGTTCGCTATGCAGCCTATGATGGACGAATGAGTGACCTTGATTCAGGTGCATCCAATGAGTTTATGCCAATTATTAGTGATAATTGGACAAAACATTTTACATGGATGGGTGTAGGTGAGATGCCAAAAAATGAAAGGGACAAACTGAATAATATTGTTTTAACCGCTCATGATAATGGACAGAAAGTACGTTTTTGGGCGACCCCTGACATCGCATCTCCAGCTAGGGATGCTGTATGGAAGGAACTTTTGAAAGCGGGTGTTGATTTTATCAATACCGATGATTTAGCTGGCTTGCAGCTTTTCTTAATGAAAAATGATCCTCAGCCTTCTGAACCTAATATTACTTGGGAAACCACTAACAATAATAAATAAAAGCTGAGGATTCAGTGTAAAATAATCCTTAGCTAAACCACCACTTGTGTTAAAAAGTTCGATTATCAATACAATGGAAAGGCGCTGACTGAGTGTCATCGCCTTTGTGTGTTTAATAAGGTCTATTGAGGATATAAAGTGTTGATTTTTTTGTGATAGCCATTTCTATTACATCTTCAACTGACGGGGGTGCAAAAGTTAATGATCGGACTACTGCGGCAGTCCCTTTTCTTCTTGTACTAAAGGGCAGGATTATTTTGTTAATCTACCTATATTAGCTATAAATAGTGGCATTAAATAAGAGGGCTGTTGCCCTCTTATTTAATTTCCTTTATAAATTCTTCTAAAGAGTTATATAATACAGATGGTTCCCATACACCCATACCGTGTTCAGCAGTCAGAACAGGATAATTTTTATTATTGGTATCTACAAATATCGGATCACCTATGTCTAATAGACCTTCCCAAGAATCTTTCCATACTCCCCCACCTAGCTTATTAAAATTCGAAATGTCCTATTGAACTATACTGTCTTCGTTATGATTTAGATCATGATAATAATAGAATGGCTTTGTGATTTGAATCCTAGCGGTAGGAGGTTGAGGGTAAAAGAAATTTGGAGAATATAGATTATTCCGTAATTCAATGTTGTTATGTTCGTTGAGAAGTGATTGCACCAGTTATTTGCCTTTGGAAACTGCTGCTGACATGCTGGGCAAAATATTATTGACATATATTATTTTTTCCTTTATTTTTATATGAGTTTGTTTTTAGGAGGAAATAATGGATACTCAGAATCATACGCAAGTTAAAATTACAACAGCAGATCCATCAGCACTTGGCTTATTTGGATTGGCAATGGTCACTCTTGTTGCATCTTCACAAAAATTAGGACTGACAGAAGGACTTTCTTTAATTGTACCATGGGCATTCTTTTTAGGCGGCCTGGCTCAACTAATAGCTGCTTTTCTTGATTCAAAGCATAACAACATATTCGGAACAACTGCTTTTGGAGCTTTTGGCCTTTTTTGGTTTGGAGTTGGAACGACTTGGTTAATTCAATTAGGAGCTTTTGGGGAAACCCTTGCAGAAAATGCAGATGCTAAACAGCTTGGAGTTGCATTTATCGGTTATTTAATCTTTAGTATATTTATGACGATTGGTGCGATGGAAACCCATAAGGTGCTCTTCTTTATTTTTGTATTTATTGATTTATTATTTATTGGATTATCATTGAGTTCGTTTAATATTATGCACGAAGCAACCCATATGCTTGCTGCTATTTCAGAACTATGTATTGCTTTATTGTCATTCTACGGTTCTGCAGCAGTTGTGTTAAATACTCATTTTGGACATATTCTATTACCAGTAGGGAAACCTTTTGCTATATTTAAAAAATAGAATGTTGGAATAAGTTTATGAAAAGCATGAAAATAATTATGAAACCTATAAGAAAACGATTTATTATAATGTTACACATCATATAGGGTAAAAAAGAAAGGATAGATGAACAGGGGAATTATACCTGCTTACATCTATCCTTTTTGTACAACATATTACCTTATTATTAGTTTTAACAAATTATATCATTTGTATCTTCTTCCAATATTGTCTTGTCAGGAACAATCCCGAGTTCAAGGGGCTTCACTCCAACAATGTTAAAGTGAAAAAAATGAAGAAAATGAAATCAATTATAAAACTGATTGGTAAACCGGATCAACACCATCTTTAGTTAAAATGGATTAAGTCACAATTAATCAAGAGACCCCCTGCTACTTAACCAAGTACGTCTCCACTTTTTTATCAAATACGTGCTTAGCAAAAAGCATGCTCTCTATTCATGGAGTTTGTCTTTTAAATTTCAACACTTTATTCACTGAACCAGAGAAAACCCTTAGAATTTAGTTAATTCAAAGGGTTCTTTTTTAATTTAATATTGAACTAAGTTGCTCGTTAAGTTTAACTCTTCTTGCCCCATTGGTTTAAACAAGTTAAAAGTTAAGCAGCTTTTCAGTTTTATTACCTACGTTTCCTATCATCATAAATCCTTAATGGTTGAATATATTGCATGTAGAGTCATTAAAATTGCAACGCAATTGATTGAGGAGAGGGAAATGAAAAAATTAATTAGCGTTAGACTGGCAAGTAATATAATAATCACCATTAATACACTAGCACTTTTGATGCATGTCCTGATCCTTCTAAAAATTGTGCCACATGATTTTGTATGGGGAGGACGATTAAAGAGTGAGGCGGATTTAATTATCTTTGAAATCATATCAATCGTTGTGCAAATACTATTTATTTCAATTATTGCTATAAAAGCAGGATATGTCTTCAAAGGAAAGCTCAAAAGAACAGTGAATGTCGGTACATGGGTCATGTTTGGGGTTATGGTGCTTAATACAATAGGCAATTTAGCTTCAAGCTCTGCCTTGGAAACATTGGTCATGACTCCATTAACCATTTTGCTTGCACTTTTGGTTTTCAGATTAGCAATTGAAAAATAATATGACAAAAAGTCCGAAAAAGCGGTCTTTTTCCATTACCTAAAAAATCAACAACAAAAGATAACAGAGCCATTGATTTAAAAAATCATTTCCCTTTATCTTTCGCTTATGAAATATCCCTACTTAAGTGCCTTCTGCAAATTCATCAATTCTCTCTGTATACTTGGGAATCCTTCTATTTCCGGGATATTTTTTATTGAATGTGAACGTTTTTGACTAGCTGCATTGGCCGTCATTTCACAGGCGTAAAGCAATTGTGAAAGTGCTTGATCGGTAAGAATCGGACGTTTCTCCATTTTTGAGCAATCCTCCAGGAGATAGCTTACATTCTCGATGGAAAAGATAACGGGCCAATAATAATCCAAGTCCTCTCGATTAACTGGAATTTCCCCCGCAGCTGTATGGTAAATTGTTTTTAAATTCGCTAAATTGATTCGCATTTTTTTTAACTCTTTACTATTCCTCGCATGAAAGCCATCTCCCTGTTCAGAGAAAAGAACCAATAAGAATTGTGCCTGAGCCCGGATCGTTTTGGTAATTAAATGTGGAATGCGACTAGATGCAGACTTTCTTCCAATCAACCATACACCAATAAGACCAATCACAATCCCGATCATGACATCGATCATTGGCAGTTTTTACAAAATTTATTGCTATTTACCAAGTAGTGCGGTGTGGATGATTTCCGCAACAGATGCTCGCTTTCCTCGGGGCGGGCGGTGAGCCTCCTCGGCTTAAACGCCTGCATGAGTCTCACCTGTCCCGCTGCTCCCGCAGGAGTCTCGCACTTCCGCTCCAATCAACCTTAAATAACAAAGGTAAAGAACAAAATTTTTGTTTTACATGTTTTCTTTCGTGATCTCTATCATAGGTTATTTTGTCAGCATTCATTTATTATTATGTTCATAGTTCTAAAACAATAAAAAAGTAGCTTTTTAAAAAGGTTGCAAAAATATCCTTTAAAGTTGCAAAATAACCACGATAAGTTGCAAGATTATCAATCAAAGTTACAAAATGATTACTCTCAGTTGCAAGATTCCTTTATTAACTTGCAAGATCATATCAAAATTAATAACCACCCCTCTCGTCAAAGCACGATCCTTGGTTCAATTTCTCCACCTTCATACATATAATGACAAATATCTCTCCTTCTCTAGGAAATAAGACCCTTATTTTGTATACTATTATCGTAGATACATATTTTCATAAGGGTAGTGAATTCTATTTAAAAGCCCGATTCAACAACAAATCCCAGAGCTTGCCGAGCGTTTTGAAGTGGCATTTAATCAGATTCATAGTGTGTTAAAACGGTTGAATCCACATGATCAAAATGATGCGTTTATGAAGCTTTTATTAGAGGCTAGCCGCAGACATTCTTATATTCATTCCTTTTTTGTTGATTTAAAACAATATGCCAAGCTGAGGAATGCGCTTGTTCACGAGAAGTTACGAATGCGTACGTATATTGCATATCCACATGAGGAAGTTGTTCTTCATATTGAGAAGATTGCAAGACTATTAACGGCACCTCCTAAAGTAATGACGATTGCATCGAAAACCGTTATTACTCTTCTATCCTCTCATTCAATTGAATATATTATACAAACAATGAATACCTCGTCGTATAACCAGTTTCCGATTTATCAGGATGGGAAATAATTTTCCTTTCTTTTAACAGAAGGCGGCTTAACTGGCTGGTTGGCTGCTAATATCCGAAATGGACAAATCCAGCTGACAACCTTGTAATCACAATAGAAGACACTCAGCTGCCTGATTGGGTTATCACACATTCGCATAAAGGTCCTTCTAATAAAAGAAGCATTCTGATTCAGCATGCTGAGGCACAAGGAATCGATGACGTTCCAGAAGCGATATTAGATAGAATAGATCCATACTTAGAAAAGCTGCAGCTATTTGAAATTGCCATGCTTCCAGATAAGCTGCTCCCTGTTTTAAATGGCAGCATCGATCTAGAAACGATGATCAGTCAACTGCAAAGTCAAGTGGAAGAACGAGTCAATCATTGGTATCATGAACATGGACATTCTCTTAGTCTCGTTTCTCAATATGTGACACTAGCAATCTTAAAAGAAGTCCCTGAAAAAACCTTTATGGAAGCATCAACACTTATGGCACAACACCTTCAGCCGTTATGGATACAAGGGAATGAGCAAGCGTTTTTAACGGATGGGGAGCGTTTAAACATCCTGCATGCTGAACGCCTCACGAAAAAAACAAATACGGATATTGGCTACATGGATGCATGACAATATCTTTTATCGTTAAACAGTGGTAAAAGTGTTAACAAAGCTCATCACTTCAAATCAATATGTCCAGGAGATTATCAATCTCCTAAAAAGCTGGAGTGCACAGCGAAATAATCTTGCCCTTCAATGGACGGCAACTGTTGCACTCGGATCGGAGATTGGCATTTTTCTCTATCCGAACACATTTACGTACTTACTGAAACTAGGAAGCTTGAACGTAGATTATGAGGAAGCATTTTACCAGCAGTTTGGAGATTGGCTGCTTGCAGAACAGGAAAAGCGTGAGGAACCATTTGAGTTTCTACACTTCTTTTTCTCAATCATCCGATTAGATGTCCAAAGCCTAGTCGATACACAGACTGCTGATCATATACAGAAACACCTTGCGCCATTTCTAATCGAAGCACTTAAATATAGCAAAAAAAAGAGATTAGGTGAGGAGTTTTTAACAATGACTGCAACGGAACAGCCTAAAAAATAGCTCCCCTCGCCCTCACCCTCCTCTACCATGAAAACAGGTCAGTAGGAGAGCGAACAAAAAATTGGTTAAAAATCAGGATGTTAACTCAAAACCGTCAGCCTTTTACCGAATTATATGAAGAAATGATGGATGAACAAAAGCGCAAGCTGCTTAATCCGAACTAATTCCAAACTTTACTGACAAGAATGTTATTTAAGCAATAAGGAGGAAATTCAAATGAATTTAATCGAAGTACAACCAGTTAAATTTAGCTTTTTTGAAAAGCCGCCAGCTTCATCCATGACACAAGCATTTGTCTATACAAACGAAGATAGCAACTTCTTGGTTGTAAAAAATGGTGACCGAATCTCACGAAGTGATCTGCGTGCAGGCAAATATACAAAAGTATATATCGTTAACATGTCGACATTAAACTTTCAATATGAAAACGAGGTGCCCTCACAGGATCGCGGCCGTCAATTCTTAGTTGACCTGTCCATTGATTACAAGGTGGTCGACCCAATTTCACTTATTCAGCAAGGTGCTGGTGAAATTGTTACCTATATTAAAAAGAAAATTCCGTATTGGCTCGAGGAAATCACATGTGACTATCCAATTTCTGAGGCAAAACGAGTAAAGCGCCATATCGAGGATCTTCATGAGCATTCATCAATGGTTGCAGGATTAAAACAAGTCGGCGTCGCTGTTACAGATATTAATGTGCTCGTGAAACAAAGTACACATGACCAAGAGCATGATAGAGAATTTAGAAAAATTGATCAAGAGTATGAACTAGAACAACATCGCCGTGAGAAGAAATTGAATAACGCCAGCTTCCTCGCAAATGAAATCCAAGATGCGATCGAAGCAGGCAATCTAATCAAAGCCGTTTTAATCGCTGAAGAAAATGAAGATGCACGAAGCATCGTGAAAAATCGCATTCAAAATGAAGAAAGATTCCGTATCGAAGTGCAGGAACAAGTACGAAATATCTTACTAGACCCTGCAGTCGATGAAGTGGAAGCAAAAGAACAAATTGAAAAAATTAGAGCTTATTTTCCTCATGATCCAATTGGCAGAGAGAAAAATGAGCCACAAGAAAACCATTATGATGATCCTCTTGATGAATTACGAAATATCTATCAAACAACAAAAGGAGAGTAATTAACCTGTGGAAACCATTATAGATCAAGTGTTTTGGCTTTGGGTGCCACTGTCATTACTGCCAGTATGGTTACGAATTGCGCTTGTGACCTATTTTGTTATCATCATAAGCAGCCCCATTCTTATTCGTCTCTTACCGAAGCTTATTGAATGGTTAAGCATCATCTTGAAAAAAGCGATTGAACTTGTTTCATATCCAATTATGAATTGGTTTCATACATTCCTAACAAAAAGGAGAAATGCGGGCAATTACGTGATCCCGTCGTGGATCGAATTCATTGAGGATACGTTTGCTGTTCTGATAAAAGGATTCGGCAAAACGGAGCATCTCGTACAAAAACGCCCGACTAGACACAAAGCACACTTAAAAAAGACCTTTCGAATTGCCGCATTTATTCTAGCAATCCTCTTACCAATTGCGATTGTCAAGAACCCGACACAAGCCTATGCACAAACATGGCATAAGTTTGATAAGTGGGCAACAGAAGAAAAGGTCCAAAAATCATTAGGATTTGATCTTAGTGGTTTGCAATCAAAGGTAGTAGCAACAGTCGAATCAGTCAATCCAACAGAATTTACACTTAAAGAGCAGTATGAAGAGGGCGGAAATATTCGTGACACCCCATCCCTTAACGGAAACATCGTCGAGTCAATTAAAGTAGGCGAAACCGTCACATATTTAGAGGAAGAATCGATTGATGATAGAGGGATTACCTGGCTAAAGGTGGAAACAGACTCTGGCAAAGAAGGCTGGATCTCACAAAAGATTGTAGAAGAAACATAAGGTCATCCACTTACACTTGAATACATCAAAAACTAGAAATCCATCAGCCGAATATGGTTGGTGGATTTCCATTTTCATTTCATAACTTACGATCTATTGCTCTAATTGATCATGCTCCACATCCTTATTTAACGTATAAAGATTTGCATCCTCTGCCACAACCTGCATTTTATAAAGATCTGTCATTTGTTCCTGTCTGTACCCTTGCGTACTGACAACACGTGCGGCTCTTGATAATCTAGTTTCTAAGGCATCTCTCGTGATATCTAATTCAACATGCTGATTGTTTGATAGGATGACAACTGTACGATTTTCTTTTGGAACAATATCTTTTACATGTTTATAAGAGAGCCATACACATTCCGGTTTGTAAGGTGAGCATGTCGGCACCATACAAATTCGATTTGATTCACTTATTAACACAGGCAGCATGCGTTGCCCTTTTAAGATCATGGAAGCGTGATGCAACCTGCCCTTCAGATCACTCCCATAATAAATACAGCTTTGGTTGACAATCGCTAACGAACCAGCATTGACATCAACCTCCTGATACAACTCTAGTATGGTACTGTTTAAATAAGCATGCTTTGAATACCATGGAAGAATGATCATGGTTAATTCATTAATAATGTATGGCACCTCTTTAACTTCCTTTTGGATATTATGTTGGAATTTCTTCATATTCTTCATCCTCCTCTAAAACTTTTACCTTTCATTTTTTAAAGGAGTTGGATATAATACCTAGTATAGTTGGCATATATCCAACTCACTGCACCCTTTTGCACACGCCGCTCAAAGTGTTTGCTAAAGGGTTTTTCTATTCCCATTTCATTTGCGATCCCTCCTTAACTAGAAATCGATTAATGAACAAGATTCATAGGTTCTGTGTTTTCTATCTCTCCTTCAACAAAGTGGATAATCGTTTCTACTTGAATGGCTCCATCAAAAGCATGGACGATCCCAACTTCAATAAACATAGAATCCTCAAATGGCGTTACTTCTGTTAGAAAAAAATGCTTCAAGGTGAACATATACTTCATCTCCCTTTTGCCTAATGAAATAATGACTTGCCTGCTGCAATGCGATTCCATCCTTTTTTACTAGATTGCTCATACAGCTAAATAGATTCACTTACACCTCCTATTCTTTTAAAAGATTGATTTTGTCTGATTGAACTTAGATGCAGGCTTTTAGCGGAAAAACGAAGTATACATATTGAAGTCGAATCTTGGTGGATTTTACGAAGTTAATTATACCTTCTGTACTAGGTAAATAACACTAATTTTTGTAAAAATTTACAATAAATTAAAATTCAATTTCTTTATTTTTTCTTTAATAAAAGTTTGTTTTGTTTAATAAAAATACCATTTTCAAAAATCTAACACGAACATATATTCTATAAAAATTAGAATACGACCATAAAGACAAGTCAATACGCACCTTTTTTAAAATAAAAAAAGAAGTGCTACAACACTCCCTCTTAAATAAGAACGTTATATTGTCAAAAAATCTTAGATGGTGACAGGATATCTAAACGATTAAAATACTTTGCACTTTCAATCATCGGACTGCAGTCAAGATAGTTCGATTCTTTTAAATCTATTTCAAAGATAAAGTCGGTATCTTTCACATATGATTTAACCATTTTCCAATCAATATTTCCTTTTCCTAGGGGCAATGAATCATGAGTAAGGCCTTTTGAATCGACGAGATGGTAATAGTGTGCATATCGATGGTAGGTTTCTAAATGATGATGTAATTGATGATTCTCACCTTGTAAGGCGATAAATGAATGACTAATGTCGATATTTAACGGCAGGTTCAACGGTTGGACGATTTCTTCCAAAAGATGAGGATTACCAGCCGAGAATATACCTCGAATTGTATCTTCCCAAAGAAAACATTGATCACTAATTCTTAAAATCTCTTCAATACGCTTTCTCGTTTCGATTCGTTTGGTTTGATCAACAAATTTGCTGCTTTCAGATTTTGCATAATGACAATGAATGATGCATTTGATTTTTTCTTGTTTACAAATACTTGCTAACACAGAGGAAGACCAATCATAAAAGTCACGCATCTCTTTACTTGAGCTAATGATATCTAAATACTCTCCCTTAAATTTCGAGGGATGATGAAGATAGACACGGATACCTTCTGAAGTTATAGCTCTTATTTGGCTTACAAGTTTTTCTGGTTCATAAAGATTCTCTTCGTTTATATGTAGCTCCAAGATTTCAGGTTTATATTTTAGGCGATTTTGTATTTGATTCTGTTCTAAGGAAGATTTTAAACGTATATTCTTCAAAAGTCTCAACTCCTTTAACCTTCGAGATTTACATTCATACAACTTTAATGGTACACATTGTTTGTGATAAAAACCACATTTGTTTATTAAGAAAAGGTAAATTTTATCAAACTAACATATAAAAAAGCCAACTCTTGTGTTGGCTAACTTGTTAAGCAAGATTTCTTGTACTTTTTTTTGAGATATTTTGATAAATAAACGTAATCATTTTCTTTGTTTTAATCCCTTGTTGAACAATGACAATCGAGTAAATCGTTGTAAGTATCAGGCCTATGATCGCTGTCCAAAATAGCGTGTTCATTTTATCCCCAATATTTATCACGTACATTCCCCCTTATCACCTTATCAGTAACTGCCTGTTTTGACTTGCTTGTACCAATTTCCAAAATTTTCACTCTTATTAACATCCAAAATTTTTTGAGAGCATTCAAGAAAATGTTCAATTTCATGATTAGTTAAATGACTAATATTCAAAGGAAAGGAATCCATTTTACCAACTGAGTTAATTAATTCTTGTATCAGCTGAATACCTGTTGGAGTTAGGTTGACTTCTTTATACTTCGGTCGTTTATCTTGGGAAATTTTTATTAGTCCTCTTAATTCCATCGGTTTCAATAACCTTGAGACCGTTGAAATATGCCAACAGCCTAGATCACTTAATTCTGATGGTGCAAGTGATTTTTTATTTGATGAGTAAAGCAAAAATAAGATATGCTGCTGAGCTGGTGAAATTTGGTGGCGTTTCCCCAATATTGCCCATTGCTCCTCAACACAAAAGTATAAGGCACGTATTGTTAGAAGTAAGTTTTGCTTAATAAGAAGATCCATATTTATCCCTCACTTGTAAATACAACTGACATTATTATTCATCTTATTCTAAGAATTATTCATACATCATCATACATTTTCTGATTATATGAGAGAACTAGAATGCAAACCAAAAAAGCCAACTTGAACTGTTGACTTCGCGCATTTTTTATCAAATATATACTCTTTTCTTAGAGATTGTTGTTTTTAAAACGAAAACCATTTAAGGTTGATTGGAGCAGATTGCGATACTCCTGCGGGAGCAGCGGGACAGGTGAGACTCATGCAGGCGTTAACAGCCGAGGAGGATCACCTCCCGCCCCGCGGAAAGTGAGCATCTCTCGCTGCAATCAACCACACCGCATTACTTGGTAAATAGCAATAAAGTTTGCGAAAACAGCCAATATAAAAAACACTAAATTTATGAGTGCTCTATTTTTTCAATCCTTACTTTTCTCTTCCTTAGTATGAAGATATATAAATACATTTGTTATACCTTTTGAGATTAAAATAATAAGGATATATCCCAAAAATAAGTAAAAAAAGTTCGCTCCAGATTTTAAATGCATAAAGTGATGGGCAGCAAGTAATGGCTTTAAGAGAAAAGTTAAACCAGCAGCTACTAAAAAAGAATAGATATAGAAATTTTTGTGCTTTATTAATGTCCATTGATATAAAAAAATAAATAAGACCGGTACGAAAGAAGTGTCTAACCCAAAGTGAATAGGCAGGAGAGGAATCGCTTTATATGGATATTCCCAAAAATTAAATCTTGTCCCGATTGCATCAATATAAACCATCCAAATATGAATGTTCAATCCAAAAAATCCTAATAAAAAGATTCTTTTACGATCAATAAAAAGATATAAAATAACGAGTGGAATAATAATCATTCCGACAATCACCCAAAATTGCCATGTATCAAATGATGAATAATCATACCAATAATCAATCATCTGTTTTGACATTTTTTCTTGCGCTTCCTTATATTCATGAAGTTGATTAATTTGATCTTTTGGTATATCAATTCTCATTGGTTCACCTCTATGTAACACTTTTTATTTCCAAGTGAAAATAGTATGTGCAATCAAATGAAATAAATTCCATGTTGCGATATTTTTCCATGCCAAAAGATCGTGAGTACTAAAAAGTTAATCAGGAAACTCCAATTGTCTTTTCCCCTTAATAAATTCACCCTTTTAAGGCAATAAAAAAAGAGCTTTATCAGCTCTTTATAAGATATTATTATTTTTTAGAACAGTAGTTTTAAAGTTAAAAAGAATGTAAGCCATAATGGAATACTTAACAATGCCCCCCAGATCATTCCGTTAAACACATTTCCTTGATGCTCCATTATTAACACTCCTTTTTTGGTTTAAAGTAGCTTGTCCTTATTATAAATGAAAACACTTTCTTTTTATATGTTTTTATCGTTGTTAATTAAAAACGTATCTTTACTTTGTGTGTTCATATATAAAAAAGCCAACTTATGATGTTGGCTCAGGCTTATCCTACAGAAGGTATTTTATGCAAGCTGAATGAAATTGCATATGATATTTTCAGTTGGTACTAGCCATACTACTTAGCAACAAAATAATCGATTAAGTATTGCGACCATACTTTATTTCCATTTTCATTAGGCATGCTAGTCGGTGTTAAATAATTCTTTATTTTTTTATCCTTCCCATTAGGCCAATTTCCCCAATGATCGATGAAAGCGATGTTGTGTTTTTTAACAAATTCTTTCAGCTCATTTATTTGCTTCGGATAATATGTTGCCCCATAGATTGGATTTGCCGGCTGCAGAAGAATCGTTACAGCTTTATTTGCTGTCTTCCAGGAATCAATCATGTCTTCTATACTGCCTAATCGATTATTTATCGGGATTTTTCCGCTATTATCTTTAAGGGTAAAAGGCTCAAATAAGACTACATCAGGCTTTTGCTTACTAACGTTTTCGTATGATTTTGAACGTAGCACATCAATGGAGGTCTTGTCCCCTTCTGAAATAACCGTGACTTTAATTACTTTCTCGCCGTATGTAGATCGTAATTGATTCCTAAGCAGCTCAGGCCATGCACCTTTTTTAGCAGAAGTACTTTCTGAACCGTAGATGACAAGATGTACTGGTTTTCCAGAGGTGGAAGCATGTTGAATTTTTTTCTGCAGTTGTTCTGGCAAATTTTGAGTATATGTAGATAGATCGCTCTCTTTTTCTTCTACTTCTTTTATAGGAATTTCCGCACCCATCACGTTTTCCTCTATTACTGCAGGTTCTTTATAGTTCTCCACCATTTCAGCTTTGGCTGATATCTTATTATTCCAGTGAATATTCCCAACAATAATAGATCCTGCACATACTAACACTGTTACAATACAAATTAGCTTACCCATTACACTCCTCCAGTTTCGCTATGTGTCAAATTGTTCAATCTATGAAATTGATTTCAGGTTTACTAGTTTCAAATTTAAAAATACCGATCAATTATGGTATCTATTGGAAAATCCATTTTAATTATAGAAGGTATCGACGTCATTATCTATTCTTTTTGTTAGACAAGTTTCGGGTAGGACTTACAAAAATATTCAACAGGTTTATTGAACGAAAAGAGAGGGATTAAAAAAGCGAGGGAAATTGTTGGTTAAGATGTTCAGACAGTATAAAAATTTTATGACTATTAGATATAGTTTCTCCATCAAATTTATTCATTTTCGCTAAATTCCATCAAAATAGACATAAATCATTTCGGCCACTTAATGCTCTTCAACTTCATATTTTTTAATCTTTTCAGAAGTTTTTCCATACCTCATCCCCCCTTAGATAAAGCAACCTGTAATGCCTGTTAGATAGATTTTACTTAAAGAAACTGAAAAAACCTCAATATCTCTTTGGATCAATAGATTCACATACCTAATGCGCAAGTTGATCCATTTCAATCGTAATCAATTAAATATCTTAAACATATCTTCAATAATAGATTGACTTCAGGTAGACGAATTACCAAGGTTAAATTTTTTACGGATAAATGCAATACAAAGCAGTATTATTGGCACGATTATTTGTAGTGGCACGAAAAGATAGGGAATAAAATAATCATATGCAATTTTCAAATATTCAACAAAATTCGTTGCAATTAATAATGATAATGGAGAAATAATGGTCCCTAAACCGAGTAGTACCGATTTAGTATGATTTAACTTAACTAATTGGGAGATTGCATCAGCAGCACCAAATATACAACCCCCAACTTTAAAAAATACCCCTGATACCATCATTAAAATAACCAATGCATCAAATCTTTCAAGGAAGTCTGCAATAGAAACCATCTGAGTAGCTGTAAAAAAAGGAAACCAATGCTCACCATAAATTTCTGGACCTAAGACAGATAAAACCAAAATTGAATTAATGGTAAGTATTAACCCACCGACTAAAATTACAGTCATGCCTACCTTTCTAATTATTTGTTTGTTATTTAAATAAGGAATAAATATCATAATGATAATCATTTCTCCAAAAGGAAAGTTTATAATACCAGGATATACCTCTTTCAAAATTGGCTTTAATCCATTTCCCATTATAGGGGTAAGGTTATTTAGATTAAAATCTTCCACACTTAATAATAAAATCCAAATAACAATCAAAGATATAATGTATAGTGGAAATACCATTTCTCCCATTCTTACAAATGCCTCAACTCCACCACGAAGACAATAGATCACTAATACCATAAAACTTCCAATCACTACGACTGTTGGGGTTTCAACTAACAATGTAGAAGAAATTAAATCCCCGAAATCACGGCAAACCGTTGCTGCTAAATAGATAAAGTAAAAAAGATAAGTCAATATAATTGGATAAGAAAGGTACTTTCCGATGATTTTTGGTAACATTGAAAATAATGTATCATTCGGATAATAAAGTGATAATTGTGTAAAAACACCCATTAGAATCAGACCACTTAACATACTAATCAGAATTGCCAACCATGCATCCTGCTTTGCTCCAGCCCCTATATCCAGAATAATCGCGGTTCCAAGTTCGAATCCCACTATGACATAAAAGAGTTGAAGTGCACTTATTTTTTGTTGTTGCATAATGGTCTCCCTAGAACGATATTTCATTCTTGCTTATTATTTCCAAGCTTTAACACGTTATGCTAACTTTTAGCAATAAGGAAGAAACTGAATTATAAAACCACTCATTTTACCCAATCCTAATCATCGTCTGATGAACGACCTTTTCTTTAATTATCGTCCTCTTATCGTCCTTCATAGCTCCGATGAAAGACCTTTTCTTCGATTTTCGCCCTCTTTTGGTCCTTCATAGCTCGGATGAACGACCTTTTCTTCGATTTTCGGCCTCTTTTCGTCCTTCATAGCTCCGATGAAAGACCTTTTCTTCAATTCTCGTCCTCTTTTGGTCCTTCATAGCTCCGATGAAAGACCTTTTCTTCAATTCTCGTCCTCTTTTGGTCCTTCATAGCTCTGATGAAAGACCTTTCCTTCGATTCCCGTCTTCTTTCGGTCCTTCATAGCTCCGATGAAAGACCTTTTCTTTAATTCTCGTCCTCTTTTGGTCCTTCATAGCTCCGATGAACGACCTTTTCTCGATCCTCGACCTCTTTTGGTCCTTCATAGCTTTAATAAACGACCTTCTCCCACCCTCAACCTGATTTCATCCCACATCCCCCTAATGAACGACCTTCCCCTTCATCCTCAACCCCTTTTGACCCTTAAAGTTAACAATAGGAATAAAAACACTCCACCAACCCCCATCTTTTTTAAAAAAATATAAATTCCCCGCTACCCAACTTCCCCTTTCTTTCTATATATAGGGTGAAAGGAGGTGAGAACATGGCGGTTCAAGTATTAATCGAGTCTCAACTAAGTCTTGTCTTTGATATGGGTTTAGATGAAAAAGGAAAAGTGATTTTGAAGCGTAAAAATTACAACAACATCAAGACATCAGCCACAGCTGATCAATTGCTTCAAGCAGCACAAGCCATTGCAAGCTTACAAACACAGTCACTATCATCGATTGAACGTAATGACACGAATCAAGTGACGAGCTAATGTGACGACCAGCAATGGAGGTCGTAGCATGATGTATTAGGAAAACAGAAATGAGGAGGTGAACATGATGGCGAAAACATTAGAACTGCACTTTTTAAATACAGAGGGAAAAACAGTGAAAGTAAACATTGATTCTCCAAAGGATCCAGTTGATCAGCTAGCCCTTTCAACAGCAATGGACCAAATCTTAGCTTCTAATATTTTTATTACAACAGGTGGAGATTTTGTCTCTAAAAAAGGAGCGAGAATGGTTGACCGTAATGTAACAGAAATTACACTTGCTTAATAGATCGAGGGCTGACAACGAAATGTAGCGTCAGCCCTTACCCTTATTCCATTATAAAAGAGGTGTGAACAAATGGAACAATGGTTATCAGTCATTAGTGAAGTCGGCTTTCCGATCATCGTTACCCTATATTTACTGAATAGGATTGAAAGCAAGCTCGACACATTAAATCACTCGATTCAAATGCTTCCAACACAGCTGCAGAAGCAGTAAAAATAGACAGAATGGGACCAACTATACAAGTCGGTCCCATTCTGTCTATTTTGTCGGGATAAATTTATACGCCAGTTTCATTCCACCCCAAACGAAAAGATGGTTTGCTTTTTATAAGCTTCACCTGCTTGTAATACAACAGATGGAAATCCTTCGTTGTGCAATGATGCTGGGGAGGCTTGTGTTTCAAAGCAAACACCTAGATGCTTTCGTGAAGGACCTTCCGCCAATTCAAAGCCTTTACTCAAATTATTGGATGTATACATTACCATGCCAGGCTGATCTGTTTTGATTGTCAGGACACGCCCGCTCGTTTGTTCTTTTACAATGACCTTTTCATTGCTATTCTGATCAAAGAGAAAATAATGATCATACCCATTGTTGGCCAGTTGATTTTGTGGTGAATCAGATTGGATCCCATCCGCTAGCTTTCGACCTTGGCGAAAATCAAATGGTGAATTTTCAACAGGCAATACTGTTCCTGTTGGGATAAGTGACTTGTCAAGCTCGACATATTGATGACTTTGAATGGTCACATGGTGATCGTGAATCGTCTCTTTCCCATTTCCACTTAAGTTAAAATAGGAATGGTTTGTCATGGTAAGGGCTGTTGTTTTATCAGATGTAGCAACATAATCGACGATTAACTCATTCTGTTGATTTAATGTATAGGTAACTATCGCCTCTACATTCCCAGGATATCCACCCTCTCCATCAACACTGGAATGTGAGAGTTTCACACCAATCGCCCCATCCTTTTGAAAGGGTTCGGCATCCCAAACAACACAATGAAAACCGCTTGCCCCGCCATGGAGATGGTTTCCGCCCTCGTTTGCTTCTAAAGAATAGGTATTCCCTTCAAGCGAAAAGGAAGCGTTTTGAATTCTTCCTGCCACTCTACCAATGATTGCACCGAAAAAGTTGGGATTAGATTCATAGTCTTGATCATGTTTATAGCCTAAAACGACATTTTCCAGCTTTCCATTTTTATCAGGAACAATGATTTTGGTCATAATCCCGCCATAGTTTAAAAGATGTACTTCCATACCATGATCATTCATTAATTTGTAAAGCTTCCATCTGCCTTTTACTCGTTCCATTTCAATCCACATCCGAACACTCTCCCATTACTAAAAAGGACAGGGTTTGTTTCACCCCGTCCAATTATTGATTATCCGATTTTTTTAGATTGTGTGCTTGTATGACTTTTATCAGCACTCCAAATACTTTCTAATTGCTCTAGTGTTTTTCCTTTTGTTTCCGGAATCATCTTCCAGACAAATACCATTGATAATACACTCATGACTCCATAAAATCCATATGTCATCGCACCGCTAAATTCCATCATCGGCGGATATGTTGATGAAATAAAGAAATTCGCCGCCCATTGCGCTGCAACGGCAATCGCCATCGCTTGCCCTCTGATTTTGTTAGGGAAAATTTCAGATAAGAGTACCCAACAAATCGGTCCCCATGACATCATAAAGGAAGCCGTATAAATAATAATAAAGACAAGTGTGGAAACACCGATAATATCAAAATAAGCTAAACCGGCTACACCAAACATCCCGATGGCCATCCCAATTGAACCAACCATTAATAATGGTTTACGGCCCCATTTGTCTACAGTAGCAATTGCAATAATCGTAAAGACGACATTGATGATCCCCATGACAACCGTTTGTAACATTGAAGCATCCTGTCCTGCTCCCATGCTTTCAAAAATTCGCGGTGCATAATATAAAGCAACATTAATCCCGACAAATTGCTGGAAGACAGAAAGTAAAATCCCGACAATGATGACTATTTTGCCGTAAGAAAGCAATTTACCAGATGATGAACTACTAGTTGATAAGGTTTGCTTAATCTCACTAAGCACTTCTTTTGATTTTGTTACAGATCCATTTACCTTTGTTAAAACAGCCAATGCTTTTTGATCGTTGTTTTTTGATACTAAATAACGAGGTGTTTCCGGTGCAAAAAATAACAAGACCCCGAAAATTAGGGCTGGAATCGCTTCAGAAGCAAACATATATCTCCAACCAGTATCATTGATCCATTCCGCTGTTTGTCCATTGGCAATTCCCCAGTTTACGAAATAAACAACGAGCATACCTAATATAACAGCGAATTGATACCAAGAAACTAATCGACCTCTAATTTCAGCTGGAGCCATTTCGCCAATATAAACTGGTGCGATTGCTGACGCCAGACCAACACCGATCCCACCAATAATTCGATAAATATTAAACACAATTAGCAGTTCAATACTTGGTTCTCCCGCAGTGAAAAATAAAAATTCTGGAAAACCAGACCCTAATGCTGATATAAAAAATAAGACCGCCGCAATAATTAAAGAGTTTCTTCTCCCAAAGTTATTTGAAAAATATCCTGAAATAAATCCACCTATAATACACCCAATTAATGCACTTGAAACAGTTAACCCATGAACGAATGAACTTAATCCTAAGCTATCCGTTAAGTAAATTTGTAACGATCTCTCTGCCCCCGAAATAACAGCTGTATCGTACCCAAAGAGCAATCCGCCTAATGTGGCAATGAGTGTAATCGCTATAATATAGAAAGAGTAATTTTTTGTTTTCATAAATTATGTGTCCCTCCCTTGATGAAAAAGCAATCCAGTAAAGCGCTTTCCTTTCTATGATTAGTCGTTACAGATGTCCTTTACAGCACCCACATCATTACTTCTTTGACGTGGAGTACTGTAAAAGAAGGACCGGAAAGAAAAAATTGGTCTCGACAATCCGTTTAAATACCTCTTAAACATCTATGAAAGACAAGCATCATGATTAACCTTGCAACTTTCTTAGATAATTTTGCAACTCTTAATACGAATCTTGCAATTTTCACTTTTATTTTTGCAACTCTTAAGGTGAATCTTGCAACTTTCACTATTAATTTTGCAACTCTTAAGGTGAATCTTGCAACTTTCACTATTAATTTTGCAACTCTACCTTTTGACCGCAATCATTCAATTTCGATATTCCATTAAACGTTTGTTTAATCCAGTAGTTGCCGGATAAATATCTTTGTAGATTTCATATAGCCCTCTATATGATTCAACATGTTCTTGAATTGGTTCATACACTTTTTCTTCTCGCAAAAATTCCTTTGCACAATCCTGTAAGGATGCAAACCAGCCGCAGCCATATGCAGCTAACATGGCCGCCCCCATTCCAGGACCTTGCTCACTTGATAGCTTAACAATTTTTGCATTAAATATATCAGCCTGCATTTGGAGCCACGCTTCATTTTTAGCTCCGCCGCCAATGGAAATAACAGTATCAATGTTTTTGCCATTTTCACGGAAAATCTCGACTGAATCATTCAGTGAAAACGTAATCCCTTCCAAAACAGCTCGGGCAAAGTGTTCCAGCTGATGGGAGCCATCCATTCCGATAAAGCTTCCACGTATTTCGGCATCAACATGCGGCGTTCTTTCACCTACGATATAAGGTGTAAATAACAATCCATTTGCCCCGATTGGAACCGATCCCACATTTGCTAAGAGATTTTCAAACGATTCTTCTTTCGCAAAAACATCTTTAAACCATGTGAGACTATAACCTGCTGCTAATGTAACACCCATCGTATAGTAGACATCGGGTGCACTATGATTAAAATAATGAACTTTCCCTTGAAAATCCTTCGTCCCGTTTTCTTCATATGAAAGAACAACGCCGGACGTTCCTATGCTGCATAGCGTTTTTCCATCTTCTAAAATGCCTGCGCCAATTGCCCCGCATGCATTATCTGCTCCGCCTGCAAACACGCGAACGGACTCAGAAAGACCCGTTCTCTTTGCGATTTCAGGAGAAATTGTCCCCACCTCATCATGTGAATGAACTAATGGCGGGCAAAGATGATGATCAATCTCTAACAGCTCACATATTTCGTTACTCCACTCCTGCTTGCGAACATCTAAAAGAAGCGTTCCAGCCGCATCAGAGTATTCCATATGCAGGCTGCCTGTCAGCTTATAGCGTACATAATCCTTAGGAAGAACAAACACTTTCGCTTTTTCGAAAACCTCAGGCTCGTTTTCCTTTACCCATAAAATTTTCGGCAGCGTAAAGCCTTCTAATGCTGGGTTCTTTGTAATATCAAGCAAGCGTTTCTCGCCAACGATCTCATAAATACGTTTACATTGTTCCGTTGTTCTCGTATCATTCCAAAGAATAGCATTCCGTAAAACATCATTCTTTTCATCTAGCAAGACAAGACCATGCATTTGTCCAGAAAAACTAATTCCTTCAATATCTTCAGGATTTCCGTTAAAGTCCTTGAGAAGATCAGACAGTCCAGAAACTGTCTGATCTACCCAAGCTTGCGGGTCTTGTTCACTATATCCTGTTTTTTCTTGAATTAAGGGATAGGCTTTTGATAGCTCCTGTACAACATCACCATGTTGATTGACAAGCAGAATCTTAACTGCACTTGTCCCTAAATCAATACCAATGACATATTTCATTTTAACACCCGCCTACTTTTTATTCTCCAGCGTAAAACGTTAGCAAATATTGGTTGATTTTCGCTTTGATTCTTTCTAATTTACCAGACTCTAATTTAATCTCTGATAAGCCTAATGCATGATCTTCTAATTTTTTAAGGTCCGTATTTCCTTGAACAATATCAAGGCCAATGCCTTCTGTGAATGTTTTATAGCGATCTTGAACAACACCGTCTAATACGTTATCATCAATTAATTTTTGCGCAATTTTTAACCCTACTGCAAAGCTATCCATACCTGCGATATGTGCATGGAATAAATCTTCCGGCTCAAATGAACCTCTGCGAACCTTCGCATCGAAGTTTAATCCGCCGCTGCCTAAACCGCCATTTTTAATAATCTCATACATTGCAAGTGTTGTAGAGTATAAGTCTGTTGGGAACTCATCCGTATCCCAGCCTAATAAAGGATGACCTTGGTTTGCATCAACAGAACCTAACATACCATGGATACGTGCATAGCGAAGTTCATGCTCAAATGTATGACCAGCTAATGTCGCATGGTTTGCTTCAATATTAAACTTGAAATGATTTTGCAGATCGTAATTTTGTAAGAAAGCGTACCCGCTTGCAACATCAAAATCATATTGGTGTGAAGTAGGCTCTTTTGGTTTAGGTTCAATTAAGAATTGTGCATCAAAACCGATTTCTTTTGCATAATCAACAGCTAGATGGAATAAACGAGCAAGATTATCCATTTCTAGTTTCATATCTGTATTAAGTAATGTTTCATATCCTTCACGGCCGCCCCAGAATACATAGTTTTCTGCACCAAGCTCTTTACCGATTTCCAGCCCCTTTTTCACTTTTGCTGCAGAGTAAGCAAACACATCTGCATGGTTAGAAGAAGCAGCACCATGTACGAAACGCGGATGCGAAAAGTTATTTGCCGTATTCCAAAGTAATTTCGTCTTGCTGTCTTTCATGTAATCTTTCAACATCGCAACAATGATATCTAAATTCTTATATGTTTCTCTTAAATTACTTCCTTCTGGTGCAATATCAGCATCATGGAAACAGTAATAAGGAACACCAAGCTTCTCAAAGAATTCAAACGCTGCTTCAACTCGAGCCTTCGCTAAGTCTAAGCCGCTAAATTTATCCCATGGACGATCAGCCGTTCCAGCACCAAATGGATCTGATAAATCAGCAGTAAATGTATGCCAGTATGCTACACCAAAACGTAAATATTCTTCCATTGTTTTATCGCCAATTTTTTCGCTTGGATTGTAAAATTTAAACGCAAGTGGATTTGTAGATTTTGCTCCCTCAAAATTGATTTTATTAATAGTAGAAAAGTATGTCATAGCTCATTTCCTCCTAGAAAGTGTTTTGTTTATCGTTTTATCGATTACTTATTTTGAATGACATTAACTTTGTTTAATGTTTAAACTAAGTTTACTCCCGTCGTGTAAACGTTGTCAATATTTTTCTTAAAAAAATTCATAAAAACCACTTAAAAAGAGATGGTTTTTTCTAAATCAACATGATAATTATTCAGGAAAGGCTGAAAATTACTACACATTGTATTAGCGATTAAACAAACTTTATGCATTTCCTACTGTGATAAACCAAGTGTTTATGTTACTATGAAAAAAAGAAATCTTATAAGGAGGAAAAATGAAAACGTTACAGACCGGCGATCAGAATCTTGTCAAACAAATCAATAAGTCCATCGTCTTTACGTATATCGGAAAAAACGGCCCTGTATCACGCGCCCAAATTTCGAAGGACACAGGCTTAAACAAAGCAACAGTATCGACGATGGTTTCAGAACTAATCACCGATTCCTTCGTTTACGAAATTGGAGCCGGACAGTCCAGCGGCGGGCGAAAACCAGTATTGCTTTATTTTAATAATTTAGCTGGCTATTCGATTGGAATTGACTTAGGTGTAAATTATCTACTAGGCGTATTAACAGATTTAAGCGGGAATATCATTGAGGAAATGAACATCCCTCTGAAAGAAACTGATTTTGAATATGTCATGAATGAGATATGTTCAATCATCGAAGCACTTATCAAGTCCGTGCCGGAAAGTCCTTATGGAATAGTAGGAATCGGCATCGGTGTGCCTGGAATGATCGATAGGGATGAAAACATACTCTTTGCTCCAAATCTAAAATGGCGCCAAATTGACCTAAAACAAATCATCGAAAATAAGTTCAACATTCCAACAAAGGTTGAAAATGAAGCAAATACTGGCTGTTATGGCGAGCAACTATACGGAGCTGGGAAAAACATCGCCAATTTAATTTATCTAAGCATCGGAATCGGGATTGGCGGCGGGATCATTATCAATAACACCCTCTACACCGGCACATCAGGTATTTCAGGAGAAATGGGTCATCTTACAATCGAATCTAATGGAAAAAAATGTCCGTGCGGAAATAGCGGCTGCTGGGAATTGTACGCATCTGAAAGTGCTTTATTAGAAGAAAGCAAATTAGCGGGTTCTATAGATGGAGACATTTCGATTGACACCATCCTGAATGAAGCAAGAAAAGGCAACCGAAAAGTTCTGCAATTATTAAATAATATTGGTGAACATATTGGAATTGGATTGACCAATATCATCAATACATTTAACCCTGAAATGATCATCATCGGAAACCGCATGGCTCTTTTAGAAAACTGGATCACAAATCCAATCAATCGGATCTTAACCGAGCGTCTGTCCACTTACCATAGAAGCAACACAAACATTCGCTTTTCTTCCTTAGGCACATACTCTAGTGCCCTTGGTGCCTCATCGTTTTCGATTGCAAAGTTTCTTAGTGACCAAAAGTTGGTCGTAAAATCATAAAAGAATAACTAGTGTCATTCGGTTTGTAACCGGGGACACTGGTTTATCTATACCCTTTATAGAGAGGAATCTACACTATTCCTTAACAGATATCTGTCATACACCAGCAATGGTTGTTATATTAATAGGATGAGACAGGCAGTACGCTGCCATTTAGTTGGGTATCCAGCACGGATCTGTGTATTCATTTTCAATAAACATTATTTTGTTAGCACTTTCTACACTTAGTCTTCTGATCTATCAAACTAACATATAAACGAAGGAAATCATTGATGACGCGATCGATCATGGCGGATTAATCGTTGTCGGTTCACATGTCCAAAAAACAACAGAACAATTAAGAACGCTTTACCCATTACCAGGACTTCACTTTATCGAATTCGATTGTCACCTTGTCCTAAATCAAAAAGCTTTCAGCACTGAAGTAACCCGCGTTCGCCACGAAGCAGAAAATAAAGTCTCACAAGGAATCACAACCGTCATTTACACCAAAAGAGAACGTTTAGATTTAGGCGAAAACATGGAAGAAGAAGAGCTTAAGCTTTCCGTAAAAATTTCCGATACTGTCACAAGCATTGTACGGGATTTTGCAATCAGGCCTCGTTACCTCATTGCAAAGGGCGGAATCACATCAAGTGATATCGGTACAAAAGGCTTAGGAGTCAAACGCGCAATCGTTGCTGGTCAAATTGCCCCAGGCGTTCCTGTCTGGAAAACATCGGCTGAAAGTAAATTTCCTTTTATCCCTTATATTATCTTTCCGGGAAATGTTGGCACGGTTGATACTTTAAAGGATGTTGTGCTGCGATTGGAGTAGTAAGAAATAATATAGCCAAATAATCTAGATAAAAAAAGTCGATTCCCTTTACGATAAGGATTCGACTTTTTTATGATCCAGTCTAGAAATTATATATTTGGTCAACGCTTCATTACATAAAAAAAGCATCTATACTGATGCTTTCAATGATCTTAACTGATCTTCTTTCTTTTTGTGATAATCGAGTTTATTTCTTAATTTAGCTTTTAAGTTACGATCAAGGCAACTTTCAAGCAGCTCCTGATGGTAATTCCTTCTGATATGATGCCAAACATATAGTATCTTAGATATCAACGACATTAAAACCGCCTCCTATCTTTGATTGCTATATTATTCGAAAATGAAAACGCAGTCATGGGTGTCGTTACTAATTTTTACCCCAAAAAATTATTTTTCAACCCACTTTTTTTGCCAATCATACAGGGAAAACCATTTTTTATTACATGCCCTTTTCGCGTGGTTTACACCAGAGGGCGGAAAAATGAACTTGGTTCAATAAATGGATGTGAGATGTGGTTCAATAGAAGAATAGTAGATTTAATGATATTGGGAAATGGTTCAATAAAGAGGTACTCTTTCAACAAACATTTAATTAAAGGCACGAAATTTTCAGGCCATGCCATACAAAATTTGTATTATACTTTTCTTGTATGAATCCTTTCTAAAAAGGTGGAACCTTTGTATGGTATATATCATTAAATTTATTTATAGCTTTTTCACACCGCCTGGTATTTTCCCAACGGCACTTTTTATCCTTAGTTACTTTACATTTAAACGAAATAAGCTTCTTTTTAAGTGGATCCTTTCCATTGCCATTGTCAATTATCTATACGTGATCCCGATCACAGGCCAGCTGTTGCTTCTCCCACTTGAACAGAAATATAGTGTGCCGAAAAATTTAGATGGAGATGTTCTTGTGATGCTTGGGGGTGGGGCTACTCATGATACTCATGATCTAAACGGGAAAGGACATTTATCTGGTGCTGCATCTAGTCGATTGATCTCAACTGTTCAACTATACAATGAGACGAAGCTTCCGATCATCGTATCTGGAGGACAGGTTTTCCAAGATAGCGGGAATGAGGCGGAAATTGCGAAACGGTTGCTTGTCAGTTTAGGTGTTAACCCCAACGATATTTATATGGAAGATCGCAGTTTAAATACAGAACAGAATGCGAAGTTCACTGCCGAATTACTAGAAAAGCATCAATTTGAAAAACCTATTTTAATTACATCTGCCTTTCATATGCAACGTGCTGTTCAACATTTTGAGAATGAAGGCGTTGCTGTAGAAGCTTATCCAACGGGATACTTGGTTAGTAAAAAGATTGACTTATATCCTCTTCAATTTGCACCATCGAATCAGAGTAATGGAGCTATTGCGGTAAAAGAATATATTGGTTTAATCGAAGCATCGTTTTTGAGGAAATAGAGAAAACGCCGCAAAAAGGCGGCGTTGTTTTATTTAATGGAATTTGTAGAATGCAAGAAAAAATAAAGAAGTTGCAAGATTATATCTTGGAGTTGCAAAAATATCATAAAAAGTTGCAAGATTATCGGACAAGTTGCAAGATTCCCCTTCAAAGTTGCAAAAGAGCTCATAAACAATCAATTTTTTCTAAAACAAATCCGTCAATGACTCAAACTCCTTTATCGGGTCGTTCGCTTTTTGATAGATGTTCCTAAACTCACCCTTCACGTTTTGGAGAACATCTATGAGCTGTGGATCGAATTGAGTCCCTTTCCCCTCTTCAAGAGCTTGGAATGCTTCATCAACGGTTAATCCTTTTCGATAAGAACGATTGCTTGTCATGGCGTCAAATGCATCTGCGATCGCTAAGATTCTAGCTTCTAACGGGATGTCCTCCCCTTTACGTTTTGTTGGATACCCATTCCCATCCCAACGTTCATGATGATAGAGGACGCCGTCTTTTAATTCTTGCAGCCTTTCAATTCGCTCCACCATTCTTGCGCCAACAACAGGATGTGTTTTAATCACTTCATACTCTTCATCTGTCAGCTTTCCTTCTTTTGATAGTATCGCTTCAGGGATATTGATTTTTCCAATATCATGAAGCAGCCCAGTTAATCTCAATTTTTCTAAGCATTCCTTGCTGCATTCCGGCAGATACTTTGCGAGAGCGACAGCATACATACTAACACGTTCACTATGCCCAAACGTATATAGATCCTTTGCTTCCACCGCAACGATAAAGCTGTTAACAACCTCTTCGATTGTTATCTGCATCGATTGAAGAACGAGATTGACTTGTTTCATATAAATGATGTGGAGAGTCTTTAAGACGAAAAAGCTTAACGTAGCGAGAATGATATAAACCAATATCCTGTTGGAAATATCAATACTATCTGGTGTGTACAAACTCGTTGGCGATGCAAAACTTAAATACGATAGAATGCCGAGACCTAGAAACGAATAATAGAAAAGAATTCTCTTTTCACCATAAAGTCCTCCTAATAATGGTAAAAGGAGAAAAAAGGACCATGACTCACTATATCCTGATTCAAAATAAAGAACCGTTATTAAACCCGCACAATACGCCAACATGAAATACTGATTGATTTTCGAAGGTATTTTGACAAAGTGATTGACGATTCCTAGTAAAAACAGAATCCCTAAGCAACCTAGTAATGCTGGAAAATTCGCCCGGGAATACGCTAATTGAAAGACTAAAAATAGAAAGTTCCATGTACAGCTTAATAGTAAAAAGATTGCATTGATCCAAAACAAATAGGTCGTAACCTTTGTACGATGTTCCTGGAAATATTCATTGTATAGTTTCTTCTCTAATTCCAACATATTGATATCTCCCAGCTAAAATAAATACCATTATTATACCATCATTCCCCATTACCCGTTATCTGATTTTGTAGAGTGTTGGCGATTTTTGACAAACAAAAGTAATCATTTCTCCTATATAGTTAAATTGCACTAAAAAATGACAATTTATAAGGAGAGATGTCGCATGGAAAACACCCCTCAGTATTATTTTGGTCTAGCAAAAAACAAAATCAGAGAGGAGGCAATCGCCCTTCATCAGAAGCGTTATCAGGAGGTAGGATTTTTTAAAGAAGGTGAAAAGGATCCTTATGAACAGGACTCCCTTTATTTTATCGCGCAAGAAACATCAATCAATCAAGTCGTTGGCGTGACACGTCTCATCTTTAAGCCGATCGGGCAGCTGCCTACAATGAAAAACTTTAAAATCTATGATCTAAATTATGGCCGGCTTATGAAATTAAAAGAAAACAGTTATGTAGAAATAAGTGCCTTTACAAAACTACCAAAACATGAAGTTGGCGTCCATTTGATCCGAACCATTTTTCATTATTCAAATCAAAACGGCATTACACATTGGATCGCCTGTATTGATGAACGCGTCTTTCGGTACTTAAACCGCATTTTCAGCTCGATTTTCAAAGAAATTGGTGTACCAAAAATCTATTTAGGTTCGCTAACCGTCCCATGTGTCGTCGATCTCCAAGAAGCAATCAAACAAATTAAAGAACAAAGACCAACATTATATACTTTTTTAATGGAATCAGATAAACAAGTTATGGAGGTATTACGCTAATGATTAAAGAACAGTTTACTAGAAACCTAGGAATTATGTCAGAAGAAGAAGTAAGCCGATTACACGGAACAACAATTGCGATTGCTGGATGTGGCTGCATTGGCGGCTTTGCTGCTGAACTACTAGCTCGAATGGGTGTTGGCAAATTAACATTAGCTGATCCGGATACTTTTGATGAATCAAATATAAATCGCCAATGTGCGGCAACACATCGTACAGTTGGTATGCTGAAGGTCGAAGCGCTAAAAGATCATCTATTAGCGATTAATCCAGATTTAGAGATTACTTTATTCACAGAAGGAGTCAACGAAGAAAATGTTGAAGCGTTTCTTGAAGGTGCAGATTATGTCATTGATGCCATTGATTACTTCTGCCTGCCGGAAGCCGTTGTGCTGCACCGCCAGGCACGACAAAAAGGATTATTTATTACAACAGCTGTTGCTTTAGGATTTGGTACCTCTGTTTTAACATTTTCACCTAACGGAATGAATGTAGAGGACTATATCGGGATTCCAGAAAATTGCTCGATTGATGATATAAGAGGAATGATCTTCCCTGCCTCCAGTTATGCCAGCTATCTGCCAAGCTATGCGACGGAAGAAAAAATTGCTGAGTGGATTGCAAATAAAACGATTCCAACGATTAGTGTTGGCCAAGCATTAGGGCCTGGTGCTTTAGTGTCGCAGATGGTATTGCATTTATTAGGCAGGAAGGAGCCGATGATTGTACCGGAGAAGTGGCAAGTTCAGTTTGAATAGTTTTATGGTGGGTGCATATACGTATGTACCCTTTTTTTTGGTAGTACATATCCATCTAAGGCAATCTGATTTTATCCAAAATTTCCCGATTAAAATCAATACTATTCACCTAAAAATTGGTTATAATACAAATTAACAAACTTAGAATACAACCTTAATTTTTTACATTATCGGTCTTATAGGGAGAACAAAATGAAAGATTTATCTAGAGCTGAAAAGATCAGCATCGCAATGAAAGGGCGTAAGCTGTCAAAAAAGCATAAAGAAAACTTATCAAAGGCGAAATTAGGTAAAGCTAGATCCATTGCGACCAAAGCAAAAATTAAAGAAACCCTTCTTGGATCAAAATTAGATGAGATGAGAAGAAAGCAGCCTATGTTAGTCTGTAAAACAAATATGAGCCGCTCACACCTAACTGCAGAAAACGTCAAAGAAATTCGAATACGTTATACAACAGAAAATGGCATATCGATACGAAAGCTCGCTGAAGAGTATAATGTTAGCAGACATACCATACATAGTATTGTTAACAATAAAACTTGGAAGCCTAAATCCACCATGTAAAAAGTTTACTTTTTTTAAAATCCATGCATTGGTATTTACCAAATAATGACGGATGAGCCTGTAAATAGAAGGTTCATCAACTCATTTTCAAAATGATAGATCCTAAAGTTTGGGTCTATAGAAATTAACAAACATCCTCCTCTACACTCCAATGATTTCCCTTCATATCCTCAAAATATAGCTTTGTAAACAATTGATCCAATACACCGTTATAATAGCCAAAAAGGTTATCGATCTTTTTCCTCTTTGTAGCTTGAAACGCGAGTTTTATCGCTAATATCCCGAGATCAAGCAACACTTTTTCATCATAGAATGGCTTGATATGTTTGATTTGACCTAAATAAACACCATAAAGGCGATTAACGATCTTTTTCTCTTTTGTAAAGCAATGACACATGTTACGAAATGATTGGTATGGCAGCTGAATAGGACCATCATACGTATTAAGATCTTTTAGATTGTTTAAAGAAGAAGAATTGGTTTTTGGTGTGACATTTTCTTGCTTGTCTTGTGTGACATTCTTATTTTCAACCTGTTCAACATATGGCTGAATAACAATGGCATTCGATGTTTGCTGCTGATCACTGCCCCGTTTTAGAGGATATTGCTTAATGATTCCTAAGTTCTCTAGCTCATGGCAAACGCGAATAATGGTCCGTCTACTTTTCCCGACCAGTTCGCCAATTTTATTTTTTGTTAGAAAGGAAACGCCCAGATACTTGATACTGTATCTTCCTAAGAGCTTTAAGATCGTAATCATTGTTGGTGATAGATTTTCATTGTAGTGCGTGATGTGATTATAGATGGATTGGTTTAAGTCTTCAATTGTTGAGAATGTGGTGAGTGATTCATATGTATCAACGCATGCTATTTTTGTGATTGCTTTTTTCATGAGTGATGACCTCCCTAAATTCCTTCATAGGGTATATAGGAAGTTTGTGCATGTTGGGTAGCGTTGGTTTTAAAATTTTTTAGAAAAAAAATAAAAAAGAGAGACAATCACTCTTAAATGATCGACTCTCCATACAAAATTGATAATAGCGGCTTGCATCAAAGAGGAGTTGCCACAGCAACTCCTCTCACACCGATCGTTTACAGTCCATTTTGTATCACGATCCACCTATTATTCTATCTAAAAAATTGAAATGAGCTCTTTTGTATAAGGGTGGCGTTCCTCATTAAATAAATGATCGCTGTTGAATTGATCGACAACCTCTCCTTCTTTCATCACCATGATCCGCTGGCTCATTTGCCTGACAGCAGCAAGATCATGTGAAATAAACAAGTAAGAGAGACTTAACGTTTCGCGAAGCTCTGACAATAAAGTAAGCACTGCCCCTTGTGAAATGACATCAAGGCTTGCAGTTGGCTCATCTAGAACAATGAGCTCAGGTTCAATGCTGATCGCTCGGGCAATCGTAACACGTTGCCGCTGTCCGCCACTTAATTCATGAGGATATTGATTGGCTAAACCCGGCGGCAGCTCAACGGCTTCAAAAAGCTGCTTGACAAAGGCATCCTCAGAGGTATAGGAAAAATGGCTAAGGTTCAGTTCCTTCCTATACTGGGCGTAAGGGTCAATCAGTGAATCCTTTATTTTAAGCTTTGGATTTAATGCAGCTAATGGATTTTGAAACACGATTTGAATTTTTTTTCGGTAAGGATGTAACTGACGCTCATTAAGCTGTTCAATTGCTTCTTCCTTAAAATAGATCGATCCGCTGTCAATCGGTTCAATCCTCAGCAAGCAACGAGCCAATGTGCTTTTACCACAGCCGCTTTCACCAACAAGGCCTAGACATTCCCCCTTGTTCAGTTCAAATGAGAGGTTGTTCACCGCTGTTTTTCCTGCTTGATAGGATTTTGTCAGTTGTTTAACAGTAAGCAGACTCATACGTATCAACCTCCTTTAACCCTGATGGAAGACCGCGTCCTAGTATAGGTGCAGCTTGGATCAATTGCTTAGTATAGTCATGCTGCGGATGATCGAGGATCCGATGCTTCCCGCCTGATTCAACGATTTCCCCTTCCTTCATGACAGCTAAACGAGTCGCATAACGTCTGACATGGCGCCAATCATGGGTGATGAATAAAATCGCACAGCCTGTTTCTTTTTGCCGCTTCGCAAGCAATTCTAAAATCCTGTGCCCAGAGACACTGTCAAGTGCAGTTGTTATTTCATCTGCAATTAATAGATCAGGTGACAGCAAAAGGGCCATAGCAATCGAAACTCGCTGAAGTTGTCCGCCACTTAACTGAAACGGGTATCGCTTGTACAAAGCTTCATCTAACCCAACAGATTCAAGTGCATCCATTGACTTTATTTTCCGGGTTTTGGCATCGCGAATGCCGTGTGCTTTCTGGTATTCTTCAAAATGCTGGCCAATTGTTCGAAACGGTGTAAAAGAGCCCTGATAATCTTGAAAAATATAGGAAAGTTTTTGGCCGCGAAAAGTCCTTATCTGTTTTGGTGATAACGATAGCAAATCCTCGTCTTTAAAAAGAATCTTTCCCTCTACCTGCAAATTAGGTGGAAGCATTTGTCCAATTGCCTGTGACAGTAAACTTTTTCCGCTCCCGCTTTGTCCAACCAGTGCATACCACTCTCCTTTTTGAATAGAGAGTGACACGTTATCAACAATTTTCTTTTCTCTGCTGCTAATGGATACGTTCTCAAGCGATAAAATCATTGTCCCACCTCTTTCTTCACATCAAAATGGTCACGTAAATAATCGCCAAGCATATTCGTTAGCAGCACAACAATCACAATCGCTAAACCAGGATAGATCATTAATTCAGGTCTTGACTGAAAATACGGGCGTGAGTCGTTTAGCATGGCTCCCCATTCAGGAATTGGAGGCTGTGCCCCAAGTCCAATGTATGAAAAGGCCGAAATGAGCAAAATAATTTTTCCTAGATCTAGACTTGCTAGCACGAGAACATGCCCCACAATATGGGGAAATAAATGCTTACGCATAATTTTACTTGAAGATAGCCCATTGGTGCGGGCAATCAGCACATACTCTTTTTGGGACTCTGATAAAACCGTGCTGCGAACAAGACGAGCATAACTAACCCATTTAACCATCACAATTGCAAGAACAAGGTTTGAGATGCCCGGTCCAAGTAATCCACTCAGGACAATGGCGACAATCATATCTGGAAAAGCTAAAAATCCATCGGCAATTCGCATAAATACCCGATCAACTAACCCGCGTTTATAACCTGAAATAAGACCAAAGGGGATTCCAATAATGAGGGCAACAATCAGCGCCAGCAAACTATAACCGATTGTTTGCTGACCGCCAAGTAAGAGCCTGGTCAGTACGTCCCGACCGAGTTGATCTGTTCCAAGTGGATGCTGAAGACTCATTCCCTGGAGGCGTCCATCGAGATTTGTTAATGTTGAATCATGCCGTAAATAAAAAAAAGCATAGATGGCGACTACAAAAACAAGGATTAGGCATATCAGCGCCAGCACCCCTTGCCAACTGTGCTTTTTTACCTTTGGCAAACATATAGACAGTCCTTTCATCAGCTAGTCTCCCTTTCTTTTAGTTTCATTTCGGGATTTAAATATCTGTAAGATACATCCACACATGTATTTACAATAAAAACAATGATCGCCATGATTAAAATATACCCCTGTATTAAGGGATAATCACGTTGACGGATCGCATCAACGACAAGCTTTCCTATCCCTGGATACGCAAATAAAACTTCAATCACCACAACACCGCCAATCAGACTTCCTAAACTGACTCCAAACACGGTAATAACAGGTGGGAGGCTGTGCCGAAATGCATGCACGAGGAAAATTCGCCATTCTGATAACCCGCGCGCTCTCGCTGCACGGATAAATTCCTGACTAAGCGAATCAAGCAGGCTGGAACGAAGCAAACGAACATATACGCTTGAAATGGCCAGCCCTAGTGTCAGTGACGGTAAGACCAATGAGATGAATCCATCTCTCCCCATGGTCGGAAGCCAATTAAAACGTACCCCGAATAAATCAATAAAAATAAGACCAAGCCAAAAACTCGGGATGGCCGCGCCAATAATTGATAGGATTCTACCCACCTGATCAATCCAGCTATTCCGATAAAGAGCAGATAGCGATCCAAGCGGGATTGATACGACCAGCATGACAATCAACGCACCAACAGCTAACTCAATTGTGGCAGGGAGCCCCATTAAAATCATGTCCATGACAGGTTGACCCGTGACATAAGAGTTCCCGAAATCAAGCTGGATAAAGTTAAGCAGCCAAAGCCCGTACTGGACGAGCAATGGCTTGTTGAATCCCAACTCCTCTCTTAATGCCTCTGCCTGCTCCTGACTAACTGATAGCTCATCCACATTCAAAATCGTCAAAACAGGATCACCAGGTGCAAGCCGAACAAACAAAAAACTGACAAATGTAATAAATAACATAAAAAATAAAACTTCAAAGAATTTCCGAGCAAGAATTTGAACCATTTACTTCACATCCAGCTTGTTTGTAATCATGTAATATTCACTTCGCGTTGTCAGCCAATTTTTAACTTTGTTTTCGTTATACGCAACAATGGTGGAAGGATGCAAGACAAAGGAATTGATCACATTGTCATGGACATAATCAGCCGCCTGCTCTGCAAGCTCAGCTCGTTCTTCTTGACTAACAGTTTGATTGAGCTTGTCAATAATGGCAGTCAGTTCAGGCTCATGAGCACCGCTAAAGTTGAGAGCGCCAGTTGGATGATAGGTTGCATTTAAATAGTAGCCGGCATCTCCGCGCGGGGCTGTTAAATTACTATACGTAGCCAAATCCCAATCGCGGTTTGACGCCATGTATTCCTCAGGAATATCGATTTGACGAATTTCAACATCGATTCCAATTCGTTTAGCGTCCGATTGAAAAACTTGAGCAATTAACGGCAAGTCTGCTCTTGCGCTATAGGTTAAAAGGGTAAATGTAAGCGGCTCTCCGTCTTTTTGCATTTTCCCCTTTTCAAGTGAATAGCCTGCTTCCTTCAAGTACTTCACAGCTATATCTGTTCCTGTTTCGCTCTGTTCATAAGATGGGGCAAACGGCAGTGATGGTAAAAATGGCCCAACAGCAGGTTTCGCATAACCTAAAAGAATCGTATCAACAATCTTCTGACGGTCAATCAATGCATCAACAGCACGGCGCACATTGACATCCTGCAAACTTTTCCGCTCCATATTCATCGTCATTTGATGGACACGGAATGTCTCAGTTGATTCAACTTTCATCCCATCTTGTGCTTGTAATGATTCCAAGCTTTCTACCTCTGGACGATAAACAATATCAACTTGCCCAGACTTCAGTGCTAGCGAACGAGCATTTGCATCCTCATTAAAAGCGAATGTCACTGAATCAAGATTTGAAGCACCATCCCAATAATCAGCATAACGCTCGAGCTCAAGCTTACTTCCAGGTGTGAATGACTTCAAAGTAAAAGGTCCTGTACCGACAGGTTTATTGACAATGTCCTCTTCTGTTACATCAATGATAGAAACATTAGGGTTAACAAGCTCAGAAACAAACTCCGGAAAAGGTTCCTTTGTTGAAATATGCAATGTGTAGCCATCTGCTTCAATCGTATCGATTTTAAGCGCATGTTGAATCGCAACACTCTCTTTCAGTGCTCGTTCAAGAGAGGCTTTCACCGCTTCAGCATCCATTTTCTTCCCATTTTGGAACGTAACATCTTCACGAAGCTTAATCGTCCAATGTTGCCCATCCTCACCTTCCCAGCCTTCTGCCAGCCATGGTGCAATCGTTAAATTTTCTTCATCTAGCCGGACAAGTGTTTCAGTAATCCCTGCTCTTAGCGGAACATAACTTGTATCAACATGAGGATCGAGAGAATTAGTGGAGAAATTATAGAGAAAATGGATATGTTTGTCTTCTGCTTTTTCCTTAACAGTACTTTGCGAGGACTGCGCACAAGCACTTAACAAGCTGACACATACCATTAAGATACCAATTTTAAGAAAGTGATTTCGTATGTATTCATGGAAACTTATAAAATTGACGCAGCAGTGCCAATTATTATGTTTAACTGTTTTCATAGTAAATTCCCCCTTTTCGTAATGATTCCGGTTTATATCATATCGTAATGATTCTTATTTGACAAGGAGGAATTATTTCATTCATTAGATTACTTGTACCTTTTCCTCTATGATATATAATCCTTGTTCTATATAAAGCTGAGAATTTTTTTGTGGCCTGGCGCTCTCAAACTACTTTTTAATTTTTTCAATTAACAGAACGATAAAAGTCAATAAAGATACCATAAACAAAGCTGTATTTATGTCCATAAGTTGCACCTTCCTTCTGGGAAGCTTTTCGCTACTTGCCTATGCAGCCCACTTTACTCCGAAGCAGAACAGTAGCACAAACTTCCCAAATGTATTCATAACCCATTTTTTAAAAGCCCTTAGTATGTGTATGATATAGGTTATTGAAATTGGTGCTTGTATTATAACCATTTTTTAAAAATTTTTAATTAAAGTTGAAAACTTATAACCGTGATGCAAAAAAATAAATGCTTATGCATCAGAGGATTTCTCTCTATATAACATTTCATTGAGGGGTGGATAGTCGAGAGCATGCCAAATTCTAAGAAAGAATTCGATAGATGGCTGGGATTTATTATTCATATAAATGGATAAGTTACTTTTATCGATACCTGTTATTTCTGATAGCTCTTTTTGTGTCATCTTTTGTTCTTTCAATATTTTCTTTAGATTATTTTTTATCGCGCCTTCATGAGAATGAATCAGTGGTTCAACATTTTCCTTTGAAGTATTTCCTAGTCTTTTGGCGGATTCATTTAAAATAGGCAGGAACTCAGGAAGTGACTCATATAATTTCCTTGTTATTTCTTTTGGTTTATGTGCATCAATATTATCTAGCATGGAATCGATAAAATACATCGTTGCCCCTTTAATGAAATCCTCTGCTGTATATTCCACATCTATTTTATCCATTTTGGCTTCCACATTTGCATATGTCGTATAAGCTTGGATTTTTTCAAAATTCTCCTTTTTAAAACCTACCTTAACAAATATATAATCTTTGTTTTCTTGGTCATTCTCTGATTTTGGTGTATCATCGTCGCCAACTCTCGCTTGATCGGCAGTCTTTTTATTACTCCTTCTCATGTATATCGCCTCCTAATCGTGGACAACTTATATATATCAAGATATGTGAGGTGTTTACGAATGACAAAAGATGAAAGAAAAGATGTAACAAGAGATATAGGCGGTACTGGGAAGCGTTCTTAAGTTTTAGCTGACATGTATTTTTATTATATGTAAATGTAATCTTTCTTATCATTTTTAATTGAAAATTTTTAACCACTTTTAAATGTATGCTTTTACATATGATTGAAGGTGTAAAGGAATTAAAATAACAGGCTCTCTATCCTTTATGGAAGAGAGCCTGAGATCTTTTATTTTAAAACAGATATATGATTAAAAATTAAAGCGTTCTTTAAAATTAAGATCAATTTCAAACTGATCGTTTTCAGAGTTTAAATATTTCACATCAAAATACGTACGTTCGTTCTTTGAAAGATTTTCTACCCATGGAGAATACGTTTTAAAGTTAATTTTGTTCAACTTCTCATCAAACTCAGCGAAACGCATCCAGCCATTTCCACCTGCATAGCTAGATTGATAGTCAACAAGTACTTGGATCACATCATTCCCTTTTGCATTTTGCTTTATGCGATGGAGAGCACCGTGATGGTGACCGTTTACCGTTATAAATACTTGATCGTTTAAATTGACTAACTCATTCCAAATCATATTTCCTCGTTTCGTATCTGAAGCAGATAATCCGTCTCCACCAATTCCTAAAATTTCATGTGACACCAAAATAGTTGGAAGATCAGAATGTTCGTTTAATACTTGTTTTGCCCAAGCCATGTCTTGCTCCATATGGTACATATCAACCATCAAGAATAAGTAGTTATAGCTTCCTGCTGGTACTATGCCGTATGAGCTATAACCAGACGGTGAGCTTCCTTTAAAATAGTCCTTTTCAACAAAACGATCGGCACCATAATACGTTAAATACGGATCTCCAGTACCATAATCATGATTTCCAGCTGTAGTAAGGTATGGAATACGATGTTTATCTAACATGTCCACCCCTGCGTCTGAAGCGGTCCACTCCTCTACGACATTGCTTTGGTCAACCATATCGCCTACAAAAGCAGTCATCGCAATATTATGTTTTTTTGCTTGATTCGCCACCCATTTCATTTGGGCAGAGAAAATCTCAGGCTTATAACGCACCGTTTTTTGCGGGTCTGGTACAAATAGAAAGTTATAATTCTGTTTGTTTGTTAACAGAGGTATCCTTTCATTTGTCCCATATTCAACATGTTCACCTTGAGGATTGTTCACTAACCATTGTTCCTGAGAAGTTGCTCCGTCCGTCATTTTTATTTCTTGAATTTTCCCCGCGAATAATGTATCTAATTCATTTGCCCACTCAGAAGCGCCAATATTCCAGCCCTTCCCTTCCACAGCATCAATACCGATCATTTCCGCATCCGTATTTCGGAAATCTGTCACACCATTCACATATAACTTTGTATGGCTTCCATCATTTACAACCGCAACATGATACCAATCTTCTTTGCTGTCTAACGAAAACGACCAATTTGTTTCATTATGATTTAAATTTGTAGGATGGCTTGTCCACTGCAACTCTTTCAGGTTCGACACAGATAATGTAGAGAGGATTTCCTTCTCCCCTTCTGTTTTATTAAGGTCAGCAGCCTGTCCTTGTCGAGTTAGAATTCCCATCCAGCTATGCTTCTCAGGTGCAAAATTTTGGGGCATTTTCACAATTGCCTCAATTGTAAAGCCTTCTTCAAATTTTTCACTGTTAATCATTGCATCATTTATTGTGCTAAAATATCTTCCACCTTGTGCTTGCTTATCGTTACCAAATTCGATACTTTGGACATCATCAGCATTTGCAAGATCATCCTCTGACCATTTCACCATGTTTTGTACTTCTGCAGAAGAGGCATCCCCAACCGTTTGAAGGACTAAATCATTTCCATTTCCGCTCGCGTCCTCTAGGACAAGATTGCCTGTTTCAATCGTTCCTGATTTCACATAGTCTTTTGAAAACTTCCAATCTGCAAGAACTTGTCCTGCTTCAGCCGTTGGAACCGAATTTTTTGTTGCAGCATCTGCATGTTGCACAGGCAGCAACGTTGTTAGCATCATCATACTCATTGGAATTGCTAAAAGCTTTGTTGGCCATTTGCTCTTCGACATGCCCTTTCTCCTCTCAGCTTTAAAAATTATTGGAATTTTTGACAACATTTTCATATTATCATGTTTATGTAAATGACTAATAAAGGGCAAATTAATATAACGTAAATCAATCAAGCAAAACAAACGTTGAATGAAACGTTTATTTTTAATATGTGCAAACTTAAGAAATTCAAGGATAACCTTGATCGATTTTTTATTGAAAGTTCCTTCATAGACAGACAGGAAATTGTTTGCTCATAAAACATTTAGGACGTCTCTAGAATAAATACCCGAAAATGTTAAAAGGTAAGTAAAAAGGAGGTGTCATCTTGACTAATATAATAGATGGAATGGATGCAGCAAGATTTCGATCAGCAAATTCTAAAGGTAATAAGCTTCCAGAAAAGAAGGTAAATGAAGAAGAAAAGAAAATGCCAATGGTACTAAGAGATCTAAAAAACGGGTCATGAGTAGTGACTAGGCATCCCGGTTTATTTCATGTCAAATGAGAAAATACTTAAAAAGAGGGTGACTCAAAATGTCGTAAATGGCGACCTTTTAAGCACCCTTTTCTACTTTTTATCGTTTACCGATTATTCATAGCAGATTAATTAATCCCAGTATTATTACAAATCCACAGGCTAAAGTAGTAGGCCTCCATCTCTGCTTATAACATGATCGCTATAGTTGGAACTCGCTTTGGCTTATTAATTGCCAACAACAAATTTTTAATTACATCCATCATTCCCCTAAAAATTAAGATAAAATAAGAATAGCTGAATTCTATTAAAAAGGGGAAACATGTATGTTCTATCAGATGCAAGTATTAAAAGGGCTATTACGACCGGAAACAAGTCTTTATCAATTACAAAAAGCGGAGAGAGTTACAGGTATTGGCCTTAAACTGATCTTGCTTTATCTATTCAGTTTTATTATTTTTGCAGCAAGTACATATTTTGGGATTGGAACAGAGTCATATTCTGGAACAATTACGGATCGCACCATAGAAGAATTTGAAGCAGGCAAGCTGTTATTGTTAGGAGGAAGACTTGTTTCAAGCTTGTTCTATACTAGTCTATTTATTTGGTTTGCTGCCTTTATTTTCTGGCTTTCACTTGATGTTTTTTACCTAAAAGCAGTGGCAGTTCAGATCATTGTGTTTGCGGTTCATTTAGTTGAAAACTCCATCACATCTCTTGTATTTGTTTTATTTGATTTGAATCATGCAAGCAATCCCTTTTCATTTGGAGTAATCAGCCAGTATTTTATACGTAACGAGTTTTGGAATCATTTTTTCAGTGCCATTACACTGTTTCACATCGTCGCAATAACGATACTTTACTATTACCTTAAAAATCTTACTAAAAGAAATAGATTTGTAACCCTCACTGTCATTCTATTATTTTATCTTTTCACATGGCTGTACACAGCTTTAATGGCATATGTTGAAGTACCTATCTTATTTAGGAGGTGGTTAGGATGAAAAAGTGGAAAATCATTTCGCTAACGGCTGTTTCATTGAGTTTTATTGCCATAAACGGGTATTTAATTGGGAAGAATGACAGCGAGGTTCAACATACCGTATACGTCGAAGACTGGACACGCGTAAAAGAAAAAAATGTTGTTGAGACATTTCATACAGATGGTGTCATTATGCCCCAAGAGGAATATGATATTTACTTTCATGATTCAGAAAAAGAATTTCAACGATTTCTTGTAAAAGAAGGTGATAAAGTAACGGCAGGAACTCCTTTGTTTGAGTTTACAACACCTGAACTAGATCATTTGAGAGAAACAGTTGAGTTGGAAAAGCAGCAGGCAGAGGGAGAAATAGCCGGGATTGATGAATACCTAAGTACATTATTGGATTACCAAGCCTCTATCTCCTCTTCTACCCTAACTACTGAATCTGAATCTGATTCTGCATCTGAATCTGAATTTGATGAGACTGCTTTAGAGGTTGGTTTACGCATTAATGAAAATGCTTCTTCAGATATGATAATCAGTACAATTGAACAGGAAATGTATAAACAAGAACTCGAAAAAAGCAAGCTTGAAGAAGAAGTGAGAAAGTATGATAGCCAATTAAACTCTATAAACGAACAAACTAGCTCAGCAATGATGGTGAGCGAAACCGACGGAATTGTCAAAGAAGTGAATAAAAAACTCGGAAATCCTGTCATTACCATTGCATCCAATGTCCTAGCGATAAAAGGACAGCTAACAGAAAACCAATATAAAAAGTCAGAAACAGGAATGCCCTTAACAGCGATTGCCGCAGGAAAGAAGCTTGAAGGAACGCTTGGTAAAATCAATGATTATCCAGTAAACGAGCTAGCAATCGGCGAGGAAAACCATTACCAGTTTGAAGCGACAATGACGGAACAACCAGAAGCACTTGCAATCGGTACAAAAGCTGCTGTTTCAGTTGTCACGGCAGAAGCGATTGGTGTGCCTACCGTTCGAGAAGAAGCAATCCATCATGTCAAAACACCTTATGCTTATCGATTAAATGAAAATGGACAAATCACAAAACAATCTGTCAAAACCGGCTTGAGCTTTGATGGGATCCAGGAAATAAAAGAGGGCATAGAAATTCGAGAAGTTATGATGCTCTCACCAGACCATGTCCCACAAAATAAAGCCTATTTTGTGACTGAAATGAAACCGAATAACATCAAAAAATCTGCTTTTGAGGAGATCACCTCACATGAAAAATGGGAATCTTTCTTAATAGGTTTGATTGAAAAATAGGGGTACCAAAAACAAAGGAAATCAAAGGGACGGTTCTTGTGTTTTCAATATGTCTGAAAACAATAGAACCGTCCCCCTGTTTTTTAGGACAGGGGACCTGTCCTGTCCCCTTGTCCCCCTTAGAGAAAGAAAAAGAAAATCTAGATATTTTTATTCATCGGATTCTTCACCAGTTCGATTCGTTTGAGTAGGAAGGGAATTCCAAAAGCTTGTATCAACCGTATCGATAGAACCATCCGCAATCGCTCTCACCGTTGAATCTAAAGTGGTAATCGTTTGTTTAATTAGGTAACCATTACTTTTTTGTCCAAGCGCGTAGGATTCGATATAGTGATCAGACATGCCCCGCATTTCAAACAGAAGAGTGGATATATCATAACGGACAGCTGCTCCGTTGCGTCCTATATTTTGACCTGAACCGCCATTGTATTTTCCAATATGGCCCCAGCCGGTATTCTCAATAGCATGATAAACTACTGCTCCTAATTTTTTAGAACGCTCAAGAACATCAGGTTTGACTTCAGAATTAGTCGGATAAAGAATTGACCCTGAAACAAGTTCACCTTCTGTTTCACTAGTTGATCCTTGATGGTGCAGGTCAATCATGTAATCAATATTATATTTTTCAAACACATTTTCATATAAGGCTTTCACTTCAATTTGCATACTGCTTATTGGTTTATCGTGCTCTCGATTTAAATCAATCTCGTTTGCATTATACCGTGTTAAGTGTCGATTTCCATCGGCTAAATAATGATCCAAGGAGAAATTAACATCACCCATTGCACCATCAGCATTTAACATAGGGATGACTAAGATATTCACTTTATCCAAGACATCTTTTGTTTTATTTGTGCCTAAGTGCTTAATGAATTCAAGAGCTCCTTCAGTTGTTAGCTGCTCGTTTCCGTGCTGCTGAGTTAAAAATAGAATGGTAGGGTTATCAGGATTTGATATGTATTTTGACAAATAAATATTCCGGCCCTTCACAGTTTGACCGATGATTTCCAAATCCATGGCCTCTTGTTTAGCATCCTCTGTTTTCAAATATTCTACCATGCTGTCATACGTGTGTAGAATTGAAGTTTGGATAGAGCCATTACCTGCACCTGGTCCATTGCCTACTGCACTAACTGGGGCAGAAACAAGGGAAATAGCACTTATTGCCATAAGACTGGATAGAGAAACAGACAAAACCTTCTTTTTTAAATTCATCGATATCCCCCACATTTTTTATTATAAATAATTCACATTATGAAGTATTTATAAGTATATATTCTACCGTTTATAGGATGTACGGTTAATAAAGGGATAGACTCAACATTTCGACAATTAAATATAAGTATTAAGACATAGTACAAGGGCAAAAATCATGTTATATGTAAAAAAGCATTTAATTTCCCCACTAAATATATTGGAAAATATTCCTATAAGTAATCTATTTTTCAATTCCAAAAATAATTTGTCGATATAAAAAGAGAATCATTTCCATAAAAAGCCGCTCCGTTATTCTATGTTTTATTTCTCTACAGCATTTGAAATAAATAAAAGAGGCTAAGTTCATCTGAAATCTTTCGATCCTTTCCATCATCTTATAGAAAAGAAATGCTTTTTTGGCACGTGGTAGTTTCAAGGAACTTCCGGTTAACCTTTAGTGCATC
Source organism: Metabacillus sediminilitoris (assembly GCF_009720625.1). Classification (NCBI taxonomy): domain Bacteria; kingdom Bacillati; phylum Bacillota; class Bacilli; order Caryophanales; family Bacillaceae; genus Metabacillus; species Metabacillus sediminilitoris. The sequence goes on from NZ_CP046266.1 coordinate 5,199,334, forward strand.
AGCATTCTGGATAGAAGATAAAGATTCAATTTTCTCTTCATCGTTACTTTGATTAGCTCTAACCTCTTGTAATTGTTTTCGTAAGCTAAAAAACAAGGACATGGTTCCCATCCCCATGTCCCTTCCAATCCTATTTAACCGCTGAAGGCCGTTACCGAAAATCTGGATATATCGGCGAAATTTATGATATATCAGCGAAATTCAGGATATATCGGCGAAATTCAGCATATATCAGCGAGATTTCAAATATATCGGCGAACGCTGATATAAACCTTTTAATAATAGTAAGGTAAAGGTAGGGATACCAAAACCCCGAACCCAACTTAATCCAACAAATTATTTACTTCGTCATCCGGTGAATATAGATCTATTCTTTTACCATGTCCTCATGTTTTACCTAAATCAATTTCACCTTTCTGATGCTGTTTTCATTCTGTTTCAATGTTATTTTCCTCTTGTTTTATCAAAATAATAGGCTGTGATCCAGGAAGTAATAGGAATGACCATAGCTATACCAATTCCAGCGCAAAGGATATTTATCATTTCAGCACTAAATATTTTTGAATTAACAATGTCTCCTACTGAATAAGATAAATCTTTAAACCATATAATCATGGCTAAGTATCCCCCAAAGAAGGCGAAAAACAATGTATTTGTATTGGTTCCCAGTATATCCCTCCCGATACTTATGCCAAATGTGAATAATTCCTTTCTACTAACATTTGGGTGATGATTGTACAGTTCCCGCATGGGAGAAGAAATCGAAATGGCCACATCGATAATGGCACCAATGGTACTCATAATGATCATGGCAGCGCCAATCTTTACAAAGTCTACTCCTAGATAGAGGGAAAACGCGCTAAGTTCCTCTGTTTCTTCTTCTCCAAATCCTTGAATCATTGTTTTGTCTGTTACAATCACAATAAAAAAGAGCAAAATAGCTAGTGTTATGATCGTAGAGACGAATGCCGTAATTGTTTTGTTGTTCACTTCGTTGATAAAAAAGAGATTAATGCAACTAATAAACGTACAAGCAATTAGGGTTAAGATAATTGGATTTGCATGTGGGTTCGTCATGATAAGAATGGTAAACAGGAGCACAGAAAAGTTTAAGAATAAGGCGATAAAAGACCTTGCCCCTTTCTTCCCTCCTATCAGTACCATTAATAGAAATAAGATGGCTGCTAGACAGACTAATACATTCATAATCTCGCCTTCTTTCGATTAACCAAAAAGATCGAAATATACAGGCCGATCGGAATGGTTAAGACAATACCGATTCCTCCAGCCAAAGCTCGAGCTAATTCCAATGACAAGTTCATCGATAGTGTAAATCCAAGCGGTGAGCCATTCTTCATATATAAAATGAGCATGGGTATCGATCCACTTATATAGGCAAAAAATAAGATATTTGTCATCGTTCCCATTACATCCTTGCCAATTTCCATCCCTGAGGCTTTTAGAGCTTTTATCGATATATGGTTATTTTTTTCGTACAACCCAAATATTGAGGAAGACATGGTGATGGCCACATCCATTACGGCCCCCAGGGATCCTATTAATATCCCTGCCATAAACACCATTTTATAAGGTCGCGTTAAAAACTGCATTTCCTCGTATCGAAGGCCTTCTTCAGCTGTCAGCCACATGACACCGTAGGTAATGATTAGAGATACAAAGGTTGCCAGCAAGGTTGCAACAATCGCAGCATAGGTTTTCTCATTAAAACCGTTAACAAGTAGGAGAGAAATGACAGTAAATAATATAACGCTAATACCACATGCCACTAATAAGCTGATTGTGCCTGTCTTTAAATAAGCATCTAAAGCATACGATAGGATAATGGCATTGACAGCCAAACTGATAATCGAAAACAGCCCTTGCTTTTTTCCAACGATCAGTAAAGAAAAAATAAAAATCCATGCGATGAACAAAACGTACTTATCCCGCTTTACGTTTTTTATGGTCCCAGTTAAACCTGTATCTTCATCTGTATTTGGATCAATCAAAACAAACACTTCATTGCCAATCTGATATTCTTGATCAAAGGCACCTGAAGCGGAATACTCATTTGTTAAATGAATAAGCTCTCCTTTCTTTTCACCATTTTTTAATTCAGCAATGATATGCTGATTGTATAATCGATCTTCATTATTATGTAAATCGGTCACTTTCGTTGTCTCTTCCAGCTCCGTTTTGATGACTTTTGCGATTGGACGATCATAGAATGAATAATTATGATTCACAAAAATAATAGAGGCGACAAAACAAATGGCTAGTGTCGCGTACATCATGATCTGTTTGTAGGTCATTTTCTTTAATTGGGTAACGATAAGATTCAATAGGAAACCTCCAAGTATCTGAGTGAAATGCCAGTGAACAATGGTCTTAGGATAACAAGATTGCTCCTGAAGCGTCAAATTCACTCTCTGAATTCGGCTTTTGTTATCAGTGGGAAAAAGCTATATCCTACTATACCATTTATCACAAACAGAATCGTTAAAGTACGATAGATAGTCCAGCCATTCTAGCTAACTCTTTAAAATTCATGTGCTCACCTATAATAGAACGATCGTACTCAATACAAAAAGCCTTACTCCTTATAAAAGGAAAGCTTTTTTTAGAAAAATAAAAAAGAGAGACAATCACTCTAAAATGATCGACTCTCTATACAAAATTTATGATAGTGGCTTGATCAAAAATCGTTCTACCTAAATTAATTCCTTCACAGCAGCGACAATATCCTTCGCCGTTAACTGATAAAATCCTTTTAAATAATCGGCTTTTCCAACCTGACCAAATTGCTCCTTTACTCCAATCCTTCTTAACGGAGTTGGACAATGCTCACTCAATACTTCTGCAACTGCACTACCTAATCCACCAATAACATTATGGTTTTCTGCTGTAACGATTGCTTTTGTTTTTTTCTGCATAGTGGACAATTAACTCCTTATCAATTGGCTTGATTGAATACATATCGATAACAGAAGCTTCTATTCCCATTCTGCTGCTTTCAATGATTCAGCTACCATGATGCCACTCGCAATGATGGTCACGTCTCCACCTTCACGAAGGACCTTTCCTTTGCCGGCTTCAAAGACTTCTTTTTCATCATAAAGTTTAACGGCATTTTTGCGAATCGTCCGAATGTAGTGAATGCCATATTCTTTTTCTACTTTTCGCAGCAAATAACCTAGCATGGTTGCATCGCTTGCTTCATAAACATATGCATTTGGTATGAGGCGAACGGGTCCAATGAACAGACTCATTTGGACTTTTGATTGATCAATTATCATCTCATTTCACCCTGATTTTGTTTTATACAACTCGTCCATACATATGTAGGATTGCTTTAGTGAATCTATACCGTTAGTATTTAAATCATATTGCATGACTATCTCCCCTATTTAATAATGCTTAAATTTTTTCACTTCCCACAAACCTGATATAACCTTATTCTAAGTTAACGTATATATCTATATACAGAAATACTGTCCTTTAATGGCATAACATACTATTTTAAGATGAACCATCTAATTTCTTTTCTTATTCAAGAATATGGCCATTTAATGGAATAACGTGACTGGCGTTTTAATCATCTTTATTATTTTTTAAATGACTATATTATAAATTACGACTTTATTATGATGAAACACCTTCCGTATTTTTTTAAAAAAAATATATATTATCATTATCGACTTTTTTGCATAACCATCCGTTTTTGTTGAGATTCTTCGATGCGTTTTAAGTACAGATTTATAAAATCATCTGTGATTCTCTGGGATAGTACCCTATGCGATCTTTCAATATGTTTTCGATCACCCATATGGTTCCTTAAACAACAAAAAAGCCCCAACCAAGGGACTTTTAAACATCTTATTTCATTCCAGAAATCGTATATCCTTCGATAATATGCTTTTGGAAAAGTAAGAAGATAATAATAATCGGAACAACCATGAACGTTGAGCCTGCCATTTGTAATCCAAAATTTCCACCGTATTGGCCTTTTAATAATGCAAGCCCAACAGATAATGTATATAGGCTTTCATCATTAGCAATAATTAATGGCCATAAAAAACTATTCCAGCCTGCTATAAATGTTAGTATTCCTTGCACAGCTAGAATCGGTTTAGAAATTGGCAAAATAATTTGGATAAATACCCTGAATTCACTTGCCCCATCAAGTCTTGCAGCTTCTAATAATTCATCTGGAATCGTGGACATAAACTGTCTAAATAAGAAGATTCCAAATGCCCCTACTAGACCAGGCAATACAATTCCTGCCATCGTATTGGTTAATTGTAATTGATTCAGGATCAAATACACAGGGATCATCGTTACTTGTCCAGGAATCATCATTGTTGCTAAAACTAAATAAAAAAGTGGCTGCTTCCCTTTAAATTCATATTTTGCAAATGCAAAGCCTGCCATTGCATTTAAGAAGAGTCCGATAAATGAACACAGGACAACGATGATTGTATTGAATGTATATTTTCCAAAGTTCATATTATCAAACAAATATGAAAAATTATCAAATGTGAAATCTTTTGGCCACATAGTCGGCGGGATTTGAAGGATTTCACTTTCGGGTTTAAACGCAGATAGAATCATCCAAATAAATGGGATAGAGATTAAAAATCCGCCGATCGTTAGAACAATTCCTAATATCCACTGCTTGGAGCGCTGATTATTAACATATTGATTTGCTTTCATTTGGGTCACCTCGGATTTCTCACTTAATAATCAACTTCTTTTTTCTGTAGCCTGAATTGAATTAGAGTCACAATGATTATGGCAATAAACAAGATAAAGGAACCAGCTGCAGCATAACCGAAGTTACTAAGTTGGAAACCATTGCGGTATATAAATAGCGCTACAGATGTCGTACTATCTAGCGGCCCACCATCGGTCATGATAAACGGTTCTTCAAAAAATTGAAGCCACCCGATCATAGTTGTGATAGATACGAAGAAAATGGCGTATCTCAGTAATGGAATCGTTATTTTTGTTAACTGCTTCCAGTCACTTGCTCCATCTAACTGTGCCGCCTCATAATACGTTTTAGGAATTCCTTGCAATGCTGCAAGGAAAATAATCATATTTACTCCAATAGCTCTCCATAACGCTAAAGCGATTAAAGATATTTTTGCCATAAGAGGGTCCTGTAGCCAAGGAACAGCAGGAATGTTAAAAAGTCCTAAAATATAATTAAACAGCCCGAATTGAGGATTGTATAAGTAACTCCACACGACCGCAACCGCTACGACGTTCGTTACCGAAGGCATATAAAATACTGCGCGAAAGGCTTTAAATATAGGTGCTTTTCCATAATTGATCAAAATGGCGATTCCTAATGAACATACAATAACCAATGGAACACCAAAAACGACATAAAATAAGGTGTTAAGGATAGACTTCAAAAAAATGGGATCACTTAGTACATCCAGATAATTTTTTATTCCTATAAAAGAAATCGTTGACCAATCAGCTAAGCCGGCCAAATCGATATCTGTAAAACTAATAATTAAAGCAACAAATATAGGAAACAGTGAAAACAAGCACAACAAAATAAGTGCAGGTGCAATAAAGAGATATGGAATTTTTTTGTTTATAGTACCTTTCATAGCGAGTCACTTCCTTTATTATGCCCAAAATAACTTGGACAAATTTGGGTAACTAGCAAGGAAACCCTGCTAGTCATCCTTATTGAAAAATTTTAATCAGCTAAGATCTCTTGAGCTTTCTTATTGAAAGCATCCATCTCTTTTTGCACATCTTCTCCGCCGCGATAGATTTTTTCGAAACTTGTTAGAAATGTTTGTGCAATTTCTTCCCATTCCTTAATTACCGGCATTGCTTGAGAGTTTTCCATTTGCTCGCCAAATGTTTTGTATTGCTCATTTCCTTGTAAAGATTTGTCTCCCCATGATTTTTTATTAGCCGGAAGTGAATTCGTCATTTCTTTCCATTCTATTTGTACTTCAGGCTTACTCATATACGCTAAGAATTTCAATGCAGCCTCTTCATTTTTTGTGTATTCAAAAATGGATAAATTCGAGCCGCCTAATGCAGAAAGGTTACTTTCTTTAGCAGGAAGAACAGCTGTAGCCCATTTCCCTTCTAATTCAGGAGCTTGATCGTTAATTAATTTAACCATCCAAGGACCGCTAATAAACATTGGTAAAATTCCTTCACCTTTAAATGCTTGTACAATATCAATACCTAGATCTTGTTTAGGTGTTGAGCCATCCTCAAAGAAGCCATTTAAATAAGATACTGCCTCAACAAATTCTTTTTCATTAAATAATGGTTTATTTCCTTCACCAAGCAACATGGATCCATTTTGACGGGCAAACATGAAGCCTAAGGTTTGCTCTTTTGTATCAATACTGATTCCATATTTACCTTCTCCTCGTTCAGCTAATTTTTTAGCAGCGTCGCGAAGTTCTTCCCATGTATTTGGTGCTTCCTTATACCCAACTTCTTCTAATAAATCGGTACGGTAATAAAGAACTCGTGAATCAACATACCAAGGAACACCTACTACTTTATCTTCATATTTAGTTGTTTCTACTGAACCTTCGAAAAAATTGCTTGCTTGGAGTTCTGGATAATCTTCCATATGTGGAGTTAAATCCTTTAACGCATTAGCACTAGCAAATTCAGGAATCCAAGTTGTACCCATTTGTACGACGTCAGGTCCCTTTTTGGAGGCAACTGCTGTTAATAATTTGTCATGTGCCGTATCCCAAGGAATTGCTTGTACTTTCACATCAATTTCGGGATTTTCTTTTTCAAATTGCTCAGCAATTTTGGGAAGTGATTTTGCCTCTTCTCCCATGCCCCAAACATTAATCGTTGTTTTATCAGAATCGGCATTACTTTCATTATTTGAACAGCCTGCTAGGGCCCCTGAAAAAATAACAGAACCAATTAATGCAATAGCCGCCACTTTTTTGCCAGCTTTTTTAACTAAGGTATTTTTCATTTCGTAATCCCCCTAATCTAACTTTTTTAATAAACACTTTTCCTATTATCAAGGTAAATCATTCATCCACCTCAAAGATATATCTATTTCTATTAACCTATTCCCCCCTTATAGTGAAACGTTTCGATTATCTTTTCATAAAAACGTTTCTTTACTTGCGGAAATACTATCCTGATGGAGATTCGATTCATAGAAACGTTTCGATAACATTATAAAATAACTTGTAATCGGTTTCAACATAATTTTTTTATAATTTAATAAAATATACGGAAGAAGTTTACCCTATATCAATTAAATACATATAATTTGTTTCATTTCCTACCAAAAATTCAGAGAAACGTTTCGATTATTAATTGACTACATTTTTGAAAGCGTCTATAATTTGATTCATATCGATTCGAAACGTTTCTATAAACCTGACTGGAGAGTAACATAGAATGCAAATAAGCAAATTGGAGGATTTATGATGAGAGACCAGCAAATTACTTCTATATTAAAACAAATGACATTAGAAGAAAAAATTGCCCAATTATTACAGCTGGCAACCCCATTTTTTAAAGGATCTAAGAGCCAAGGAGAAATAACCGGTCCAATGGCCGAGATGGGTGTTTCTGAAGAAAACATTCGTAATACCGGATCTGTTCTTGGCGCTTCAGGTGCAAAGGAAGTTATGAATATTCAACAAGCCCATTTAAAAGATTCTCGTTTGGGGATTCCATTATTAATGATGGCTGATATTGTTCATGGCTTTAAAACCATCTTTCCTGTTCCATTAGCTATTGGCTGTTCCTGGGATTTGGAATTAGCTGAAAAAAGTGCAGAAATTGCGGCTCATGAAGCATCTGTTTCAGGTGTACATGTTACATTTGCACCGATGGTTGATTTAGTACGTGATCCACGCTGGGGAAGAGTGATGGAATCAACGGGTGAAGATCCATATTTAAACAGCGAATTTGCAAGGGCGTTTGTTCGCGGTTTCCAAGGTAAGGATTTAACAAAAGACAAAACCAGAGTTGCTGCCTGTGTCAAACATTTTGCTGCATATGGGGCTGTCGAAGGCGGCAGAGATTACAATACAGTGAATATGTCTGAGCGCCAGATGTATGAATCCTATTTACCTGCATATAAAGCAGCACTAGATGAAGGCTGCGAAATGGTCATGACCGCTTTTAATACGGTCGATGGGATTCCGGCAACAGCAAACAAAAAATTGATGCGGGATTTACTTCGCGATGAGTGGGGCTTCAACGGTATCCTTATTTCTGACTGGGGAGCGGTAAAAGAGATGATTCCACATGGAGTAGCAGAAGATTCGGCTGAAGCTGCGTTAAAAGCTATTCAAGCTGGGCTTGATATTGAAATGATGACAACCTGCTATGTTGATCACTTAAGACAGTTGATTGATGCTGGAGAAGTCAATGAATCAATACTTGACGAGGCGGTCGTTCGAATATTACGCCTTAAACAAAAGCTCGGATTATTTGAGGATCCATTTCGTGGAGCAGACATTGATCTGGAAAAAGAAATCATCCTTTCAGAAAACCATCGCCAAGCAGCCCGCGAACTTGCAACAAAATCATGTGTGTTATTAAAAAATGATGGTGTCCTCCCTCTTAATAAAGGTCTAAAGGTTGCCCTAATCGGTCCTTTTGCTCAGAATAGGGACATTTTAGGCCCATGGTCTTGGCTAGGTTCAAAAGAAGAGGCTGTACAGTTATATGACGGCATTTTGAAAAAAGTAGATTCATCCCATCTTCTTGTTTCTAATGGATGTGACATTGAAACTAGTTCACCAAAACAATATGAAGAAGCACTAAAAATTGCCGAGAATTCTGATGTGATTGTTCTAGCACTCGGAGAACATTCAGGAATGAGTGGTGAAGCTTGCAGCCGTGCAGATATCCGTTTACCACAGGCGCAACTTGACTTAATAGAAAAATTGAAACAAGCGCAGAAACCAATTGTAACTGTTTTATTTAACGGGCGGCCACTTGATTTACATGGTGTTATTGAGCACTCAGATGCAGTGTTAGAAGCTTGGTACCCAGGAACTGAAGGCGGTGCAGCCATTGCAGATTTGCTATTTGGTGATGCCAACCCTTCTGGAAAATTAACAATGTCTTTCCCTTATTCAGTCGGACAGATCCCGGTATATTATAACTGTTTTAATACTGGCAGACCTCCTGCTGAAGCGAAGGATCACTATTTTTCTAAATATTTGGATATACCAAACGAGCCGCTCCTTCCATTTGGTTACGGTTTAAGCTATACATCATTTAGCTACAACAATGCCAAAATTTCGGGCACTCCTATGACCCATGATCAATTGTTAGAGGTGTCAATTGAAGTTACCAATAACGGAAAAATGGCTGGAGAGGAAATTGTTCAACTTTATGTTCGTGATATAGCAGGTGAAGTTGTCCGCCCGCTTAAAGAGCTAAAAGCCTTTAAAAAAATCTTGCTTCAGCCAGGTGAAACGAAGAAGGTAACCTTTACCTTATCAGAGAAGCAATTGCGTTATTATCATTCCAATATGGAATTCACAAGCGATGCAGGCTCTTTCGAAGCTTATGTTGGTTCAAATAGCCATGAAGTATTCGCATTACCATTTCAACTAGTAAAATAACAGAAATGAGGAATTTATCTATGACCACTTTGACTGATACACAGTTTCGAATAGATGCGGGTGATCTTTTATTTACGTTTTTAAATAGCGGAGACATTTTTGAAATATCTCATCAGACAACAATGATTAATCAGCTGCTGACTAACCCGATTGATGGTTCGCTGAACAACTTATATTTGCGTCTTCATAAAGAGACTGGCATACAGGTTTATCCGTTATTGGGAATTAAATCTGCCAGCAATGTCCACTATTCTGAATCACAAGTTACTTGGGATGGCTTAGTTGAAGATATTAAATATACCGTTACTTTTACTCTTACTAAACAAGGAATTTGGTTTTGGAATATCAATGTTGGAGGCAATAATGTTGAAGTTGATATTATTTATGGCCAAGATCTGGGAATCGCAGATAAAGGAGCGGTTCGCACAAATGAAGCCTATGTTTCTCAATATATTGATCATATTGTTTTCGAGGATGCTCAAAAAGGTTATGTCGTATGTTCACGGCAAAACCAGCCTCAACAGGGCAAATTTCCATATATGCAACAGGGGGCACTAACAAAGGCTATAGGTTTTTCTACAGACGGCTTTCAGTTTTTCGGCTTATCTTATAAAGAAACCGATGAGCCTGAAGCGTTAAAAAAAGAAATGCTTGCAAATGAAATCTATCAATATGAATTTGCTTATACCGCCCTGCAATCAGAGCGAGTCCGTTTGAATGGACAGGCTCAATTTGTATTCTATGGATTATTTAAAGGAAATCATCCTGATGCCGTTTCTTCACCAGAGTTTGCAGAAGAAATAGCTACTGCATGGAATTTGGTTCAGGAAACCTCTTTTAAAGAAATGAAGTCTAAAGAAAAGGTACGGATTTCAAATCGAATTGGCAAGCCATTTCAAGCATCTTCTATGTCACAGGAAGAAATTAATCGCTTCTTTCCCAAACGTCATCAAGAAGAATGGGATGGAAACATTCTCTTATCATTTTTCACTGATAAGCATGAGCATGTCATTTTAAAAGAAAAGGAACAATATGTCGAAAGGCCGCATGGACATATTTTAATGTCAGGGCAAAATGTTCAAAACATAGAAACTGTCCTGACGACTACCTCGCATATTTATGGAGTATTTAATTCACAGCTTGTTGTAGGAAATACTTCCTTTAATAAAATGCTTTCAAATACCCGAAATGCATTAAATATAATGAAAACAGCTGGACAACGAATTTATATCGAATTAGATGGAAAGTTCCATCTCTTAACAATGCCATCTATGTTTGAGCTTGGGTTTAACTATGCCCGTTGGTATTACAAAGCAAATAATGAATTAATCATTGTCACAAATTACACAATCGTTGATTCGCCTGAAATACATCTCACCATTCAAGCAACAAGCGGCAAAAAATACCGTTACCTTGTAACAAACCAGGTAACAATGAATGGAAATGAGTATGAGACACCTTTCCATGTAGCCGAAACAGAAGATCATTTTTCGTTTTATGCAGACGGATCAGCAATGAATGCTTCACATTACCCTAACCTGAGCTATCACCTGAAAGTGACAGGTGCAAAGGTATCGATGAAGGATGAAAGCCTATTTGCAACGAACATCGTCCCTCATGCTGCTTCTCTTATTGTTCTTGAGATTAATGAGGCAAGCAACTGGACGATGTCTATTCAAGGTTTATTACATGGAGGTCATATCCCATTTATAGAGCGTGAAATGGAAACAGAAATTGAGCGCTATCGATTGTTTTTCAAATCAGTCATGAATGGTTTCCGATTGCAGCAAAATGGCCAACCAACTGAAGAACTGGAAAAAGTGAACGCTTTAGCCTGGTGGTATACACATAATATGCTCGTGCACTATTCCGTACCTCATGGACTTGAACAATATGGCGGGGCAGCGTGGGGAACACGGGATGTATGTCAAGGACCGACAGAATATTTTATGGCTACTCAGAAATACGATACAGTTCGTGAAATTATAAAAACAGTCTATTCCCATCAATTTGAGGACGATGGAAACTGGCCGCAATGGTTCATGTTTGATAAATACTTTACGATCAAGGCTGAAGAAAGTCACGGTGATATTATTGTCTGGCCATTAAAAGTTGTAAGTGACTATTTATCTGTAACAAATGATTTTAGCATTTTGGATGAAAAAGTACCATATACAAGACGGAGCAATCACCAATTTACAGAAGATACTTATACAATCTTGAGCCATATAAAGAAGGAAATCGCTTATATTAAAAGCCATTTCTTGCATGAAACGTACTTGTCTTCCTATGGTGATGGTGATTGGGACGATACCCTACAACCGGCAAACTCACAGCTGAAGCAATACATGGTGAGCAGCTGGACAGTCTCATTAACTTACCAAGTCTTTAACCAGCTTTCAAAGGTATTACGAAAAAAAAATGAACAAGATGCAATAGAACTTGAGAAATTAGCAAAGGGGATTCAAGAAGACTTTTCAAAATATATGTTACAGTCAGATGTCATTCCTGGATTTGTTTATCTAGAATATTCTGATAACCCTGAGCTTATGCTTCATCCAACAGACTCAAAGACTGGGATCGATTACCGTCTCCTCCCGATGACACGCAGCATGATTAGTGAGTTGCTGACACCAGAACAAGCGGAAGGTCATTATCACATAATAAAAGAAAACCTTTTTTGCCCAGATGGTGTCCGTTTAATGAATAAGCCAGCAAATTATCATGGCGGTGTTAGTACGAACTTTAAACGAGCTGAGCAGGCAGCGAATTTTGGCCGTGAAATAGGCCTTCAATATGTGCATGCACATATTCGCTATGTAGAAGCTATGGCGAAGCTGGGAAAAGTCGATGAAGTCTGGAATGGTTTATTAATGATCAACCCGATTGGAATCCAAGAAGTGGTTTCAAATGCTGAACGCAGGCAAAGCAATGCTTATTTCAGCAGCTCAGATGGTAAATTTAACACTCGTTATGAAGCTGGTGAAAATTTTAATAAGCTGCTTACTGGTTCGGTTCCTGTAAAAGGTGGCTGGCGCATTTATTCTAGCGGTCCAGGAATTTATATGAATCAACTCATTTCCAATTGTTTAGGAATTAGGCAGGATAATGGGAATCTTGTAATTGACCCGGTATTACCTGAAAAATTAAACGGACTGGAATTTCATTATCAGTATATGAATCATTCCCTTGTGTTTAGTTATCACCTTCAAGGTCTTAAGGTAAAAAAAGTGTTAATAAATGGTCATCCTGTTTCTACAGAAACGGTATCAAATCGTTACCGAAGTGGAGGATTAATCATTTCAAATCAAGATCTGGAGCAGCTTTTGACTAAACCTACGAATAAGATCGAAATTTTTATATAATGGCGGCGGCCCATTTGGCCGCCTGATTGCTATTTAGGATCTCTTTTCCTGACCAATTTAAAGAGAATTGCATCGATCTAATATAGGTTAGCTAAAAAAACAGTATAATATAAGAAATGGCCAAAGGATAGATAGGAGAGATCGAACGTGGTTAGTATAAAAGATATTGCAAAAAAAGCAGGTGTGTCCATTTCAACAGTGTCTTATGCATTAAACGGCAACCCAAAAGTGACACAAGAAACCTCTGCTAGAATTTTGGCAATTGCCAAGGAATTAAACTATATCCCAAATGCGGCTGCACGAAATCTAAAAAAACGGGAAACTAAAATATTAGGGGTATTTTTAACAGACTATAGTGGTGCTTTTTACGGACAACTCCTTCAGGGAATGCGTGAAACACTAAGTCAAAAAGGCTATGAACTCATCGTCTGCAGCGGAAAGCGCTCGCATTTATTTCTGCCGGAGCGAATGATTGATGGTGCAATTATTTTAGATGAAACACTCTCTGATGAAGAATTGCTTCAATATGCGGATTTGGGTCATAAATTGGTGGTATTAGATCGGGAGCTGGACCATCCTAATATTAGTCAAGTGTTACTCGATAATAAGGCTGGGGCTACCCTTGCTATTAATCATTTAATTGATAAAGGCCATCGCAAGATTTACGTTCTAACAGGTCCAAAAGGTACCTATGATTCGATCCAAAGATTAAATGCAGTCAGACAAGCGGCCAGCAGGCATCCAGATATTGATTTCACTGAAATTGAAGGGAATTTTATTAAGTCATCTGGTGAAAAAGCGGCCAAACAAATTCTCGAGGAATCCAACCAACCAGTTGCTGTTTTTTGCTTAAATGACGAAATGGCGATCGGTATTTATGACTATCTTTCAAATACGGATTATAAAGTTGGAAAAGATATTCACATTATCGGCTTTGATAATATAGAAGTTTCTAATTACGTCCATCCCCGTTTAGCAACAATTGATTACTCTAAATGGAGATGGGGAGCTGTCGGTTCGGAGCAATTACTTAAACTGATCGCTAATGAACCGGTTGAACATGAACGAATTTATGTTACTGTTATTGAAGGGGAATCAGTAACAAATATATAAATAAAAATCCAGCTTTAGGGGCTGGATTTTTTTATTTAAGAGCCTGAAACAACCATTAATTTTTGCAGCAAAATGATTTTCCTATCTATTTTTTGACTGATTTTTAGTACATCTGGATGTGTAAAACCTTTATTATTGACCAATTCATACATCGTTGAACGGTGGTCATCTATACAATTGCTTAAATAGTGGAGATTGTTTTGAAAATCGTTCATATATGGTCGTCCTTTCGAACTTAAGTAAATTATTACATATTTTAAAGGTGAAACGTTTCGATAACAGACATCATAATACGAGATTATGTAAGCTTTGTCACTAGATTACATTTTACATAAAATATTGAAAACTATTTTTCAGTATAAAGTGCCTTAGCCCCACAATTTATGCTGACTATTGAATCGAGAAAACTTCTTTTTCTAACAACTCTTCTGGCTTTTTACCAATTGGGTCGCTATGAAAATAGTCACGAATGACACCATCATTTACAAAATTGGCAATTGAGACCATGATCATTCCTTGATCAAGTGCGAGATATGCTTTTGCAAGTTCTCCGGTCTCTACATTCACTGAATCGAAGAATCCATACTTCCCATACATATTAAAGTCTTTTAATGCCTTGATGTTTTTCTGAACCGCTTCTGGTGCATAGTCTAAAGCTAAGAAAGTAGCATGTGCAGTAACAGTGGCTCCATCCTTATACCCTGAAGTACCAAGTGGCGTTGCCGCAAACTCGCTGTAGCCAGTTGGTGTTGCTGCTGGTGAAAATCCCCATGCAGCGTATCCTTTTTCTTTTGCATATGCAATTTGAAGCTCTACATGACGTTTATTATTCAAGCCTAATGCTTTTGTCCCAAGCTCTTTTTCTTTTAAAACAATTCCAGGCATTAGGCCTTCAAACATGCTTCCGCCCCAACTAGGAACAAACTTCTGGCCATTGTAAACATAATGACCTTCGAACACTGTCACATCGTCATATTGAACATCGTTTCCTTGTGGAATTTGAGCTTGCCAGTCCCACTCTTTTGGCATGGTTCGATACATCTTCCACCAGTGCTCTTCTGGTACGTCCCCTTTTCCAATAGAAATATAACTTGCCACTCGGGGCTCAGTATAAAACAAGCCATAATGATGGTCAGTTAACTTCCCTTTTGCCACATCATAGCCGCCGCGGAACTGGCCAACCTCAGGATCATATAAGGTCGTATAATTCATGTTGTCGACTAGCCTGCTGGTTTGATCATACAATTCCTCATAAGCTTGTCCGACTACGATTAAACCCGCTGAAAGCCAGCCATTGTCTACTTGAGAGATAAATTGTCCCCAATCTTTTTTTATGGAACCGTCCCCTGTATTGTACCAGTTATAAAAAAGGCCATTCCATTTTTCAAGCTCTTCTAACGTATTTAATGTCACCTTTATTCTTTTAACTGCTTCAGCTTCTGTAATCAGCCCCATCTGTTGTGCTGAAACAGTGCTCATCATATCCATTCCAATATTCGTCGGTGATGTATGCCTTGCTTCTGTTTTTCCTTCTTCAGTGAAGCGCACCTCATCATATGTCAAACCTGTATTTGGATCGGTATGATCCTGAAAGTATTTATATGTTTTCTTTGCAATCGCTTCCAATTCAACTTGTAAAGCTCTATCTTTTTCATAATCAGTGGCTGAAACCATATTTGTAATAACCAAATTTGTCACTAAACAAAACACAAAAAGTAAACTGACGATCTTTGCTTTTTTCATCATTTACCCCTTTCAGATCTAATTTATATGTCTATCGAAACGTTTCACCAACATTTTACCATAAACCTCCAACATTAGTAAGCATTTTTTTACTATCAGGATCATTTACCTATGTCTTTCTAATGAACCCATAAAAAACAGGCCTAAGTTATCACCCAGACTTTTTTTGGGGGAGAGTCCCCCTATTCCCTCTTATTTCTTACGATACCAGCAGAATAGGATATAAATTAATATGTTGGAATGCCAACCCAACTTCCTACTTTACTATTGATATTAATCTTGGAATCATTGATATTAAGATCATTAACAACTACCTCACACTTGTAATCGCTTCCGAATTATTGATAGAACGAATTATTGTACTCTTTCTAGAGCCACTACGTCCTACTACAACTACCTCTTTTTAATTAATTCTTAATTTTATATCTTTTTAAAAATAAGAGATTTTACCAAACCATTTATCTACTTATTGTCCCTATTAACAAACTGAAAGTCTCTGTTAGGCCACTTGATCATAATTTAAAATATTAATTCCTATTAAGTATGGGTTTGATCGTAAGATAAATTTAAACAGTTCATTTATTAATCTCTTATAACTTAAGAACTATTAATTCAACTAACAATTTTTCATTTTATCAAATATCATTTTTCTGCCAGCACTAAAATTTGTTGTTCGATAACCTATTATAGAAGAGAGAGACCAGCTCACCATTGGAGCCAGTCTCACTACCTCTCTTTAAGTGTTAATTTCTAGGATCCACATAATCAGGATAATCGGTAATAATAGCGTCTACTCCCATTTCAAAAAGGAAATCAGCTGCCTCTTGGCTACGAACAGTCCAAGATGAAATTTTCATTCCAAGTGTGTGAACTTGATTAACTAAATCTTTTGTCACAATTCCATAGTGTGGATTAAAGTAGTCAGCATAGGTAGAAAACTCCTCTAATGCTTCCTTTGTTGTGTCTAATGGCGAACCTGTTAAAACACCGATCGGAACATTCGGGAGCAGTTCATTCGTAAGTTTCATAGATTCAAAGTTAAAGGATTGAATAATAATTTTTCCATTTTGCGGTTTATCTAGATTCCGTTCCTTCAATTCCTGAGCGACACTCTCTTCAATCCCCGGGTAAAGCTCTGGAGCCTTTAACTCAATTAAAATGCCGATCTTACCATGATAGCGATCAAGAATTTCATCAAATGTCGGGATTTTTTCTCCAGTAAATTCCTCGCCCTTCCAGCTTCCTGCATCAAGGCTTTTCAGCTCTTCAAACGTTAAATCGCCTACTTTTCCTGTACCGTCAGTTGTGCGGTCAACAGTAGTATCATGAATAAGAACCAATTCGCCATCCTTGCTTCGTTGAACGTCGATTTCAATGTAATCTGCTTTCATTTCTACTGCTTTATCAAACGCAGCAATTGTGTTTTCCGGCGCATATGCTGAAGCACCACGGTGTGCAACATTATCAACCTTTCTCGTATCCCCTGTTGATTCATGTGCAAATGTTTGGTGCAACGGACTAAATAATAACGTAAATGCAATCGAAGCACCTGCTAATAATTTTCTGTTCATGTTTTACATCTCCTATCTAAATTAAATTAAATCGAAACGTTTCACTAATTATTTTAGATAAGAAATATTGATCCAATATGTAGTTTAAGTTACATCTAATTATTGTTTTTGTAAAAAAAAGTAGGATGAAGGTCTTATTTTTATTTACAACTAACCATCTTACTATTTTAAAGTATAACTGCATACACAATAGGATTAAAGTCCATAGTTATATTAAGAATATATAGTTACTTAGATAGATAATTCGTGGATAAACAAGGTAAATCATAACGTATTGAAATGAGATTTTTAACTTACTAATTTCTAATGAACTATTTATTTTTAATCATTTCCTATTTACAGATCTTTGTTTTATTAAAATCTGTCCTGGTAAAATTGAATTATTAAATAATTTAGCTTCTATTGGATTACCTGGCTATAATTGGTTGAGTTTGTAACACTTCTATAACATGGTCAAACGTATCTTTTTACTATAAAAATTGGAGGTTGGTTAACTTGATATCGAATGAAATAAAACGAAAACTTTGCCATATAGTTGGTGCTGAAAACTATGAAGATTCAAAAGCAGAGTGATATTTGGAAAACCTTATAATAAACCGCACATGCAAAAAGGCTTAACCAACCAACGACGAGGATATGTGCATGAATGGGACAGAATGCATACGAACCTGAACCAGCCATATGTGCCCCCAATATCGCTCCTATTATACCAATAATACCAGCAGTATTTGACTATTTTTATTCATAATAACAAAATCCTCCTCGACTTAATTTATAAATAAGTACCTTTCTCATGTTCTTCTATAATTTACTCCATAAATATGAACAGAAGATGAATAAAAACATTTACAAAAAAAGAGTCATTCATTACCGATTGCAATTCAATCGGCAATGAATGACAAATTGTAGTATTACTAATTAACAGGTAACTCAACAATAAACGTAGTTCCTTCCTTTTCTTTACTATTCACATTAATATGACCATCATGCAATTTGATAATGGTCCAAACAATTGATAAACCAAGTCCTGTTCCCTCGATTGTTCGTGTACGTGCGGTATCTGCCCGATAAAAGCGATCGAATATCCTTTCTATTTCTGTATGATTCAATCCTATTCCTGTATCTTTGAACGTTACTACTATCGATTCTCCTTTTACTTCAAGCAATATTTCAATAGTACCATCAGGTTTATTATATTTAATGGCATTTGTTAATAGGTTATCCCAAACCGTATTGAGCAAAGATGGATCACCGATCATTTCTGTATCTGGTAAGGAGTAGCTAAGCATTATGCCTTTTTCACTTAATAGCCATTGATAATTTCGTATCAATTCCTTAATTTGCTGACCGACATTGAATGGCTTTTTTTTCATCATATCATCATTACGATCTAATGAGGCTAGAAGTAATAATTGTTTGGTTAAAGTCGACAGCCTTCTAATTTCATCATTAATGATTGAAACGTATTGACCTCTTTCTTCTAGACTTATTGATTCATTTTCCAATAGGTTTGTATATCCTTTTATATTGGATAGAGGTGACTGAATATCATGAGAAATGTTCGAGATGAACTCCTTTCTTATGTCATCCATTTGTTCTAATTTTCTTGCCATTCGTAAAAAGCTATGTGAAAGTTCTCCTAACTCATCATGACGAGTAATATCGAGTTCAACATTGAAATCACCATTGGAGAGTGATTTTGTGGCTGTTGTTAATTTTGAAATTGGCTTTACTAAATATTTGGTACTAAAAACCACCATAACGATGCTCAAAATAATCGTGAATGCAAGTAGCCACCCAAATAAAAAATGCATCTCATTAAAAAGGAGTTTAATATCCGGCCTGAGGAACAGAGCGTAATTTTTTCCGTTATATGTTAATGGAACACCAATTGTATTCTTCAGTTCATTTGCAAAGAAGCCTGTTACAAACGTTTTTTGTGGAAAATGAAGAATACCATGATAAGTATTGCCGTTTAATACATACTCTTTCATTGAAACAGAAAGACTTTTATCCCTAAATGCTGCGCCAAAAAAAGACTCTTCTCCAGCATTGTCCACCAGATAAATTTGATATCCAATTGCTGAAATGTGTTCTAAGTACTCTTTCAAGTTCATATGAGGGTGCTCGTCAGTAAACATAGCGATCGATTGTGCAATTTTTGTGATTTTTTGATCGTTATAGGGTTTTAATTTTTGCTGATAATACGTATTGGATATTAAAAAGGCAAAAATACTACTAAAAATCATGATTCCAATCGTAATTGCAACAAATTTTACATAAAGAGATTTCATTCGCGTTTTGCCTCCAGTGAATATCCAACCCCGCGTATTGTTTTAATGTGAAAATCATCCGTCAATTTAGAAAAACGTTCTCTTAACCTTTTTATATGAACATCTACCGTTCGTTCATCCCCTTCATAATCTAACCCCCAAATATGTTCAATCAGGTGGTCTCTGGAAAACACTTGCATAGGTTTTGACATGAGAAAATACAAAAGTTCAAACTCCTTTAATGGTAAAAGGATCGTTCGGTCTCCGATCTTAACTTCATAGCTTTTTTTGTTTATCGTTGTCCTGCCTATGCGAAGAATAGATTCATCTGGTTGATGATCATATCGCCGCAACAATGCTTTTATACGAAAGCTTAATTCTTTCAGTTCAAATGGTTTAACAAGATAATCGTCCGTACCTGCTTGAAATCCTTGTTCCTTATCCTCGATTTGATTTTTAGCTGTTAAAAGGATGACCGGGATATGATAATGATTTCGAATCTCTTTCGTTAATGTATAGCCATCCATAAAAGGCATCATCACATCAACAACTGCCAAACTGCATCTTTCCTTATTAAGGATCTCCAAAGCTTCGATTCCGTCTTTTGCTTTGAATACTTTATAACCTTGTTCAGATAAATGGATATTTACAAGCTTTAAAATATTGATATCGTCATCAACAATTAGAATATTCGTCATAATGGTTACTCCTATAGGTAAAAATTAGAAATATATCTAAAGCTTCAGTTTTTTTATGTTGTCCACTATAATATAAAATTTAAACGAATTACATCAATAATAAAACTGTATATAAAAAATAGCCTAGCGCATATGGCAGGGCTACTTTTATATTAAAAAGCATAATTTCCTAAGGCTCTAAGGTTGAATCTTCATTATGCAATTAGACCATCACTCATTTTAATGATATGATCAGCGTAAGAAAGCATTTCTTCGTCATGTGTAACCATTAGGGTAGTAATGTTTAATGTTTTCGTTAAATCTTTGATTAATGACATAACATCTTTAGACCTTTTCGAATCTAAACTAGCAGTTGGTTCGTCTGCGAAGAGAACTTTGGGCTTATGAATGATTGCACGAGCAATTGCAACTCTCTGTTTCTCCCCACCTGATAATAAAGAGGGATAAGCATGTTTCCGATGGTCCATCCCAACTAATTGCAGAATTCTATTAGCTTCTCTTTTTTGTTCATGTTTCTTTAATTTCGATTCAGAAACATCCAGCATTAGCATTAGTTGTTCTTCTACTGTGAGAAAAGGAACAAGATGTGCAAATTGAAAGACAAAACCAAATTTACTTGCTCGTATTTTTCGAATTTGCTCTGAACTCATGGTCGTCATATTTTTGCCTTCGAATATGACTTGGCCATCTGATGTAGGTTGAAGTCCCGCAGCTATTGTAAGCAGCGTGCTTTTACCAGAACCTGATGCACCCACTAATGCTGTTACCTCACCTTCTCTAAGAGAAAGATTAATTCCTCTTAGTATTTCTTCTTTTACTTCCCCATTAGTAAACGTTTTTCTAACTTTATCAATTGTAAATATTGACATATTAAATCTCCCCTTGTTGGATCGCTTTTAATGGTTCGACCTTTTTTATTTGTATACCTGAGAGTGTAGCTCCAATAAATCCGATAAGTAGGAATACTAGAGACAATTGCGCTGTTGTTTCAATGGTTAAATTAAAGGGCATTTCTTCAGGTGCAATCATAGTAAAGACTTGACTAAGTGCAATAGCCAAAGCAAGTGAAGTTACTGTAATAAAAATCATTTGTGTCCACATCATTTTAAATAATCTACTTGTTTTTAGACCAATTGCTTTTAAAATACCGTACAAACCAATTTTTTGAACGTTCATCATGTAGAAAAAGATGGCAAACAACATTCCACTAATGACAACTAAAAACCAAACAATCATATTTAAAGACATCTGTTCTGCATTATAACTTGGAATCGTATTGAGAAAATCTTGCTTTGAAAATGATTGTAACCCCGTAAATTCTTGAGAAGAATCTCCTCCTGGTATGAAAACGAATTGCATTTCATCTACCCGATAAATTTCTTTGTAGTCCTCTAAACTAATAAAAGCGACAGGTGCATGGCTGAATTTCTTTTGGTCGACAAAACCTTTTACAATAAACTCGCCACTAAATTGATTGTTCGTTAAAATATCTCCAACTTTTATCCCTATATCCTCCATTGAGCGATCCAATATGATCTCCCCGGCTTTGACATCATTAAACAATTTTGAATTTGTTGAGGTGACAAAAGCAACGCTTTGTTGTTTGCCATTCTTATCATTCAAAAAGCCCATTTGAATTGATAGTGCTACAGCATCTTTCTGATCGTTTAGCAGTTTTTCCTGGATACTGCTATCTATTCTCGACAGATTATAGGTTTCGTTTGCATCTGCATTCATATAAAATTGTCCGTTTGGTAAATTTTTAATTAATGAAGCATTGTCTTGTGATAATCCATTTGCTAAACCTGAAATAATAAAAGTTAGTAAACTAACAAGAAAAACAATTGAACCTAATATCAAAAATCTTACTTTATTTTTCTTCATTTCTTTCCACGCGAGGTTCATCATTAACTCCTCCAATCTCTTTTTGACATCCTTATAATATACCTCTTATATGAATAGACGATGAACAGATTATTACATTTTTACACTTACTGTTAACAATGTCTGAATTCGCATTCCTCCTAAAAACCAATAAGATCAACAACATGAACCTGATAAAATAGTTCCTTAAACGACTATTTTTGGAACTGAAGACGGTTACTTCCAAAATAACTTAATACAATAGAATTTAAGGTTCTGGTGCAAGAAATCTAGTAAACTTGGACATACTGATAACTTTTATTCTGATATTTTTTGACTATTAACTCACTATTCCAAACAGTTATTAATGTGAACTTCACTCATTATCGATGGAATGTTATTTAATTTTAAAACCTCAAACACTCATAACCCCGTTCCTTAGTAAGGACGGGGTTAAAATAAAGTGAGACTTCCAACAGTGGGGGTTTTCTTCATCCCCACTGTTGGTTAGCGAAACTTATCACGCATAAAACGCCACGTCCTTATGTTTTGCCTGATCTTTGAACGTCTATCGCTCGTCGGATCTTTACGGGCAGTCATCTCCCACTTATCTTCTTTGTTTCTCTCGAATCTTGAAGTAGGAGTATTACTGCCCGCCTGAGAATGGGATAAAGTTGTTTCTGTAGTGCTTTGAGGAATTTATGAATGAATTTTATAGACTAATGCTGAAATCAACCCCCATTTGATTTTTCTACTTCATTATGACCAACACTATCATTATTCGCCTACTAAAAACTCTTTGAGAGCTTCCTTATTTTGTTGAAAGTCCACCTCTAATACTTCACCATTATCCTCATAGCGTTTATTTTGAAAAGTGCCATCTTCAGGGATGCGTAAAGTCTCTAAATCTCCACTTTTCTTTGTTACAATGTCTTTTCCGATAGTAAACAGTGTAGAAGTATCCATATTTGTATTAACATATGAATTCAATATACCCAATAGCTTAGGGAGTTTCGCCACATTATCAATACTTATAGATTCTTCCATTATCTTTGAAACAACTTCTTGTTGTCTTTGTACTCGGCCGAAGTCACTCAAACGATCTTGACGAAAACGGACATATCCTAACAACTCTTTTCCATGAAGTATCTGCTTACCTTTCTCTAACTCCATTCCAATACCAGAAGACATCACATGTGGTACATCTACTTGAATTCCATCTGGAACGAGGATATCTACTGCTTCTTCGAATCCTTTAAAATCTACAATAGCATAATAATTAATATCTAAATTAAAATTTTCTGTAATGGTTTCCCTCAATAATTCTGGACCTCCATATGCATAAGCCGCATTTAATTTTCCCTTCCCATGTCCAGGTATAGAGGTATACATATCACGCATAAAAGAAATAAGTTTAACCGTATGAGTACGTTGATCATAATGTGCAACCATAATCGTATCAGTTCGAGCCTGTTTTTCCCCTCTAGAGTCACTTCCTAATAAAAGAACGTTTACGGCACCTATTTCATCATTCTTCCCTTGAAAAGAATAGTTTCCTTTATCATTTTTAAATGATTTATTGTTAGCTTCTACTGTTCCTTGTATGTACTGATAAACACTATATACCCCAATAATAAAGATACACAGAAGAAGAAGCGCTCCAAATACTCTTCCCCATCTTACTCTGACTCTTTTTCTTTTCTTTTTCGACTCTCCCAAACTTTGCACCACCTAAACCGTAATAACAAATTAACTTAAACAAGTTTTAAACTTAGCTCCCATAACTTTTACAGTATATGGACACACATTCGGCTCTTGAAGGTAAAAAAAACTTGCATAATATTCAGAGCCCGTCTTGAAGTAGTCATTATCCCATAACTTATTTTCATTTGTTCAAATTTCTGATTACATTTGTTTAAAATTCTGATTACATTTCATTCGATTTTTTCACCGGAATCGATTTTATGGTATACAAAAAGGCTAGGATACGGCCTCATCCTAGCCTTTTTGTATTGGGGTCTTCGCCTCATTCCTTTTATAAAATTCAGCATATAACACGTTTTTATCTTTTACTTCTATAAAGCTAAGTACTGAATTCTGCTTTCCTGAGTATAAATGTCAATAAAGTTATGTAAAATTTTGATTGTTTTAGAATGTACATTTTTGTTTGTATTTGCCTACTAGCAGATTGGAGTATACAACAAGTATCCTCTTCACAGACCCATTATTATTACATATATGATATAAAATGAACGCAGTGAATGATTAAAGTATTTAAGGGAAATTAAAGGCTGCCAAGGTTTCTCGACAGCCTGAGACTCATCCTATTAAGTATGAGCCTTTTACTATTTATCCTTCTCCTACTCTACTGACTCTTTAACTAAGTATAAAATTTGGATGGTGACTGGCACCCAAACTCTAAGCTTCTGAAGCGAATGTCCGTTTTCCCAGTTCACTATCAAGCATAAAAAAGGCGTTACTATCTGTATCAATACGCTTTAATTTCTGAATAAGATTATCGAATGTTGCTTCCTCTTCAACTTGTTCTTCAATAAACCACTTCAAAAACGTCATTGTCGCATGCTCACGCTCATCTAAGGCAATATCAGCAAGTTCATAAATACGTCGAGTAACCTCTTTCTCATGTTCTAACCCTTTTTCGAATACTTCTAGTACGGAATCAAAACCATTATGTGGAGCAGGAAAGCCCTCTACGATTGCACGCTCCCCCATATCATTAATGAAGTTATAAAACTTCATCGCATGAAAGCGCTCCTCTTCAGCTTGTACTAGAAAGAAATTTGCAAAACCATCTAAGCTCTCAGCTGAACAATAAGCAGCCATTCCTAGATATGCATGTGCAGAGTAAAACTCATAGTTCATCTGTTTTATTAAGCCCGTTACTAGTTTTTCACTAATCATCATATCATCCCTCCACAGCTACTATATCACACAAGATCATTTAATAAAAAAAGCTATCCTGATGAAACAGGTATAGGTATATTTTAACAGAGGAAGCCTTCTCCTACTATTCATCCAACAGATTTTTGTCATCCAAAAAGGAGAGCTAATCATATTAATGACTGACTCTCCTTTTACTTTATTTCGAAGTATTTCAAAATATGCTAGATACGTTTCTTTAACCTCGTGCCTTCAGCTTGCGCTAGACAATAAAACGAAGCAGAAAGAACTTATACTTTCTTTACTTTTCAAAAAAAGACCTCAGTTCAATACCTGAAGCCATCCTTATGTTCTATTTCTTTTTATTAAAGTCTGCGACCCTTAATACATACAACTTACAGATGCCTCATTTCAATAAGGCTGTTCTGAGCAAGTGCAATTGCCCCTGCTAATCCAGCATTATCACCTAGACCTGGAGGAACGATATAAGAGTCAATATCATCTAAAATCTCGTTTGCTTGTATATAACCGTTTAATAGTTTTACTACTTCTTTTCGTATCAAAGGAAAGAGTTGTTCTTGTTTCATGACCCCACCACCTAAAATAACCTTTTTAGGTGAGAGAATTAAGATATAATTAGCAATCGCCTGTGCTAAATAATAAGATTCTATTTCCCAGACCTTTTCGTTATTGAAGAGTTCCAATCCTGCTTTGCCCCATCTTTTTTCTAGCGATGGACCTGAAGCCATTCCCTCTAAACAATCTCGATGGTATGGGCAGCATCCTTCAAAACGATCCTCAGGATGTCTTCTTATCAAGATATGGCCCATTTCTGGATGAAGGAGGCCATGAAGAAGTTGACCTTCTGTCATTGCGCCAACTCCTATCCCAGTACCAACTGTTATATAGATGCAGCTATCCAGCCCTTTTGCGGCTCCCCATTTACTTTCACCAAGGGCTGCACCGTTTACATCTGTGTCAAAACTGATAGGAACTGAAAAATGTTTTTTTATTTCACCAATGAAGTCAAAGTTGTTCCAATAAGGTTTTGGTGTACTTGTGATGTATCCATAAGTTGTACTGTCTTTATTAAGATCAATAGGACCAAATGAGCCGATTCCGATCGCTTCGATGTTTTTCTGGCTAAAGAAAGATACAACTTGTTTCATTGTTTCTTGAGGTGTAGTGGTTGGAAAGCTTACCCGGTCATAAATCTGTCCATTTTCCCTGCCTATCCCACAAACAAATTTTGTCCCTCCTGCTTCAATTGCCCCAAATAGCATCATAATTCTCCCCCAACATTTTATTCTTAAAATTTGAGTTACTTTCACTATTAGCTATCCTATTTAAGGATGTGAGACAATCATTTGCATATTTCCCTCTAACACAAAGGCTCCCATATTGTTTGGTAAGATAAAATGCTGCCCCTTATTTAGTAGATAACTATCATGATTCACAGTTAACTTACCTTTTCCATCAATCAAACTTACTGACATAAATGGTTTATCTTGAATCATTTCTAAACGGGAATAAACGTGCCACTTAGAGACAGTAAAATATTGTTCTTCAACAAAAGTTGTAATTGTAGAAGTGTTTATTTTATGAATGATAGGGTCAACTTTTCTTATTCGATGAGGAGTAGTCGTTACTTCAATTGCTTTCTCTAAATGAAGTTCACGTAAATTTCCATTGTGATCACGGCGGTCATAATCATAGACACGATAGGTTGTATCTGAGCTTTGTTGAGTTTCTAAGACTAGAGTCCCATTGCATAATGCATGAATCGAACCACTTGGCACATAGAAAAAGTCACCAGGCTTTATTTTCTTTCTCGTTAATAACTCGTTCCACTTATTATGTTTAATCATGCTTACTAACTCTTCTTTTGAACGAGCATTGTGACCGAGAATGATTTCAGCATCGTCTTCACAATCGATAATATACCAGCATTCTGTCTTGCCTATTTCACCGTTTTCACACTCTTTTGCGTATTGATCATCTGGGTGAACCTGCACAGATAAATTGTCATTTGCATCTAACACTTTTGTTAATAAAGGAAAACGATCACCTTCCATCCTTCCAAACAATTCACGATGATCATTCCAAAGTTCACATAATGTGCTTCCTTTGTATTTCCCGTTTGTTACCGTACTTTGCCCATTTGGATGGGCAGAAATCGCCCAGCACTCGCCCGTCGTACTCGATGGGATATCGTAGTTAAATATATCCTTTAATCTTGTTCCACCCCAGATCCGTTCTTGGAACACAGGAGTTAAAAAGATTGGTTGAATCATATCATCATACCCTTTCTACTACCTTAATAAGTTCCAATACATTGGTTCCAACATCGTTCATTTTAATTTATTCATTTCGTCAATAAACTTTCTGAAAAAAACAAAAGAAGCGCGATTAGCATCCCCGCACTTCTTTTGCTTCCTGCCCCCTACTTCACTAACAAACCAGCCTTACTTGAAGCTCCATACAGATCAGCTTTCCCGGTTGAACCAAATAACTTCATCTTTCTAGCTATGACTTCTTTCGCCGCAGCAGTTGAGCTTGGGAAAAGTACATCTGGTTCATATCCATTTGGGTATTCTTGCAGAGTTTCTCTTAATTGATTGAAGAAGGCGCGTTTCATTTCACTTGATAAATTGATTTTTCCGATTCCGTATTTAACGGATTCTGTAATGTCCTCATCAGGGTTATCTGAACCGCCATGCAGCACAAGAGGAATATCGATTTTCGAATGAATTTGTTTTAACCGATCAATTTCTAATTTAGGCGTCATGTGTTTTGGGTAAAATCCGTGTGCCGTACCAATGGCAATTGCTAATGTATCAACATTTGTTCGATCAACAAAGTCTCTTGCTTGGTCAGGATCTGTATAGATAATATCCATTGCGCCGCCTTCAGAGCTAGTACCTGTATCACCAATCGTTCCTAGTTCTCCTTCAACAGATACACCAACAGCGTGTGCGATCCTTACCGCTTCTTGAGTCAGCTTCACATTCTCTTCATATGGCAGATGTGATCCATCAATCATGACAGATGTAAATCCATTGCGAATCGCTCTTACAACATCTTCAATCGTTCCACCATGATCTAAATGAATGACGATCGGCACCTTGGCATTATGAGCTGCTTCTCTGCAGTAGGCTGCAAAGTGATCGGTCATTAAATTGATTTCATTAGGGTGAATTTGCAGAATTGCTGGTGAGTTTTCAGCCTCGGCTGTTTCAATGACAGCTTTTACAAATTCACTATTTGCGATATTAAAGGACCCAACAGCAAATCTCTCTCTAACAGCTACACTTAATAATTCTTTCATCGTTGTAAGCATTTACATTACCTCCTGAATTTGGACAATCAATTTTTTGTGAAACGTTACCTCTGAAATCCTCTTTGACATGGACGACAATTTACCCTACTAGCTCTATCTGCAAAACCTAAGGAGAACGTGCAACCTCTAAAAATTGTTTCATGTTTTCTTCTCTTTCTACAGTGATTTCCCTTCTGATTGGGATAATTGAATATAATCCTTTACTAACTCTTTTCCGGCAGATACTGTTCGATGAATCATCTCAAAATAATCTAGACTACCTTCGTCTTTTAAGCTTTCTTGAATACTATGAATCTGTGCTTTCATAAAATCTGAACCAACATTAATCTTATTAATGCCAAGTTCAATCGATTTTTTGATATTTTCCTCTCCACAGCCAGACCCGCCATGTAAAACAAGAGGCATGTTTGTTTCCTGTTTAATTTTTTCTAAGATATCAAAACGGAATTCAGGAAAGTAGCCTTCTGGATAATCGCCATGACTGGAGCCAAAGGAAATGGCTAACGCGTCTATCCCTGTTTCTTTGGCAAAATAGATCGCTAGTTCCGGATCGGTATACATTTCATCATCGGTCATATGATTTCCAGCCACGGAACCGATATTGCCAATTTCTCCTTCTACACTGGCGTCATAGGTTTGGGCAAATTCGACCATATTGCGTGTAATTTCGATATTCCGCTCGATCGGATATGCGGAAGCATCCATCATCACACTCGAAAACCCATCTCTTAAGCATCTTTTGACAAACCCTATATCCTGTCCATGGTCCAGGTTAATAGCTACCTCCACACTTGCAGCATTCGCCATCTCGATAATTGGTTGAGTGAGAAGCTTGCTTCCTAAGTGAGCCATCAAATGATCTTGTAATAGGTCAATAATGATTGGTGCTCTCAATTCCTGAGCTGCGTCA
Source organism: Metabacillus sediminilitoris (assembly GCF_009720625.1). Lineage (NCBI taxonomy): Bacteria > Bacillati > Bacillota > Bacilli > Caryophanales > Bacillaceae > Metabacillus > Metabacillus sediminilitoris. The sequence continues at coordinate 5,228,725 of NZ_CP046266.1, forward strand.
ATCACTGCTTTAGCGGTCTCTAAGTTAAAACAATTGATAGCCATTACTGCATATTTGCCTTTATTGGCGCGTTCCAGCATGCCTTTCATCGAAACATATATCGTAATCACTTCCAATCTATTAAAATGAGATTTTTATATCTGATAAATCCATTTCTTCTTCTTCAGTCGTATCCACTGCATTTTCGACAGGCTCCTTCTTCCATAAAAACAGCATGACTCCAGTAATCATTGATCCAATCAGTAAAGCTAAACAGAATAATAGAGGATGATTCATTGCTGGCACGATAAACATACCGCCTGAAGGAACAGGTGAGCCAACTCCCCACATCATCGAGAATCCTCCTCCGATTGCTGCACCAGTCGTACAAGAGACGACTACTCTCACAATGTCTACAGCTGCAATCGGGATAACACCTTCGGTAATCATACAAACTCCCATTGGAAACGCGATTTTAATATTATCCTCTTCTGATTTGGTATATTTCTTTTTACGAAATGCTTTTGCCATAACCCATGAGAGTGCTACCCCAAATGGAGGAACCATGCTGGCTAAAATTTTGACTGCTTCAGGTTCATAAATTCCCTCTAGTAAAAGTCCATCGGCAAAAAGAGAAGCAGTTTTATTGACCGGACCACCGAAATCGAATGCTGCCATTCCTCCCAAAATGGCTCCAAATACAAATCTCATCGATCCTTGCATGCTTGTTAAAAAGGATGTTAGCCCATCTGTTGCCCATACAATTGGCACCCCTAAGACAAAGAACATCAATAGACCGATAACCAAACTGGATAGTAAGGGAATGATCATCATCGGCATTAAGCCTTCTGCCCATTTTGGTACTTTTAAATTGTTTTTAAGAAATAAAACAAAATAACCGACAATAAATCCACCTAACATTCCGCCTAAAAATCCAGCACCGATTGCATTCGCAATTAAACCCATTAATAGGCCGGGGGCTATCCCTGGACGATCAGCTATGGAGTAGGCAATGGCACCAGCGATAACAGGAGCGAGTAATCCCATCCCTAACACACCTAAAGAGACAAGAGCTGATGGAATCGAATAGGCTTCCTTATAATTTTCAATAACAGTTCCACCAGTTAAATTACCAATTGCAATTAAAAGTCCTGACGCAACAACAAGTGGCAGCATAAAGGATATAGCAGTTAAAGCATGCTTCTTAATTTGAAGTTTTTTTAACATATAATTGCCCTCCTTTTACAGTACGTTCAGCATCCTCTTTCCAGTTAATTTCCAGTTCATTGATATTTTCATAAATTGCTAGATTAGATAGTGGAGCTAGCCCTCACTATCTGACTAGTCTTTTACTATAATAAATCTAAAAATTCTGACTCATTATTACAGAATTATTGTTTTAAATTTAATTCTTCTTCAATCTTTTTATATAATTGCTTCGGTGCCTTTATCGCTATATTGGTTGGAATTTCGATTATTTTCTTTCCTTTAAATCGTTCTTTCCCACTAATTTTGATATCAGCAGCTATAATGACCAGATCTGCTTCCATGATTTCTTCCTTCGTTAATTCATCCTCTGTGCCAATTGTTCCTTGTGTTTCAATTCGAACTTGATATCCTAGCTCTTGACCAGCTTTGATTAGTTTTTCCTTCGCAATATACGTATGGGCGATGCCAGATGTACAAGCAGAGATCCCAACAATTTTCATTCTTCATTCCCCCGAATTAATTATTTTTGGATAATAGATTTAAAAAATCTTTCTTCGTTTGAAGCGTTTGGAACTGTTCAATCGTTTCTTCATCAGACAATAAGACGGCTATTTTCTGAAGCAGTTTGATATGTGTTGTCGTTTTATCGGTATTTTTCACAGCAAACAAGATGATAATATTAATTGGACTTCCATCCATTGACTCCCATTCCACATGCTGTTTTGTTCGGCCAATGGCAATTGAGGTTTTGAGAACATAATCTGATTTTCCATGAGGGATCGCGATCCCTTTTTCTAAACCAGTCACACCCTCACTTTCACGATACATCACATCCTTAATAAAACCTTCTTCATCATCTATGCAACCGTTTACAAACAATAGATTTGTTAATTCCTTAATCACTTCGATCTTCGTTGTCGCTTGTAAATCCAATTGAATGAGATCCTCCGTTACTACTTTACTAAAATCTAACTCTTCCATATTAACCACCATCTTAGAACCTCCTATACTTTTAGATAATTGTTCTGATGTGAACTTTGTTGTTGATAATAATTTTTTATAAATTGATGAATTTTATACTTTTCCTCATCATTTAAAATAGGGCTGACAAGAATCGTAGGTTTATCGACAATACTGTGCGTTTTGACAGTAGATATAATGAGTTCAACATCATCATAATCACTTTGCTTAATCCGCTGTTGAGCAATAATTTTTTTTACGTGTATTTCCGGAAAATTTTTCTTGATTTTCCCGCTTAGCAAGTGAGATGTACCAATTCCACTTGAACATTCAATTAATATTGGTATTTTATTAGCAAATCTTTCATCGTAGGAGATTTGAAAATACAACGCGATATAGCCAATCTCTTCATCTGTTATCGATTTATCGTAGATGCCTTCTTGATTTAATTCTTTGGCACTGTCTTTCACCAGATTAAAAATCTTTGGGAAATTCGTTTTTATCGATTTGATAATAGGATTCATAATATAGATTTGATGATCTAGTCGATAGACCATTGAATAAAGATGCAAGGTCAATCGCTCGACCAATTCTTTATCTTCTATAAACTGATAACCGCTGTTTTCTGTTACGTTTAAAATGAACTGCTCAGCTAGTGTCTTGACTTTTTCATTCTTGATTTCTTTGGTATCTTGATTTAGGAAAAACTTAGAATTGAGTTTATAAGCTTTTAAAATATAATAAAGAGAATACATTTCGTATGGTTTTAATCGAATGGTATAAAGCAATTCCAGCTTATCCACCAAATGTTTCGTCATCGAATAGATAGCTGAATTTCCATCTATTTCTTCGTAGATTTTTCCCTCGTTGGCTAAGAGCTGCATCCCATTCGTGTGCTTTTCTATAATAGAAAGAAGCGAACAAAATAATGTTAAATAGTATGGCTGATCTAAAAGTAAATCATGTTCCACTTGCATATCATGAAGCAGCTTCTTTAATTCATCCAATCTGGCATTCTTTACTTTTATATTCTTAATACAATCAGGTATATCATCTTGACTTAATGAATCTCCTGTTTGTTTTAAATAACTTTCAATAATGACAGACATTAAGCGATATAATGCAAGTTGATCCCCCTCTAAACAGGTACCGTTATTCTTCCTTGATAAATGTAAGTTGTACGGCGTTATTTTCTTCTCTATATGCTTAAAATCATTTATGATGGAGCTTTGACTCACAAAGTATCTATCTGCTATTTTCTGGATGGATGTTTTACAAGGTGCAATAGAAAGGAGATATAATAATAGGTTTAAACGTCTTTCTTCTGGATGTTCAAATTCACCATGGGCGCTGTTTTCCTCAATAAGTTCTAATGAATATCCATTATTCTCTTTCTTTATAATTCGATAAGAGGTAGGATTATTTTCTGATATTTCATTTATGTCTCGATAAATAGTTTTTTTAGAAACATGTAGCTTTTCAGCCAATTCAGAAGCTGTTACATATCTCCTCTCCTTTTGCAAAATTTCGATGATTTTATTGTGACGCTCATTCAGGAAATCATTCATGAATTTTTAACCACCTCATTTCTTGCTCTTATATTATCAGAGTTGTAAGCGCATTCACAATTACAATTTTGTTTGAAATTTTATGTCCCTATTGATGTGGAGCAACGGTGATAAAGACCTATTTTAGAGTGTCACTGTGGTCAGGGCTTATCCCAAATACTAAATGTGAAAGCCGTTATAGGAAACGAATCAGGAGGGAAAAAATGAGGTGGAACGAAGACTATGTTTCACAAAATTTTATTTCGCGTGAGGTATCACAATTAATAATTGTACAAAGGAACAATGGGACGGTTCCTACGTTTGCAGTCTGACTTACAGACACCATAAGCTAACATATTTTTGTTTGATTTAAACCAATAAAACAAAAGAAACGTCCATTTGTTTCAAGAGGAATGACCTTCCCTTCTTCTAGTTATGCTAGCTATCTGCCAAGCTATGCGACGGAGGGAAAAATTACAGAGTGGATTGCTAATAAGAGGATTCCAACGCTTAGTGTAGGACAAGCTTTAGGGCCTGGAGCGTTGGTGCCGCAGATGGTAGTGCATTTACTAGATAGGAAGATGCCGATGATTGTACCAGAAAAATGTCAAGTGCAGTTGGAATAGTTTTATGGCGGTGCACAATTTTTGTACCCATTCCTTTTTTACTGTCACTGTAATCATCGAAAGAATGTAAAGATTTATAGAATATTAGCTTAACCTCATCCTCTATACATAATAATTAACCTTCATATCCTCAAAATATAGCTTTTTTAAAAATGATCTTGAGAAATTGGGTTACTATGATGAAAAGGTCAAAAAGTTGCATAAGAAGAGAAAGGTTCAGAATTTATCATTACTGAACTTCCCCTTAAATCTGATTTAATTTGTCTACTTTAGAGATCGTTATAATTAAAACACTCTATTTTAATAATTTTAAAAGAAATATTATTAATACGGATAAGTAACTTAATGTTATTTATTATAATACTTTATCTAAATTTACTCTTTCAAAGACTTCTAACATTCCTCCACGTGTTGCATTATATATCTTTATTCCAAATTTATCTGCATACTTTTTAGCCACTTTAAAATCTTCAATCATACTTCTACCAGCAGATTTATAATATGGATTATTTATTTGGTGATCAACTAAATACCTTTTTTTTGCGTCATCACTGTAATTACAATCTACGCCTATCAAATATATTTCTTTAAAACCCATATAAATAGCTATCTGTAATGCATTAAATACAACAGTATTTGCATCATAACAGCAAACATGTATATTATCAGAAAATTTTTTATACTTATTAGTTGTTAAGTAGTTATTTACAGGATTTATAGGTACATATGTGTGTCCATCTTTAACATCCTTACTCTTCGGACTGGAGATAAAGATATTGTTAGTGTCATCTTTCGGTAGATTGTTAACTAACTTTTTATATGCCTTTTTATCAGAAATAACAAAATAATTAGTTTTCCATTTAAGTTCGTTAAATAATAAACATAATGCATTGGTGCCAAAAGTATATTCACTTTTCAGTTTATAAATATCCTCTTTTGTTAAACTAGGGCCAGTTCCAATAATAAAACACCTTTCTCCGGAGTGAATGTCTTTAATCTTTTTAATATAAGAATTAGATTTATCCAATCCATATTTTCTAAATGATTCTCTTAATTTGCGATATGGATAAAACACTACTAAATAAATAAAGCACCTAATTTTTAAATAGTAGCCTAGTAATATATCATTTTTTTCAACGAGCTTTCTTATTTGCATAGTTATTTTTTCCTCCTTTCCAAATTAATGTGAGGTTTAATTTTATGATTAAAATAATCATCGATGTCCATATAAAAATACGCAGTAGTTTATAAGTACCAGAACGTACTGTAAACAATAACTCCAATATTAACGGTAGAATTAAAGCAACTTTAAAATACTTTCCTTCTTGTAATAATCTTTTAATAGTATTATTTAACTTTTGAATAATTAATCCATATATTGCAGATATAAATATTCCAACATTACCAAAGTCAAAATTAAAATCTCCAATGTACGAACTACCATAACGACTTAAATCAAAAGCATTATAAATGTTATAATTATTGAATTCACTAAATAATTCTGACACTTTTGGTATTATTGTTAATATAGAATAAAGCACTTGACCGCCAAAGATATGATTAACCTCTTGACTAAGAGTTATACAAACAATATTTATTGTAAACCCTAACTCGGAAAAGGTGTTAAGAATAACACTATTTTCAAGATTAAATATTTCAAATAAAGAAGAAATACTTAATCCCTCAGCCCTATTATTTCTTATTACAATAAACCATGAAAGGGTGAAATAACCAGCTATTACACTATAAATTATAGTTTTGAATTTGGGCTTTTCTATACTATTAAAATACAAATAAAGGAAAAGAATAATATTTAGAATGGTATATGCCCTTTGACCAGCAAATGTTCCTAAGAAAGTATAAAAAATAAAAGCTACAGCAATCAATCTTACTAATTTTATATTATTTTTAATAGATACTAAGAGTAAAAATACACCAGGTAACAATAAATTTGATAAGTATGAGGGCAAAACTCCTACAGAATTCTCTATAACACCTACATATCCCCCAGCGATCATTCCTTGTATCTTAATTACTAAAATATATACATTTACTGGAAGGGAAATAATTATCAATATTATTCCTAATATCTTATTAAATTTATTGGAATCCGAATTATCTACAGAAATTATTTCACGTTTAGAATGATGTGGCATTAGTACCATCATACCTAAAAATAACATCATGATTGACTTTAAAGAATATTCTACCGCTTCTCTGTATACATCATTTCCATATCGAGTTGTTGGTATAGCATAAGACATTCCACCAAAATCAAAATCAATTAAAAGTAAGAATTGATATGATAAATGAAATACATATGAAAAAAGTAAAAATAAAACACTAATAGAAAAAAACTCATATTTTAGCACTTTTATAAAGACTAGTTGTATAAGTAAAACACTGAGTATTAATATATTAATTATAATAAGCCATTCGTCATAACTCATTTCAGATATTACATTTAGTATTAAGAAAATAAAAAGTATTGTTAATAAATATAGAGAAATTACCGAAAGTTTTCTAAGATTTATTTTAAAATCCATAACTCTTCCCCTGCATAGTAACAACTATATTACGTATTAGAATTATTAGATCCATTTTCTTCAAAACTTCTAATTCGTTTTCAATTATGGTCATATATTTGACTCCTCATAGATTTTCTTAATTATTTCAGCAGTATATTTTGGAGTTGCATCTTTAAAAAGTTTTTCAACAACCTCATAAGATATATGGGAGTACTTATGTTTATCACAAAATTCAACAAATAATTTTACGTTATCCTCAAACTTATCATCATCCTGCTTTAAACATAATGATAGCGGATATTTATTAAGGATTTCTAAGTTAGTATCGTTAGGATTAGAGTAAAAATATATAATAGGCTTTCCAAATGATAAATACTCAAATATTTTACTTGGAACTTGCTTATTATTACTATTTCCAACTGCAATTAAAATATTTGCTTTATTTAATTCTTTATATGCTTTTTCGGTAGAAACCTTACCATGATTAAGGATTGGTTTATCCATTTTGGAATATTTTTCAATTATTTCATTACAATTACCAAAGGTATATAGATGAATAGTTGCATTAATACAAGATAATGCATTATCTACAACCTTCAAAAAGTACTTTGGATCTCTAATTTTTTTATAGAAACTCCCTGCATATATTAATTCAATACTCCCCTTATTTTCTACAGGGTCCTCAGAGTACTGTTTTAATAAAGGATGTTCAACTACTACCAATTTATCTTCAAAATTAGGAAATTCTAAAGAGAAGTGCTCTCTTAACTGATTCATTATAAGTATTGAACTCGTATTCTTTAGCATATCTTCTTCTAATAGTAAATGTTTTTTTCTTTTAAGTTTCATATTTATTTTCGTTCTATGCAAGGATTCATTATCAACAAAATTATCAAATAAATAGGGGATAATTTGAACCTCAGAATATTGATATTGGCTCTTAAACTTACATGCTGCAATAACACTTTCAAAAGGCATACAAGCAGGGATAATTAGATCAATGGGTTCTTGGATATTATATAATGTATCTAGGTAGGAATTCACTAATTCTTTCCTTAAAGTGACCCTTGAAAAAGTAGTCTTTATTACTCTTGAAACCTTATATGTCCCTTGTAACACCTTGTAAATTTTTTTCTTAAAGCCTTTTTCAGTATTAATTTTTGAACTCAGTATCTCTCTGACATTGTTTTCACGTGTAGCTACTCTAATAATTTTTTGCTTATTAAAAACTTCAACATCAGCTTGTTCATTAAAATTCTTTTGACAAATAACTGTAACTTTGTTCCCTTTTGCTAATTCATCAGCAACATTACCAACACAGTTTCCAACAGCTGAATAGTATGGATAATAGTTACCTACTATAAATACAATATGCAAATTATCCCCCCTAAAATAAGTATCTTATAAATTGATTAACAGTCTTTATATTACGGATTAAACATATACAAAAAACAATTAAATAACCGAAAAAACCTATTAATAAGTTTGATTGGTAAGCAAAGAAAATAAAAATTATTATGCCAAAAATCTCTACTATTATATTTGATTTATAATTAATAGAAAGGATCTTTTTTAAATATATCTCAGATAAATATAACCTTATTCCCATAGCTAAAAAGGTACCAATAGCAACCATTAGTACAGATTTATTAATAAGATATGAAGGTACTATAATAAGAATAGCTATTATTACTCCTACAATATTTGCTCTAAGCATCGCTTTCTCTTGTCGAAGTAATTTGTAATATGGATTTATTAAAATTTGCATTTTTGATTGAATAAAGATTATAGCAAAAATTATAGGCAAATATTCAAAAATTTGTACATATTCATTCATAACTCTACTAATAAATACGTACAAAGGAAAATAAAAAATCAACAGCCCAAAAACTATAATAACCATTATATTATTCAACTCTACAAAATACTTCGAGTATCGTTTCTCTTCTAACCTA